>CAYPVI010000012.1:10814-19703 GCA_964414135.1 uncultured Candidatus Saccharibacteria bacterium | reverse complement strand
TTGTTGGCAAGTTGTTTTCTGGGATGGGCAAAGCCAGCTTTGACAACTTTGAAAAACAAATCAATATCAATGTCTTTATACTTTTTTTGGGGGACTATTTTGATAATTGCCGAATCTACTTTTGGACTGGGCCAGAAAGATTTTCTTGAAATATAGGAAATAATTTTGGGTTTAGCGTAAAATTGGACAGAGACAGCTAAAATGTTCATCTTTGGGGGCTTAGAGCATATTCTTTGAGCAACTTCTTTTTGAACTATTAAAACCATCTCTTCTGGCGGATATTTGCTTTCTAAAAACTTTCTAATCACTGGAGCTGTAATATAAAACGGCAAGTTAGCAACAATTTTGTATTTTTTTGAAAATTGAAAATTATATTTGAGTATGTCTTTGTTAATAATTTCAATATTCTTAAACCCTTTTAAATTATCCATTAGTATCTCTACCATTCGCGGGTCTTTTTCTACTGTGATTATCTTGCCTGCTTTTTTAGCTATTTCTTTGGTTAAAGCCCCAATTCCGGGACCAACTTCCAAAACAATATCTTTTGAATGAAGCCCAGCTGCTTTAATAACTTTTTTAACAACACTTTTGTCAATCAAAAAATTTTGGCCGAGTCGTTTGGAAGGTTTAATGCCATACATTGTTCAATAATACCATGCTGCGCTCTGCGGGGGAAAGGGGCGCGGAAAAATCGCTTGACTTCGTTGAAAGTTTTCCACTTCCAACGGGGTTGACTTTTATTTTTAATAAGCTAATATATTAAAATAGATGTTTAGATTTCGTTTTTATCTTAAAAAATTCTGCCAAAGATTTCAGAAATCTTTTAAAGAAGAACTTTTTTTTGGGGTGGCAGCGATTTTTGCCATTTTTTTATTTGGAATTTTAGTTTTTGAGCCGGCCTTAAAATCCCTTTCTCTTTGGGATTTTTCCTTTTTAACTGCAACCATAAAAACTAAACTTCCTCCCCAAAATTTATTTTTAGAACCTGTGAAAAACTTTCTAAGAGAATCTCCCAAGATGAGTTTTATTCAAAAAAATAGCGTAGTTGGAGTTTCCCCGCCAACAACAATTACTCCTCAGGTTTTGGGAAGTATGCTGGGAGGCATTGAAAGCGAGACAGAGGGAAGAAAAGAAATTATTGAACATATTGTAGAATCAGGCGATACCCTTTCTTCTATCGCAGCTAAATATGATATTTCTCTTGACACGATTTTATGGGCTAATGATTTAAGCTCAAAATCAATAATTAAGCCGGGTCAGAAATTGATTATTCTGCCGGTTTCGGGAGTACTTTATATGGTTGAGAGAAATGATACTCTAAGTAAAATTGCTGAAACCTATGAAGCAAATCTGAAAGAAATCGTTGAATTTAACGAACTCGGCAACGAAGGGAATATCTACATCGGCGATTTTTTAATTATTCCTAACGGCAAGCAGTCTCCAATTCCAATTCCAACTTTTGTAAATGATATTCCGGTAGGAAATTCTTATTTTATTTTACCCTGCGAGGGAATGATTAGTCAGGGCTTGCATCCTTATAATGCGATTGATATTGCTAATGATTGCGGTTCATTAGTTGTAGCTGCGGCTGGAGGGACAGTAGAAAGGGTAGGGCGAATTAAAATCGGAGGAAATAGAGTTACAATTTTACATCCAAACGGAGTGGTAACTTATTATGGGCACCTCTCTGTAATTTTAGTTGCCGCTGGACAAAAAGTAAGTGCAGGAGATCCCATCGGAAGGATAGGCTCTACGGGTTATGCTACGGGATGCCATTTACACTTTGATGTGTTGAGAACAACAACGAAAAACTTTTTAAGCAAATATCCAGTAGGAAGTTTTATAAGCCGGAAGAAGTGAGATCTTAGAAATTAAAATTTAAAACATAAAACAAAAAAAACAGCTCAATTGAACTGCTTTTTTGTTTTAGGGTATCGGAGATCCTGCCCGGCTTAGTTAATTTTCTCGAATTCTATACATTAAAGCTTCGGTCAAATGGCTGTAACTAATTTTTTCAGAATTATCTAAATCGGCAATAGTTCTTGCTACTTTCAAAACTCGATGATAGCCGCGAGCAGAGAGTTTAACCGAATCTACAAAGCGCTTTAAAATATTTTGAGACCTTGAATCAACTTGGCAATATCTTTTAATTTCTGGAATTCGCATTTCAGAATTAGTAATCTCTGTTGAGAACCGTTCTCGCTGAATTTTACGAGCCCATTCTACTCTTTCTTTTATTTTAATGCTGGAATTTTCCTCATCGGGACTGGTTAGTTTTTCAAATTTTAATTGAGGAACATCAATAAAAAGGTCAATCCGGTCAATCAAGGGACCGGAAAGCTTTCTTCTGTATTTGGCAATTTGGGAAGGTAAACATTGGCAAGCTTTATTCGGATCTCTGTAATAACCGCAAGGGCAAGGATTAGCGGCGGCAATTAGAGTGAAGCGGCTTGGAAAAGTCAAGCGGTGTTTAGCTCTTAAAATAGTAATTTTTCCTTCCTCCAAAGGCTGACGGAGGGACTCTAAGACATCTCGATGAAATTCCGGAAATTCATCTAAGAACAGAATGCCCCGATGGGATAAAGTTATTTCTCCGGGCTTCGGCGGATTTCCTCCGCCGATTAAAGCCGCTTCAGAAGTAGTGTGATGGGGCGAACGAAAGGGGCGGCAATTAATCAAGGGCTTTTCTTTTGGCAAAAAACCGGCAACGCTATAAATTTTAGTAACCTCTAATATCTCTTCAGAAGAAAGATCGGGTAAAATTGAAGGAAGAGCGCTGGCTAATAAACTTTTCCCAGCTCCGGGAGGACCCTGCATCAATAAATTGTGGCCGCCGGCAGCGGCAATTTCCAGAGCTCTTTTAGAACTTTCTTGGCCCTTAACCCAGCCAAGATCTACCGGATAATTAGGTTTTTCTAAAAAATCTTTGATGTTAATTTCAAAAGGATCTATTTGGACTTTCCCTTCTAAATAATTAATCGTCTCTTTTAAAGATTCTAAGCCGATTATTTTGAGATTCTGTTTACTTGCGTGAGAGGCAGAGATTAAAGCAGCTTCCGAAGCATTAGCTTTTGGTAAAATTATTTCTTGCCAACCTTTTTCTTCAGCGGCTAAGGCAAGCGAAAGCGCTCCTTTAACCGGTCTTAGTTTGCCGTCTAAAGCTAATTCTCCAATAAAGATTTTATTTTGAGGATTAAATTTAATCTGGCCAGAAGCAGAGAGATATCCCAAAGCAATCGGAAGATCATATAAAGAGCCCTCTTTTTTAAGGTCAGCCGGAGCTAAGCTCACCAAAACCCTTTGGGGCTGGCTGTGAGGAGATTGAAAATTAGAGCTTTTAATTGCCGCTCCAACTCTTTCCTTTGATTCCTGAACTGCCTTATCCGGCAAACCCACAATTTCAAAATGTCTCAATCCATACGAGACATCCACTTCTACTTCAATGATTTGAGCATCCAGCCCGGCAATAGCAGCTGAATATATTTTAGAAGGCATATTATAGTATATCAGAGATTGAAATTTAGTGAAACAGAAAACTCAAACAGAGAACTGCTCCCCTAAGGTTAATTTTACCCTTTTCTTTTTTTGGAGGATTTGCTATAATTAATCCAGTAAAGAAATTTCGACTCGTTTTACGATTTAAAGTTTTCTAAAAGAAAACTTTTGTCGAAACTCTTCTACTGGGTAAAAAATATGAAAAAGATAATTTTAATAGCTTTTTTGGCTTTGTTTTTTTTAATTTTTAATTCTGTTCAAGCCGCTGGCTTAGTACCTTGCGGCGGTCCTGGAGAAAATCCTTGCGAACTTTGTGATTTTTTTGTAATGCTTGATAATATCATTGATTTTCTTTTATTTAGAGTTGCTCCGGTTTTGGGTGCTTTAATGATAGCAATTGGCGGTGTGATGTATGTTATAAGTCAAGGGAAACCAGAAATGCTTTCCAGGGTAAAAAGCTTATTTGCCGCAATTATAATCGGTCTTGTAATAATTTACGGCGCTTGGTTAGTTGTTAATTTGTTTTTAACGACAATCGGGGTAGCGGAGTGGACAGGATTAGGAACATGGTGGGAGATCTCTTGTCCGTAAATCGCCCCCATAGCTTAATTGGAAAAGCAGATCCCTCTTAAGGATATGAGTCCAGGTCCGAGTCCTGGTGGGGGCACATTCAACCCTTAATCTTCTTAGATTAATCTTATTTTTTAAAGGAATAAGAAAGTTGCTTACTTTCTTATTTGTTTTAGAAAATTATGCTATAATAAAAATAATTAATATGTTAACGCCAGAAGAAAAAACAAAAATAATTGAGAAGCATAAACTACATAAGGCAGACACCGGGTCTGCCGAGGTTCAGATTGTTTTACTTACCGAAGAAATTAAAAAGTTACTTTCGCATTTAAAAAAACATTCAAAAGATTTTCATTCCAAAAGAGGGCTTTTGAAAATGGTTTCTAAGAGAAGAAAACTTTTGAAATATCTAAAAAAAGAGAACGAAAAGAGCTATAATAAAATTGTGAAAGCAGTAGGACTTAAACGATAATTTTCAATTTATGGTTATAAAACATAGCGGACAAAGAGTTGGGGTGTTAATTGATGTCCAAAACTTATATCACTCTGCCAAGAATTTATATAATGCCCGGGTTAATTTTCGGGAGATTTTAAAAATGGCGGTCAGTGAAAGGAATTTAATTCGAGCCTTTGCCTATGTGGTAAGAACAAAAACTGGAGAGGAAAAACCTTTTTTTGAGGCGCTGACTAAACTTGGGATTGAAACAAGAGTGAAAGATCTTCAAGAATTTTACGGAGGTCAGAAGAAAGCAGATTGGGATGTAGGGATAGTTGTTGACGCAATAAGAATAGCTCCGAGCGTTGATACTTTGGTTCTTGCTTCTGGTGATGGCGATTTTATTTCTTTGGTTGAATACTTAAAAAACCAAGGGAAAAGAGTGGAAGTCATTGCTTTTGGAAGGTCGTCCTCCGGCCGTTTAAAAGAAATAGCCGATGAATTTGTTGATTTAGGGAGTTTGCCAAAGAAGTATTTATTAAAGAAATAGAATCTGAGATTATATAATTATGGACAGTCAAAAATTTAGTCTAAAATTAGGAGAAAAAAATCTTGAAGTTGAAATTAGGAATTTAGCCGAACAAGCAAACGGCAGTGTTTTAGTTAGTTATGGCGATACTTTGCTTCTGACTACTTGCGTAATGGGTAAAAAAGACCGAGAAGACCTCGGTTTTTTTCCTTTAACCGTTGATTATCAAGAAAAATATTATGCTGCTGGAAAGATTAGAGGTTCTCGCTACATTAAAAGAGAAAATCGGCCTTCTGACGAGGCTATTTGTAATGCCAGATTGATTGACCGGGCTATTCGGCCGAGATTTCCTGAAAATCTAGTCAGAGAAATTCAGGTAATAGCTACTGTGCTTTCCTGGGATGGCCAGAATGACCCTGATATTTTAGGGCTGACAGCTTCTTCCCTGGCTTTGTCTATTTCTGACATTCCCTGGCAAGGACCGATAGGGGTAGTTAGAGTTTGTCAAAAAGACGGCAAGTTTATTTTAAATCCAGCTTATAAAGAAAGAGAAGATTGTGAAATGGATGTTATTTTTGCCGGGATGTTAAAAAGTGGAGAAGTTTTAATTAATATGATTGAAGGAAATTGCGAGGAAGTTGGCGAAGAAGTAGTTTCGGAGGCCTTGGGCTTTTCAGAAAAATATTTGAAAAAACTTGTTGCTTTTCAAAAAGAAATCACGGAGAAGGTTGGGAAAGAAAAAATGCTTTTAGAAGCATCTCTGGTTGATGATGTCTTAGAAAAAGAAATTAAAGAATTCTTGGGCAAAAAATTAGAGGAAGCTTTCTACCAAGAAGACAAAAATCAAAGAGAAGATAAGGTAGATGAACTAAAAGAAGAGCTTAGCTGTTTTGTTGAAGAAAAATATTCCGAGGAAGGAAAAACAAAATATGCTCGAGATTTTTTTGAAAAGGAGATAGATAGATTATTTCACGAAAATATAATAAAATATAATAAGAGACCTGATAACAGAAAATTAGATGAAATTAGAAAAATTGATTGCGAGGTCGGGCTTTTGCCAAGAACTCATGGTTCCGGTTTATTTTGCCGGGGGAAAACCAAATCTTTGTCTATTTTAACCTTAGGATCGCCTGGGGACCAGCAATTATTAGAAGGAATGGAAATCGTTGGGAAAAAAAGATTTATGCACCATTATAATTTTCCTCCCTATTCATCCGGAGAGGTCAAACCGCTAAGAGGACCGGGGAGAAGAGAGATTGGTCATGGGATGTTAGTAGAAAAAGCTCTTTTGCCTTTACTTCCCGATTTTGATGAATTTCCCTATACAATGAGAGCAGTGTCAGAGATTCTTTCTTCAAACGGCTCAACTTCAATGGCTTCAATTTCCAGCTCTTCTTTAGCTTTAATGGATGCCGGAGTGCCGATAAAAAGTCCGGCAGCCGGGATTGCCATTGGGTTGGCTCAAGATAAAAAAACAGGTAGTTGTAAGATTTTAACAGATATCCAGGGCCCAGAAGATCATTACGGAGATATGGATTTTAAGGTAGCCGGAACTAAGAAAGGAATAACCGCTCTTCAAATGGATGTGAAAATTAAAGGGATAGACAAGAAAATTATGACGGAAGCTCTTAATATAGCCAAGAAAGCAAGATTAAAGATTTTAGATTTAATGGATAAAACCATATCAAAACCCCGAGCCCAGCTTTCACTCTACGCTCCCAGAATTTTGACCATTCAAATTAATCCAGAAAAAATCAGAGAAGTAATAGGTCCCGGAGGAAAAATAATTAAGGAGATTACTGAAGAAACCGGAGCAGCAATAGATATTCAAGATTCCGGCCTTATTTTTGTTACTTCGGAGAAAGAAGAGGCAGCTAAAAAAGCGGTTGCCTGGATAAAGGATATTACCAGAGAAGTTAAAACTGGAGAAGTTTTTCAGGGAAAAGTAAAAAGGATTTTAGATTTTGGGGCTTTTGTTGAAATTTTACCGGGCCAAGAGGGATTAATTCATATATCTAAATTATCTGATAAAAGAGTAAGAAAAGTTGAGGATGTGGTAAAAATAGGGGATGCGGTTTCAGTAAAAGTGATTTTAATTGATGAAAAAGGTAGGATTAATTTATCTTTGCTAAAGAAATAATATGTTTATGCCCCGTAGAGAAATTTCGACTGGGTTTTTCTAAAGAAAAACCCAAAAATAATACGGGGTAATAAATAAACCGAGTTTATTAAATTTTAAAAAAAGAATTTCGATTAACTAATTTTGATTATTGTCGAAATTCTTCTACAGGGTATGCCCGAAGATATCTTGATCAAAAAAGAAGATATTAGGACAATGAAAAAAGACATTGCCCGTCTTCAACGGAGAACGGCTGGAATAGGAGTCCCTCAAGAAAGAGCGGCTGAATTAAAGATAGAAGAGGAAAAGAAAAGAAAAAGGGCAGAAGAAGAAAGAAAGAAAGCAGAAGAAGAGAAGTCAAAAAGAGAAGAAGAGGAAGAAAAAATGAGAAGAGTCTCTGCTGCTACCACTGCCGCTGAAGTTGCGGCGGTCAAAAAAGCAGAAAAAGTAAGGGCAGAAGAAGAAAAGAGAAAGAGAGCGGAGCAAGAAAAAAGAAGAGAAGAACAAGAAAGAGCGAGAAAAGAAGCCGAAAAATTAAAAACAGCCTCTATGCCAGAGGGCTTTGATATCCGGGAGGAGGAGGAAGAAAAGAGGAGAAAAATCGAAGAAGGAAAAGTTGTAGAGGAAGAACAAAGAAGAATAGCCGCCGCTGAAGCTGCGGCGGCTAAAGAAGAGGAAAAAGCAAGAACAGAAGAAAAACCCAAGACAGGAAAAAAAGCACTTTTACAAGAGAAGAGAGAAATAGAAGAAAAAGAAATTGAAATAAAAGAAAGCTTTGAAAAATTCATTGCCGAGAAAAGACCCTTAGAGCTACGAAAAGCAACGATTTTAGAAACGTTGAAAGAAATTGAAAAAAACTTTCAGCTTGTTTCAACTGAGGAAAGAAAAATTGAAGAAGCTCAGAGATTAATTGAAGAAAGAGAGAAAACATCCGAAACAACTGGAGAAAAAAAGCGGATAGAAAAAAAGAGATGGAGAATAGAAGAAAAACGTCGGGAATTGGAAAAGAAAAGATGGCCCTGGGAGGAGAGATTAAAGCAATTGAGTAATCAGCTCAAAGAAATTGAGTCCGAAGATAAAGAAATAGAAATTAAGAGAGAAGAGCTGACCAAAGAACAAAAAGAAATTTTTGAGAGAAAAGAAAAAATTCAATTAGGGTTAGAGAAGATTGAATTAAAAATAGAACTTCAAGGAATAGAGGAGGTTAAAAAATCTTTTGAAGCAAAGAGAATTGGCATTTCTGAAGAATTAAATAAAATTGAAAAAACTTTAGAAAATGTTTTAATCAAAGAAAGAAAAATTGAAGAAGAGAAAAAAATAGTTGAAGAAGAAGAGCAAAGGGTTAAGGAATTAGGAAAAAGAAAAGAATTAGAGAAAGAAAGATGGGGAGTTGAAGAAAAAAGGAGAAAAATTGAAACGGAAAGGTGGAATTTGGAAGAAGAGAAGCAGGGAACGGAAGATCGGATGAAAAGAATTGAAAGAAGGTTTAAAACTCTTTCAGAAAAAAGAAATAACATAATTGAGAAAATTAAAGAAATAGATCAAAAAATAGAAGGAAGGCCCGCCTTCGTTAAAACTGCGGCGGGTAAAGAGGAGATAGAACCAAAAAAGTTGGTAGAAGAGAGGACTGAAAAAACAGACAAAGAACCTGTTATTGTTTCTGCTCCGGCTCTGGCTAAGCCAAGGGAGATAGAACCAAAAAAGTTGGTAGAAGAGAGGACTGAAAAAACAGACAAAGAA
>CAYPVI010000012.1:0-10714 GCA_964414135.1 uncultured Candidatus Saccharibacteria bacterium | reverse complement strand
CCTGTTCCGGCTCCGGCTCCGGTTAAGCCAAGGGAGATAGAAAAAAGAAGAATTGAAGAAGCCAAGAAAAGAGTTGAGGTATTGCGGAGAGAATCAGAAGAGCGGAGAAGAAAAGCCGCTGCCGTTAAAACTAAAGCTGCTATTGAAACTAAAGCTGCCGTTACCGCTGAAGCTATAGTGGTCAAGGAGGAAGAACAGAAAAAAAAAGAAGCTTTGACGAAAGAAGAAAAAAGAAGAAAAGAATTATTAGTACGGCTTCAAGAAAAGCAAAAAAAACCTCCAAAACCCCCTTCTCCTCCAAAACCCTCGGAAGTTATTAGAGTTGTTTCTAAGATACCTACTTTTAGAGAAAAGTTTTGGGTTAGAATTTTAATTGTTAGTGTGATTTTAGTGCTTCTGGCAGGTATTGGCACTTTTTGGTATTGGTTTTTTAGAATAAAGAGACAACCGCCTACCTTGCCAGAAAGCTCAGAAGGAACACCAGGAAGCGAAAGCCCTGAAGGACCTGGCGGAAAGATAGAAGTTGTTATTCCTGCTTCTTTGTTCCCTGTCGGAGACACAAGGACTATAGCGATTTCAGGATTAGAAGATCTTGTTTCTTTGCTTTCTCAAGTTTTGCAGGAATGGCAGACAGATGACCAATTTAAGAGAATAATAATTAAAAAAGGTGATAAAATTCTTGGCTTGAGAGAGTTTTTCCAATCATTGTCAATTAGAGTGCCGGATGATTTTTATGGAAAAATAGAAGATGATTTTACTTTGTTTATTTATTCCCAATCACAAGGAAATCGACTTGGTTTTGTAGCCGAAATTATTGATAAGCAGGGGCTGACTACTTTGTTAAAATCCCGAGAGCCGACAATAGAAAATGATTTTGAAATATTCTTTGGGCTAATGGGCAAAGAAGAACCGGCTATTGTCCCCTATTTTAGAGACGCAAGCAATGTTAGCAGATATGAGGGCCCGGATTTCAGATACAAAACCCTTACCCAAGAGGATTTAGGAATTTGTTATTCGGTTTCTGACAGTTACCTCGTTTTTGCCAGTTCTTGGAAAAGCATGGAGAAGCTTTTGCAAAAATTGCAAGTAGTGCCCTCTAAAAAAGAATTAACAATGGATCTGAAATACGGCAATAGAAATGAAGAAGTTGAGCTTCTTCAAATCTGGTTGGCAAAAGATCCTCAGGTTTATTCTCGAGGATTAGTTACAGGATATTTTGGCAAGTTAACCAGGGCAGCTGTAATTCGCTTTCAGGAAAAATATGCCTCAGACATATTAGCGCCTCAGGGCCTTGAAATAGGAACTGGTGTGGTTGACTCATTTACTAGAAATAAATTGAATGAATTATACGGCACACCTTAAGCCTGCCGGGCAATAATTATGACTAAAAAACTACTTTCAGAATTAAAAGAAAAATTAGAAAAACAAAAAATTTCAATTGAAGCTGAACTTGGGAAATTTGCCAGAAAAGATGAGAAACTTAAAGGTGATTGGGACACAAAATACCCTAAATTCAATGGCGGCGCCGGCAGTCAAGCTCTGGAAGACGCAGCTGACCAGGTAGAGGAATATGTAACTCTTCTTCCCATTGAGCACAGTATGGAGTTGCAGCTCCAAAATATTAGTTTAGCTTTAGAGAAAATAAAAAAAGGCAAATACGGGAAGTGTGAAAAATGCGACAAGAGAATTCCCGAAGAGCGGCTAAAAATCTATCCCGAAGCAAGAATGTGCACCAAGTGCGAAAAGTAAAAAACGCCTCGCGAATAAGGCGTTTTTTGATTGGAGACAGTGGGATTCGAGCCCGCGACCTTCGCGGTGCAAAAGCGACGCTCTTCCAGCTGAGCTATGTCCCCGAAAGAACTGTGCCCCCGGAAGGATTCGAACCCTCAACTACTGCTTCGAAGGCAGTTATATTATCCATTATACTACAGGGGCCTAGACCTCTTGTAAAATACTAGCGGGAGGTCTTTATTATTCTACTAGAAAAGTTGAAAAAAATCAATTTTTGAGATAAGATTAAAGTATAATGAAAATACCAAAAGAAGTAAAATTTGTGGTTGATAAATTGAAAAAGAAAAATTATAAAGCATATTTAGTTGGCGGTTGTGTCCGTGATTTGTTAAGGAAAGCTGAGCCAGAGGATTGGGATGTTGCTACTAATGCTAATCCAAAAGAAATCAGCAAGATTTTTTTGAGAAGTTTTACTGATAATAAATTTGGGACAGTAACTGTTTTGACCGTGTCAAAAGACCCAAAATTAAAAGAAGTTGAGATTACTCCTTTTAGAACCGAAGAAAAATATACCGATAAAAGGCATCCTGACAAAGTTAAATGGGCAAAAACCATTGAGGAAGATTTAGCTCGGAGAGATTTCACTATAAATGCATTAGCCCTTCGACTTGGGGCTTCGACTGAGCGGTTCAGCCCTGAGTTCACCGCAGGGCTCAGCCGAAAGTCCTCAGGGCAAGCTTTCAAAATTATTGATTTATTCAAGGGCCAAGAAGATTTACAGAAAAAGATAATTAGGGCGGTGGGGAAAGCCGAAGACCGTTTTTCAGAAGATGCTTTGAGAATGCTCAGGGCAGTTAGGTTTGCTACTATTTTTGGTTTTAACATTGAAGAAAAAACATCTCAAGCCATTAAAAAGAATTCACCTTGGTTGCAGGCAATTTCAAAGGAGAGAATAAGAGATGAACTTTTAAAAATTATTATGGCAGAAAAAGCAGCAGATGGAATAGGGTTTTTAAGAGAGATGGGTCTTTTGAAATATATTATTCCTGAGCTTGAAGAAGGATATAAAGTAAGTCAAAACAAGCATCACATTTATGATTGCTATGAACATGCTTTACTTTCTTTAAAATATGCTGCCAAGAAGGATTTTAACAAATATGTCAGAATAGCTGCCTTGCTTCATGATATTGGTAAGCCCAGGGCTAAAAGAGGAGAAGGTCCTGATGCTACTTTTTATGGCCACGAAGTAGTTGGAGCTAAAATGACATCTCAGATATTGAACTGTTTGCGGTTTTCCAAAAAAGATATTGAAAGGATTGTTAAACTTGTTAGGTATCATCTGTTCTATTATAATGTTGGCGAAGTTTCAGAGACCTCTGTAAGGAAATTGGTTCGTCAGGTTGGGATAGAGAATATGGATGAACTTTTGGAAGTGAGAATGGCAGATAGGATTGGTTCTGGCTGTCCTAAGGCAGAGCCATATAAACTTCGTCATCTTAGATATGTTATTGAAAGAGTTTCCCAAGACCCGATTTCGGTGAAAACGCTGAAAGTAAATGGCAATAATATAATAAAGATTTTAAATACTTCTGCCGGTCCTAAAATTGGTTGGATTTTAGATGTTTTGCTTAGTTATGTTTTGATTGACCCAAAAAAGAATAAAAAAGATTTCTTGGAAAAAGAAGTTAAAAAATTAGGAAAATTATCAGACGAGAAACTAAAAGAAAAAGCCCAAAAGGCAAGAAAAGAAAGGGAAGGAATTGAGATGAAGCAAGACCAAATGACCAAGAAGAAATATTGGGTAACCTAAGACAATTTCTAATTTCTAATTTCTAATTTTCAAATATTATCACGGGGTGTAGTGTAACGGTAGCACGAGTCCTCCGGGAGGATTTATTTCGGGTTCGAGTCCCGACACCCCGACTTTGCGTGGCCGGAGTTCGCTTCGTATAAGAGAATGTCCGACATTTGGGCCTGTAGTTCAGCGGCAGAACACTACATTCGCATTGTAGAGACGGCAGTTCGAATCTGCCCAGGTCCACTATGGATCCGAAGAAAATAGGAAATTTTGGGGAAAGAATTGCTTGTTATTATCTTAAAAATAAAGGGTATAAAATTTTAGATAAAAACTACTCCAGAAAATGGGTTGGAGGTCCTCAAAAAGGAGAGATTGACGTTGTAGCCAAAAAGGATGATATAATTTCTTTTGTTGAAGTAAAAACAATCACCTCCGCGCCGCCGGGCGGCGCGGAGGTGATTTCTCCAGAAGATAAAGTAAATTTTCAAAAACAAAGACAATTGATAAAAATAACTCAAGATTGGCTTTCAGAAAAGAAGATTTCTCTGGAATCTAAATGGCAAATTGATGTGATTTCAATAAAAGTTAACCTAAATGCAAAAAAAGCAAAAATCCGCCACCTCAAGAACGCTGTCTGTTAAAAAATTTTACAAAATTAAAAAAAAATGATAAAATTATATTATGAATACTTTTCAACTGACGAAAAAATTAATTTCTATCCCAAGTCATCTAGACAAGAAAATCAACGAAAAAGAAATTAGCAATTTTATTTTCAGATACCTAAAACGAATTCCCTTTCTAACTAAGATTAGAAAACAGAAAGTTGAAGGCGAGAGATTTAATATTATTGCTAAGGACGGCTCAAAACCGAAACTTTTACTTATTGCTCACATGGACACGGTTGAGCCGAGGGGATGGCAAAAACATAGTCCTTTTAAGGGGACTGTTAAAGGAAATAAGTTATATGGTTTGGGCAGTATGGATATGAAAGGAGGGATGGCTGCGATATTATCTGCCCTGAAGAGCTTTGAAAAAACAGAGGGCTTAATGTTGCTTTTTTACTGCGACGAAGAATACGATTTCAAAGGAATGAAGAAATTTATTAAAGAATATAAGAACCTTGCTTTCGGCAAGAACCTTGATTCTTCTGGAATTCAGATTTCTCCTCAGTTAGCTGTTAGTGCTGAACCGACGAATCTTAAAATTTGGAATGGAGCAAGGGGTATAATAAAAGTTTCCTTTCGGGTTGAGGGTAAAACTGCTCCTGCTTCAAGGCCAGACCAAGGGAAAAATGTAATTACAGGTTTGGTCGAAGCTGTTAAACACTTAGAAAAAACATTAAAAAAATATAGAACCAAAAATTTAGGTCCCTCAATTTGCAATTTGTCAGCAATTTCAGGGGGGTTAAACTTGGGGAAAGATAAATATGGAAGACAAGTTGTAAGCCAGAGAGGAGATGCTGTTGCAGATATTTCTAAAGCAACGCTTGACATCCGTTGCGGCCATCCTGGCTTGGATTCTGATGTTATCCAAAAAACTTTAAATAAATTTTTATCAAAAAACAAGTTTAAATTAAGAAACTTCACTATTTATCACGATTTGGGAGCATTTTATACAGAACCCCAAAAATTAAAATCGGTTGAGAAAATTATAAAAGATACTATTGGTAAAGTAGATTATCTTGATCTTCAACAAATGGGATATCAGGATATTCAAATGATAAACGAAAAGTTAAAAATACCATCTATTTCATTTGGTCCAAGGGGAGGCAATAGACATCAGCCAGATGAATGGGTTGATATAAAATCCCTTGACAAAGTCAAAAAAGTTTGCCAAAATTTAATTAGGAAATACTGTACTGTTCTTTAAATTTTAAATAAGGAATATAGGAGGCGAAAGCAATGTTGAGGATAGTTGACATAAAAGGCAAGAACGTCTTAAGAAAAGAAGTGGCAGAACTCTATTCTGATATTTTTAAAGAAAGGCCCTGGAAAGAGAACTTCCGACCCGAAGAAGTAATGATGCTTATGGCTGAACAGTTTGATGGTCCTAGGCCAGTGATAACCTTGGCTATCATGGACTATAGTCTTAAGCATAGAAGAAAAGTAATTGGTTTTACTTGGATGTACGAGATTTTCGAACATGACCTTAAAGAAGGAACCCGTTTTTCTCCGGAATTGAGATTTTTATTTAGAGGTCAAAAAAAAGTTTTCTATTTTCAGGAGGTAGGGACAAGAAAAGAATATAGAAACAAAGGCATTGGAGAAAAATTAACTCGGAGGCTTTTAAAGAAAGGAAAGAAAAAAGGAGCGGGATTTGTGGTTCTTTCCACTAATTCTAATGCTACGGCGGCTAAATCAATGTTTTCCAGGGTTGGTTTTAAGAACTCTGGAATAGTTCGACCACCTAAAGAATTAAGCCGAACTTATTGGATTTTGGAGCTGTAGAGCAAAAATTATTAAAGAGCAGTAATTTTAAACTGCTCTTTTATTTTTGGAAATAAAATGATATAAGTAAACTAGAATATGAAGAAGTTAATACTTGTTAATAAAAAAGATAAAGTTGTTGGGTTTGAGACAAAAAAGAAATGTCATCAGGGGAAAGGGATTTTGCACCGGGCTTTTTCTGTTTATGTTTTTAATAACAAAAAGCAGCTTTTAATTCAAAAGAGAAGCAAGTTTAAACCGTTATGGCCTCTTTATTGGTGGGCACCCACTTGTTGCAGTCATCCTCGCAAGGGTGAAGAATATATAGATGCAGGGAAGAGAAGGCTAAAAGAAGAATTCGGCTTTTCTTGTCCTCTTAGAATGATTGATAAGTTTCGATATCAGGCAAGGTATAAAAACGTGGGGTCTGAGAATGAAATGTGCGCAATTTTAGTTGGGAAATATAATGGAAAGATAAAAGCAAATCCTAAAGAAATAGCGGATTGGAAATGGATTGACATTAGCAAACTAAGAAACGATTTCAAGAAAAATCCTGATAGATATGTCCCTTGGCTGAAGATTGGCTTAAAAAGATATTTAAAAATAAAAGAAAAAGCATTGAAAAACAGGAAGGAATTAGATTTGCTTTTGAAAGAAACAGCGAAAACAGTTGATCCAATAATCCAAGAGCTTTTGGAATCATATATTGATAAAAAATTCCACAAACTTATTGATTATCAAGTACTTACCGGTGGGAAAAGACTTAGGCCAGCATTAACGATTATTTCCTCTAAACTTTTTGGGGGAAAAATAAAAAATGTTTTATACCCGGCAGCTGGTTTAGAAATTCTTCATAATTGTACTTTAATTGTTGATGATATAATCGACCATAGTAAATTAAGAAGAAAAAAACCAACTACCTGGTTTAAGTTTGGCAAGTCCATTGCTGAGTGTATGGGGTTGGATTATTTAGCAGCTGCTTTTGAAGGAGCAAACCGTTCAAAAAAATCGGCTGTGATTTCTGAGATTTTTGCTGAGACCTTGAAGACAATTACTAATGGCGAGATTTTAGACATTTTGTTTGAACAGCGAGGAAGGGAAGAAGAATTATATATTGTCAAGAATCGCTATCATAAAATTACAAAGCAGAAATATTATGAAATGGTGGGTAGAAAAACAGCTTCTTTGGCCCAAAACTGCTGTGAAGTCGGCGGGATTTGCGCCGGAGCTTCAAATAAACAATTGGAAGCATTAAAAGATTATGGATTTAATCTTGGAATAGCCTTTCAGGTTAGGGATGATATTCTTGATATATTTGGCGAAGAAAAGAAGTTCGGCAAGAAAATTGGTAAAGACATAGAGGAAAGAAAATTAGGTAATATCGTTATTCTTTTCGCTTTGAGCGAGCTTTCAAAACTAGAAAAAGAGAAAATTCTAAAAATAATCAGGAAAAAAGAAATAAAGAATAAAGATATTAAAGAAGCAATAAAATTAATTAAAAAAACAAACAGTTATCAGGAAACATGTCATTTAGCAGAGAGTTTTGTGAAAAAAGCTAAAGAAAGTTTAAAGCTTTTACCTAATAATAAATGGAATAAAATATTAGAAAATCTTGCTGATTTTGTAATTCAGCGAGAGAAATAAGAACCTGCCTTCGGCAGAACCTTGATTCGCTAATGTATAAATATATATTCTTGAAATGGTATGAAAACAAAAAACAAAACAATTGAAATTAAATCAAAAGAACAATTTGATATTGTTGATTTGACTGATGAGATTGTATCTTTTATAAAAGAGAGTGAAATTAAAAATGGTTTAGTTAACATTCAAAGCTTGCACACCACTGCTGCTGTTTTTGCGCAGGAAAACGAACCATTGCTTTTAGGGGATATCAAGAAACATTTAGAAAGAATTGTTCCTCAAAGCATAGATTACAACCACGATGATTTTGATAGGCGGACAGTGAATGTGTGTGATAACGAATACCGCAATGGCCACAGCCATTGTAAGGCAGTAAATTTGCCAACCGCCGTTACTTTGAATCTCATTGACGGCGAAATTCAGCTTGGCACTTGGCAAAGGATTTTATTTATAGAATTAGACAGAGCCAGACCAAGAAAAGTCCAAATCCAAATCATCGGAGAATAAAGAGAAACAACATATGAACAATAAAGAAGCTAAAGATTTTATTAATTTGGGCGTAGTTATTAATGATAAAAATGAGGTTTTAATGATTCGTCGAGTAAGAAAAGAAATCGGGAAAGAGGGAGCAGTTTTAGGGTGGGCTTTTCCTGGAGGCAAACAACGTTTTAATGAAAATCGAGAACAATGCGTTAAGAGAGAGGTTTTAGGCGAAACAGGTTATCAAGTGGAATCAATTAAAGAGATATCTTCTCGAGTTCATCCTCAGATTTTGGTATTTATTGTTTATCATCTTTGTAGATTAAATTCAGAAAAACCTATTGCTAAACCTAAAGAACCATACGAGATAGCTGAAATTAGATGGGTCAAAAAACAAGACATCAAAAATCTGATTACAACTAACCTTGACGAAAAAGTCAGCCAAGAACTGGGACTGAAATAAAACTATCTTAGAATAAAAAAATAGTTATTGTTTTAATAGCTGTTTTTTTGTTTTAGGGGATGGATTTATAGTATAGTTTGTTCTAAAAATTTGACAAGATTACTTGAATTGATAAAATGGAATTAGAAATTAAATTTGCAGCATATGACTAAAAAAACAACTCATCAATTACCTTCAAAGGGAATCGAAAAACTCCTTAACCAACAAACAATTGTTATTCTTAATGCGGTTGATGAAAAAATAGGAAAGATGGATAAAAGATTTAATTTTGTAGATCATGAGACAGTAGTTTTGAGAAAAAAATTAGAACAGATGGAGATGAGAGTCAATCAGAAGATCGGAAAGTTAACTACTTCAATCGATAAATTTTTGAAAAAGTCAACCGATTTGGAGGACGAGTTTACATTAATGAAGGCTGACCTTAAAAGAGTTAAAACAGTATTGAGAGAAAAGCTAGGAGTGACATTGGATTAACAGAAAAAAGTTTTAAAAGAGCAGTTATCGTTTTGATGGCTGCTTTTTTGTTTTGAGGGACGGATTTATGGTATAATTGGTTTTAAAAATTTGACAAAATTGGCAGGATTGGTAAAATAAATTCAGTGTTGGGAACAGCTTACATTGAGTTTAGCAAAGCGTTTCTTGGCTTTGAAAATTTAGTAACCTTAGATAACATTGAAAGGGTTGAAAAATGAGTTATTACGATGAAGGATACGATGTAGGATATAAGGATGCTATTAATGGAGAATCTAATAGGATAGATAGCGGATTGATTTATACTTTAATAAGTGCTGTACTTGATACTGAAGAGCAAACGGAATGGGAAAACGGCTATAAAGATGGTTATGAGGCCGGTGAGCAAAAAACATAAAATAATAAGTAAATTTATGTTTAGTTTTAGCAAAAAACCGCTTTATTTTTAGCGGTTTTATTTTATTATTTTTGATAAAGATAATAAGGTGCTGAATTTTCTTTTTTTGATGTATTCTTCGGTTTACTGTCTTCGAATGGCCAATAAGAAAGAATTAACTTGGCCCCTCTTTTTAGTTCTTTATCAATTTTATTTTTTAATTTAGGATAAGTTTTTGGGAGCAAAAAAACATAGACTACATCAGCTTTTGAGATGCTGTGTTTATAAAGATTACCATATTTAATTTTTACTTTTTTATAGAATAAAGATTTAATTTTAGAATAAAAATACCAAAAAGGTGAAATCTCTATTCCTACACAATCGATATCGTATTTTTTCGATAAATAGAACAATATATTGGCACTGCCACTTCCTAAATCGTAAAAGGTCGTTTTAGGTTGTAAGTTAGCTAGTTGTGCTATTCTATTGTAATCTTCTTTTCTTGTAGGTGTCCATAAAGCATCATAAAAAAGACCAGTAAAGATGATACATATTAATATGAAAAATAAAATTAAAATTGAAAAAAAATTCATATTTTTAATTTATCATAACATGATAAAGACAAAAAGAGCAGTTATCGTTTTGGTAACTGTTTTTTGTTTTGGGGGATGGATTTATGGTATAATTAGTTAAGAAAGAAATATTAGCCAAAGAAGATGAAAATTAAGAAAATTTTAAAGTCAATTTGGGATGAATTCATTTATGGAGGACATCTTCAATTATTAGGAGCGGCGAGTGTTGTTTTTATTTCAGCTTTATTGTTAAAGATTAAAATAAGTTGGGACATTTTAATTATTAGTTATTTAATTTTTTATCCAGTTTATTCATATAATCGTTTTAAAGAAATTAATATAGATCGTTTAACTAATCCAGAAAGGACACAATATTTTAAAAAATACTTAAAGTTTATACCAACGATTCTAGTTTTTGCAGTATTAATTTTAATTAGCGGTTTAGCTTATTTTGCTAACACTAAAGCATTGATGTTTAGTTTATTTTTATTCGTTTTCGGCATTCTTTACACAATAGTTTTTAAAAAGATTACAAGGAAAATATATTTGTTTAAGAATTTATACGTTTCTGCTTTTTATTTTTTATTAGTTTTTTTTCCGATTATTTATTATTCTTATTTCTCGAAAACTTCTTTAATGATTAGTGCTTTACTATTAGGAATGTTTATATCTTTTAAAGCATTTATGGTTCAGATTTTCCTCGATATAAAAGATATTGAATCTGATAAGAGAGAAAAACTACGTACCCTTCCTGTT
>CAYPVI010000011.1:0-19885 GCA_964414135.1 uncultured Candidatus Saccharibacteria bacterium | reverse complement strand
ACCGCTGCTGCTGGCACGTGATTAGCATCTCCTTATTCCTGGAGTACCGTCACCCGAAGGTTCTTCCTCCAGAAAAGCTCTTTACACCCCGAAGGGCTTCTTCGAGCACGCGGCGTCGCATCGTCAGGCTTTCGCCCATTGCGAATTATTCTCGACTGCTGCCTCCCGTAGGAGTAGGGCCCGTGTCGCAGTGCCCTTGTTGGGGAACACACTCTCATATCCCCTACCCGTCATTGCCTTGGTGAGCCATTACCTCACCAACAAGCTGATAAGTCGCAGACCATTCATCCACCGGAATCAATTGCTCAAAACCTTTACCCACCCGAAGGCGGGAACTATCAGGAATTAGCTCATCTTTCGATGAGTTATGCCTGTGTGAATGGTGTGTATCTACGTGTTACTAACCCGTTCGCCGGTTGTCCCACAAAAATTGCGGGACTCCCTTGACTTGCATGCCTTATCCACGCCGCTAGCGTTCATCCTGAGCCAGGATCAAACTCTCAAAAAAAATATTGTCCGCTTCTGCTCTTCTTGTCGGGCACCGCCTGACGAAGTTGAGCTTCAGCGAAACAAAGTCGGGACAACTCTAAAAAACCGAATCCTCACTACCAGAAATTTCTTTGAAATTTTGGCGTGAAGACAAGTTGCTTAATTGTCAAAGTTCTTTCCAAAAAATAACCGCAAAGACATCCAATTTTTTAGACACCTTCACGGGCATTTTTTGATGTCTTTGTATTTTTTAGCCTTACATATATTTATTTTCTTATCCTGCCTTAATTTTACTTTTCTAAAAACCTTTGTCAAGCTACTCCCAGCGTAGGATCCCGAACTACAAAAAACCGATGAGCCCGGGAGAGAACTCGAATCCCCAACCTACGGTTTACAAAACCGTTGCTCTACCATTGAGCTACCCGGGCAAATCACTCTTTTCCTTTTAATTTCTTCCAATAATCGGCGGAGAATTTCTTTTTCTTTTCAAGAGATCTTTGCCGTAATTTTGTCAACCAACTATCTGTTTTTTTGTCGGTTTTTAAAGTTAAAACTCTAATTTTGGAAAGGAGCTTTTGCAGCAATATTTCACCGGAAAAAGATTTAAGAGTCCCGTTGTTTCTGATTTTATCTTTTAGTTCCCCTAAAACCCTTGATTTCTCAATCTCTTGCAGCGGTAATTCAACAAGAACCGGAATTTTCCGAAATATAATCACAGCCACACCTATGAGTCCAATAATTAGTATAATCACAGCAATTAACTCTGACATAATTAAGTTTCGTATCTTATAAATCTCTTCACGATAATATTCTCTCCAAGTTTTGCGACATATTCATCAATTAACTCTCTGATGGTTTTTGTTTCATCTTTTATCCAGGGCTGAGACAGCAAAGAATTCTCTTCCGGGTTCATAGCAGAAATCTGCAAGCAAAGTTCATGAGCAAGTTCTTTAAAATCTTTTGATTTAGCAACGAAGTCAGTTTCACAGCGTAGTTCAATCATTGCCCCAATTCTTTTATCAGGATGGATATAACTCTCAATTATCCCTAGCCCAGCCTCTCTTCCTGATTTTTTCCCAGCCAGTTCTCTCCCCCATTTTCTTAAAATCTCCTTCGCTTTATCAAAATCCCCTTTTGCTTTCTCAAGAGCTTTTTTACATTCCGATATTGAAACGCTAGTTTCCTGACGAAGTTGTCTGACTTGATCAATTGATATCATTTTTTCGTTTTAAGTATCGCTTTTTTTGTTTTCTCTAATATATACTTCACAGATGATATAGCGTCATCGTTTGCCGGAATTGGATAATCAGCTAAAGTTGGGTCAACGTTGGTGTCAGCTATGCCAATAATCTTAATTCTCTTCTTCCCTGCCTCGTTAACTGCCAAAGCATCTTTTTTCATATCTAAGACAAAAATAGCATCGGGAAGTTTCTCCAATTCTTTTATTCCTCCGAATTTAATTTCTAAATTTTTTAATTCTTCATCCATCTTAGCCCTTTCCTTTTTTGTATATTTTGCCAGATCCCCTTTCTTTTTCTTTGCTTCCAGGTCCTTAAAATATTCAAGCCGTTTTTTAATGGTTTTAAAATTAGTAAAAGTTCCTCCCAGCCATCTTTCATTGATATACGGCAAACCACAATCTTTGGCAATATCTTTTACTAAATCCTTGACTTGGATTTTTGTGCCAACTAAAAGTAAGATCTTATTTTCCGAAATAAGTTTTTTAATAAACTCGAGAGCTTCTTTAAATTTTTCTGCGGACTTTTCAAGGTCAATAATATGAACAGTATTTCTCACCCCATAAATATATGGTTTCATTTTTGGATTAATTCGGGAGGTCCGATGACCAAAATGCAAACCCGCCTCAGTCATTTTCTCAGGATTAACGCCAAAATCTTCCTTCTTATTTTCCTTTTTAACTTTTTCTTTTTTTTCCGCTTTTTCTTCTACCATAGTAATTTCAATAATAGCATATTTAAATTTTAAATCAAGGGCAAGCCCTCACAACCATAACGAGGAAAAATCTCTTCTTAATTTTTATATTGCTGTATTCACGCAATTTAATCTAAAAAAATAGA
This sequence comes from uncultured Candidatus Saccharibacteria bacterium, assembly GCA_964414135.1. Lineage (GTDB taxonomy): Bacteria > Patescibacteriota > Minisyncoccia > Minisyncoccales > GWA2-38-27 > CAYPVI01. Next base: position 17,318 of record CAYPVI010000011.1, on the reverse strand, counting down.
TTAACTTAATTAAATTCGCTACGAGATTTTAAAAAATTAGTTCCTCGTTTGGTATGAGGGGTTGATTTTTTTGGAGAATTTGATAAGATTAAAACACATGAAAAAAGACATCCATCCAAAATACTATCCTAACGCTCAGGTTAAATGCGCTTGTGGCAATAATTTTACAGTTGGGTCAACTAAAGAATTTATAGAAGTTGAGATTTGTTCAAAATGTCATCCATTTTATACTGGAAAAGAAAAAATTATTGACACCATGGGAAGAGTGGAAAAATTTAGAAAGAGATTAGCTAAGAAAAAAGAATTAAAGAAAAAAAAGTAATATGTCTGAACAAAACTCGGTGATTATGGAAATAAGAGCTGGCGCTGGAGGCAACGAAGCTGCTCTTTTTGCTGCTGATTTATTCAAGATGTATTCAAAATACGCTGTTTCTCAGAATTGGAAATTAAAGACATTAGATTCTCATTCAACTGAATTAGGGGGAATCAAACAAATAATTTTTGAATTAAAAGGTGAAAATACATTCTCTAAAATGAAATATGAGGGAGGGGTTCATCGGGTCCAAAGAATACCGGAAACTGAAAAATCAGGGAGAATTCATACCTCAACCGCTACGGTGGCTGTCCTGCCTAAACCCAAAACAGCGGAAATTAAAATTAAGCCAGATGATATAAAAGTTGATTTTTTTCACTCCTCTGGTCCTGGCGGCCAAAATGTCAACAAACGAATGACTGCAATAAGAATTACTCACCTGCCAACAGGTTTAGTCGTTGTATCGCAGAATGAGCGAAATCAACTTCAAAACAAAGAAAATGCCCTTTCAATTTTAGCTGCTCGGCTTTTGGAAAAAAAGCAAGTAGAAGAAACGGCAAAAATGGGAGGTGAAAGAAAAGCTCAGATTGGGTTGGCCCAAAGAGCAGAGAAAATTAGAACATATAATTTCCCTCAAGATAGGATCACTGATCACCGAATCAAAAAGAAATGGCACAATCTTGAAGATATAATGAATGGAAAATTAGATAAAATAATCAAAACTCTGCAAAAAAGTATCTAACAAAAAAGTAGAGGCCGGGCCTCTACTTTTTATAAAAGTCCTTAAAAAATTTGAGTCAGACAATTAAGGGTTTTGCTCAAGAATTTTAATATCATTTTCAAAACCAGTGGCTATTTTAAGAACATTATCCGCGTACCAATAAAAAGCTGAATTTGTAGTTGAACCCGAAAAATAAATCATCGCCGCCTTCCATTCGCCGTTTTTCTCTTTTGATTTGGCCCCATAATCTGAAAGATACAATCCCGAAGCCAAAAATGCGTCTCTTATATTCCAAGGGTCAGACGGTTTTCCGGTGATTGCGCTTATTCTGTCTTTATATCTTGCCCACGTAGTAGGCATAAACTGAGCAGGCCCCATTGCTCCCCCCCAACCAACACTCATGGGGCAAGAAACAGGCGTGGCAAAAGGATCCCGTCCGAGAGCCGCGGTAATTTCCATAAAATGAGGAACATCTTTTGTGACTGAATGAGGAGGACCCGGACGCATCACTTTATTTATCTTTTGGTCAGTTTTTATTGATACACCCTGACCCGTATTAGCATTTGATAAATAACATTGGCCAACGTTTTTCCCAATATTTGATTCCTGGGTTAAAATAGCTAATAAAAATGCTGGCCTGACTCCGGTTATTTTTTCTATTTCCTTTGATAACTCATAGGCCTCACCAAAAGTAGGAGCTTTGGAAATTCCTATCAAATCAAACAACCTAGCTCTTATTTTAGCTGCTTTTGCCTCAACTTCTTGTTGTTCTTTTAATTGTTTTTGGTATTCTGCTTCAGTTATTTGAAGATAATCTTCTTGCTCTTCTTTTGTTTTAGAGCTTTCTGCTTTTTGATAGGTCTGAAGTTTTACCATATTTTCTAAATCATCTTTCTCTTCATCTAAAGATTGTTTCTGCTGCTCTAAATTTAATTTTAGGGTCTTGATATTTTGTAAAAATTCTTTACTTTTAGAATCCAAAAGCTCTAAAGCTACTAAATTATCAAAAAAATCAGAAAGTTCGTCCTCTGAAAACAAAACTTCAATTATTGGCTTTTGGTCTTCTTCATAAATAGTTCTCAAAATATTAGATAATTTTTCTTTTGAATCTTCTATTTTCAAAGAGGTCTTTTCAATAGAAAATCCGGTGTCTTCAACTTGAATTCCTAAATCTTTAACAATTAAATTACTTTGATAAATTTGATAATCTAAATTTTTTATTTGTTTGTTTAAAGTATAAACTTTGTTCTCGAGGGTCTTTTTTTCCGCTCCAGTTTTGCTAAGATCTTCTTGAATTTCTGCAATTTCCTCTTCATAGAGAACCTGGCACTCTTTTAATAATGCTTGGTAATTTTCTTTTGAGAGATTTTGTTGCCCTTTATCAATTATTTCCTGGCATATTTCAGTTAAATCTTCTTCACCAAAAACAAATTTCGGCAAAAATAAAGCCGAAATAAAAACAATAGCAAGTAGCGCATAGTGTATAGTTTTTAGTAATTTATTCCTTTTCATTCTTTTTGCCTTTTTCTTCTTTTTCTTCTACTTTCTCCTCTGCTTTTTCTCTCTCAACCTTCTCCACTTCTTCTACCTTCTCTTCAACCGGTTTTTCCAATTCTTCCTCTACCTTTTCCGGAGGAATAACAACAGCTATAATTTCATCTGGTTCTCTTTGAACCTTAGCCCCTTCTGGTAATTTTAAATCTTTTACCAAAATCTCATCTTCAAGGGTTTTTAAATTTTCTATATTCACTCTAATTTCATGGGGAAAATTTTGGGGCAGAGCTTTAACCTCTATCTCTGAAATCTCCCGCACTAAAGTTCCTCCAAATTCTTTTACGGCCGGGGCTTCTCCTTCAAAAACTACCGGAACTGTTACCTCAACCTCTTCGGTAAGAATCGGCTGATAAAAATCAACATGGATTAACTTGCCAGTTAATGGGTCTTTTTTTACTTCATGGATTAGAACTGGAAATTTTTTAACTTGCCCTGAGGGCTTCGGGTGAGTCTCAGCCGAACTCCCTGTCGAAGGGTCTACCTCAAGCGAAACCAAAGAGCTTTCTCCGATTTCTTTATAAATATTTTCGAACTCTTTAAAATCTACTTCCAAAGATAAATTCTTTATCTTTGGCCCGTATAAAACAGCGGGCAGAACACCTTTCTGCCTCAGATTTTTTACTTTTTTTCCGAGGATTTCTCTTTTTTTTACTTTAATAGTTAACATCGTTTTATTTTACAATACGAATACATTGAACCAGACAGGCATTAGCTATCTCCTGGTTATATTTAATTTCTTTTACCTCCAACTCATTATTCGCTGATTTCAAATTCGTTGGAATAAAACTTTTGATCTTCTCTAAACGTTTCGTCAACTTTACATCCAATGCAAACTGATATAGCAAATCGGTTAAGTCCTTGCTCAACAGAAGGGGTAACGAGTTCAAATGCTTTGACCTGCCCTGAATCAATACAATCTTTCACTAAATCACTATTTGAACAATTCACATAACTATAACCTTCCCATTTCTCTTTTTTCTTCTCAAGATAATAAGGGTAACAAGAAGAAAAACAAATAGTTTTCTTTAAATTGTTTTCAATTTTTACTTTTATAATATCTCCTATTTTATATCCTGTTTTTTCAGTAATAACATTTACTCCTTCGGGAACCTTCGTAGGAACCAAAAGAGCAACTAAAACTATTGCAGTTAAAGCAATCAGACCCGCTCCTATCATTAGAAAATTCTTTTTCTCCATAGATTGGATATTGGATATTGGATATTGGATATTAGGCGTTAGGTGTTCGTTGCCCAATATCTAAAATCTAATATCTAAAATCTATTTTTGCTGTTAAATAAATTCATCTTTTCTTCGACCTTTTTCTGAATAGCTTTTTGAACTTTGGGCAAAATTTTATATGGTCTAATTTCCTGAATCTTAAAAGATTTCTCTAAAGTTTTTTTCCAAATCAACCTTAACTCGGTATTGATATTAACCTTTACAATCCCAAACTTTATAGCTTTTTTAATCTCTGCTTTTGGAATACCTGAGCCTCCATGTAAAACCAAAAAGGCATTTGTTTTATCGTTAATTTCTTTCAATCTTTCAAAATCAAGTTTCGGCATCCCGGCATATATTCCGTGAATATTCCCTATAGCTATTGCCAAACTATCTACTTTTGTCTCTCTAACAAACTTATAAGCTTTTTCAGGTAAAGTCAAGTCTTCTTTCTCTATTCTCGCTATTTTTTTGTGAAAATTTGACCCCCCCCTTAAATATCCCAACTCTCCCTCAACTAAGACGCCTTTTTTATGAGCATACTCTACTATTCTTTTAGCATATTTTATATTTTTTTTAAAGGGCAGTTCTGAACCGTCAAAATGAACTGCCGAATATCCAAAATCAATAGCTTTTTTTATCCAATTTAAATCTTTGCCATGGTCCAGATTTAAAAATAAAGAAGTTAAGCTCCTTAATTTAGAAATCTCAACCAAAGCCAAAACCTCCTTCAACCCCAAATAGTTAAGCTCTCCTTGAGAGGTTCCTAAAATCACCGGGCTTTTTGTTTTTTGAGCAGCGGCTATAATTCCTCTTAATTGCTCAACGGTTGAAAAATTAAATTGGCCAACTGCCCATTTTTCTTTTTGAGCTTTTTTTAAATAATCTTTTAATTTCATATTTTTTTAAATTTTTCGCTTTTTCTCAGCAATCCTTCTTTGGCTCCGCATTTTTCAAGACAGGAATTAGCGTTAGCTGTGCCTAATTGAATAGAAAATCCAATATTACCTTTAGATTTAATAAAGCCAGAAACAAACCCGGAAGCAAAAGAATCTCCGGCTCCGGTTCGGTCAATTACTTTTGTTTTTGCAGGTTTGGCCCGATAAAGCTCTTTCCCGTTTGAAACCATTACCCCCAGAGGACCCTTGGTCATTACAACAATACCAGGGCACATTTCATCAATTTTTTTAAAGATTTCCTTTTCTTTCTGATAAGGAATTTTAGCCAATAAAGAGGCCTCTTCTTGATTTAAAACTAAAATATTGACTTTTTTAATAATTCTTTTCAGAACTTCCGAAGACAACGAAAGCTGAGAATTACCCGGATTAAAAACAATTTTTATTTTATTTCTGTAAGCGAAATTAACTATATCTTCTGTAATATTACAAAGTTTTCCTGAAAGAGGAGCCAAATAAAACCATTTCGCTCTCAACTTGCTCCAGGGAATATCTTTTTTCCCCAAGAGTTCTGATGCTCCTCGATAAACTAAAATAGTTCGGTCTATTTTTAAACCGCTATTTAAAATAACGGAATAATTAGTCGATTTCAGTTTTGTTTTGAAAACGAATTGACAATCAATCCTAAATTTCTTTAATTCTTTAATTATTTCTTGGCCGCTCAAATCATCTCCTACTCTGCCGCAATAAGCTACCTTAAAACCCTGTTTGGCAAAAGTAGCAGCTGCATTAGTTCCACCTCCGCCGGAAGAAAGATAAATACCCTCAACATCAACCTTGGAACCTAAATTAAAACAAATTCCCTTGCCGGTGATAAATTTTTTATTTTTTATCACTTGCCAGCCCTGAGTTGATTTTGGCTTTAAAAAAACATCCCAAGTAGCAGACCCAAAAGTTATAATATCAAACATATTTTATTTCTTTTTTGCCAAATTTAAAATTGTTTTGATTACCGTATCAGGGCTTAAAGACATACTTCCTATCCCTTCCTTCATTAAAAATTCAGCAAAATCCGGTAAATCCGAGGGCGCCTGTCCGCAGATTCCGCAGTATTTATTTTTCATTTTACAAGATTGTATCACTCTGCTCACCATTTTCTTTATAGTAGGATTTCTTTCATCTCCGATATAAGCAATTTGGGCATTATCTCTATCAAGTCCCAAAGAAAGCTGGGTTAAATCATTTGAGCCAATTGACATTCCATCAAAAATCTCCAAGAATTCATCTACCAAAATAACATTAGAGGGAATTTCGCACATCACATAAACCTTGAGATTATCTTTTCCTTTTTCAAGACCGAATTTTTTCATTAATTTAATTATTGTCCTTCCCTCCTCTACTGTTCGGCAAAATGGAATCATTGTAGTAATATTTTTTAAACCAAAAATATTTCTCGCTCTTTTTATAGCTTCGCATTCCATCTTAAAAGCGGGCTGAAAACTTTTATCAATATAGCGACAAGCTCCTCGAAATCCCAACATAGGATTTGCTTCTTCTCCTTCAAAAAGCTTTCCTCCAACTAGGTTTCTATATTCATTTGTTTTAAAATCAGAAAACCTGACAATCACTTCTTTGGGATAAAAAGCAGCAGCTATTTGAGCAATTCCTTCGGCTAATTCTTTGATAAAAAATTCTTTTTTATCTTCATGTTCAACAGTTATTTTTGCAATTTCCCTTTTTAATTTCTGGTCTTTTAAATTTTTGAAATGATAAAGAGCTAAGGGATGAATCCGAATTTTTTCGGCAATTATAAACTCTTCTCTAGCTAAACCAACACCGGAATTTGGTAAAAAAGAACTTTTAAAAGCAACCTCCGGAGCCCCGACATTCATCATTATCTTTGTTTTCAGTTCAGGAATCTTTTTTAAATCATATTTTTTAATTTTGAAAGGCACTTTCCCGGCAAAAATTCTACCGTTTAATCCTTGAGTACAATCAACGGTTACGGTCTGGCCATTTTTTAAAACCTTAGTAGCTTTTCCTGTACCGACAATACAGGGAGTTCCAAGCTCTCTGGAAATTATCGCCGCATGGCAGGTTTTTCCCCCTTCGTCGGTAATAATAGCTGAAGCTATGCCCATAATAGTTGTCCAATCGGGGTCGGTCATTTTTGTTACTAAAATCTCTCCTTTTTTAAAATATTTAATTCCTGAAACGTCTTCAATTATATGAATTTTACCTTCGCCAATTTTCTCACCCACGGCAACACCAGTTAAAATTGGATTCTTTTTAGTTCCAATTTTATATTCTTCGTAAATCCTGCCCGTTTTTGGGGCATGAACCGTTTCCGGCCTTGACTGGACAATAAAAAGCTTCCCCGTCTTTCCGTCTTTTGCCCATTCTAAATCCTGAGGAGTCCATTTCTTAAATTTCTCTGAATAATGTTCCTCAATAATCAACGCCCATTTAGCCAAGGTTAGAATTTCATCATCCCTTAAAGAAAACTGAAGTTGCTTACTTGTCGGCACCTTTTCTTCTTTTATTCCTCCCTCTCTGCTATAAACATATTTTACAGTTTTTCTCCCGAGGTCTTTCCTAATAATCGCCTTATAATTTTGTTTCAACGTTGGTTTAAATACATAAAATTCATCAGGAGTAATTCTTCCCTTTACAATCATTTCTCCGATTCCCCAAATTGAGTTAATCAAAACAATATTAGGAAAACCTGTTTCGGTATCCAGGGTAAACATTATCCCCGAAGAAGCTAAGTCAGACCTTACCATTCTTATAATTCCAACCGAAAGACCAAATTTTAACTGGTCAACTTTTTTTTCATAACGGTAAGCAATGGCGCGGTCGCTAAAAGTTGAAGCTATACATTTTCTTATCGCTTTAAGCAACTCTCTTTCTCCCCTTACGTTTAAATATGTTTCAAACTGACCGGCGAAAGAAGCATTGGGCATGTCTTCACAAACGCCGGACGTTCTAACGGCTACATCAAGATTTTCTCCATATTTTTTTTCTAATTTTTGATAGGCCTCTATAATTTCTTTTTTTAATTGTTCGGGAAATTCGCCTTTCAAAATAAACTGGCGCGACTTTTTTCCTGTTTCTTGAAGACTTCTTATGCTTTTTGGGTTAAATTTTCTAAAAATTTCCTTTAATTTTTTATCAATTTTGTTTGCTTTTAAAAATTTCCAGTATGCATTAGTAGTAAAGGTAAAACCGTCAGGAATATTAATTCCCTTTTCAGAAAGTTCGTTGTACATTTCACCCAAAGAAGCGTTCTTCCCTCCTATTAGAGGAACATCCTCAAACTTAATTTCTTTTAGCCATAAAATATTTTTTTTTGATTTTTCCATAATTAGTATTAATTTTACTTGTTACATTTAGGGCAAACAACGGATAATATAAAATATTTCTTACCTTTTGAGAGGTCTCTTATTAAACACAACGAAAGATCGGAGCCGCATTTAAGACATTTAAAATCATAATTATAACCTAAATCAGTAATCAATTTTTTGGCGTCATACAGGTTTTTCATAATAGATATACGGTAAGATTTTTGTTCTCCTAGGGCAATTTTTACTCTTCGAATTACTTCAGCCGGGGAAACGCTGGCAGCTGTAATAAAATCCTTTGCTTCCAATTCCATTGCTTTTTCCCTATCCTCTTTTTTTTCAAATTGAGCAAAAATAATTACTGGGATTTTTTCGGTTGAAGTTTTTTCTTTGAGAGTTTTTAATAATTCAAGTCCTCCCATTTCAGAAAGACCAATGTCAGCTAAGATTATATCCGGTTTTTCTTCCTTAGACAAAACCAGAACCTCTTTTCCCTTTTTTGTCTTTAAGACCTCAAAATTTTCTCTCTTAAAAATCTCTGAATAGGTTTCTCTTATAAAGTCATTGTTAATTGCAATTAGAATTTTTTTCATCAAATTTTACGGGCTATCATTAATTCTTCGTCTGTTTTACCGTATTAAGGAATTTATAGCCCGAGCCGCCCTTTTAAGATCCGGGTAATTCGGGATGTTATTTTTTTCAAGTAATTCTATTCCCGGTTGAGTAAGTTTTCCTCCAAGAAACGAACAGATTATTGGTTTATGAGGCCATTTTTTTTGAGCCTCTATAATTATTTTACTATTTTTTTCTGTTTCTGTCATGACCTGCAAAGTCTGTATTACCAGCAAGCCGTGAATATTTTTTTGTCCCAGTAAACTTTCGATTGCTACTTTATAACGGTCAGATAAAGCATCGCCGATTATATCCAGAGGATTTCTTTCTGAAAAAGCGGGGTGCATTTTTTGGGATTTTTCTAATTTCCGGACGGTTTCCGGAGTCAACTTCGGTAGATTAACTCTAAATTGCTCACAATAATCAGCTACTAACACCGCGCATCCTCCACCGTTGCTTACAACCCCTATTCCGTTTTTGCATTTCGGTTGCCAGGCCAAGACCTTGGCTATATCAAAAAGCTCTTCAATTGTATCTACCTCAATTATACCAGATTGTTTAAAAGCAGCCGAATAAATTTCAGCAGAGCCAGCCAAAGATGCAGTATGGGTCAAAACAGCCTCCATTCCTTTTTTGGTTTTTCCGGCCTTTATAGCTACAATCGGTTTTATTTTTAAAACTTCTTTGGCTATCTGCATAAATCTTCTTCCCTGTTTTATTCCCTCAAGATAAATAGCAATGGCTTTAGTTTTTTTGTCGTATTTCAACCATTCAAGAAAATCAGAAAGAGTTAAATCCGCCTCATTACCGTAAGAAATGATTACTGAAAAACCGTAATTTTCAGCTACAGCTGAATCAATTACCGAATCGATTAAAGCTCCTGATTGAGAGAGAAAAGCAACGTCTCCTTTAGGAGGTAACGTAGAAGCGAAAGAAGCATTAAAGTCCAAAGAAGGCCGAATGATTCCTAAAACATTTGGTCCAATCAGGGGTATTTTTGCTTTTTTTACCATTTCACTAATTTTTTTTTGGAGAACCTTACCCTTTTTTCCGCTTTCGGCAAATCCAGCTGAAATAATAACTATCCCTCCTACTTTTTTTTCGCAACATTCTTTGGTTACCCGAAGAACAATTGAAGCAGGAACAGCAATTAACGCAAGGTCAACAGGTCCTTTGACCGATTTTATAGACGGCAAACATTTTATTCCCAAAACTTGCTTTCTATTAGGATTAATAGCGAATATTTTTCTTTTCTTCTTACTCTCTAAAAGATTTTTCATCAGTCCCCAACCGACTGATTTTATCTCAGATGAAGCACCAATTACAGCTATATTTTTGGGATTAAAAACCTTTTTAAGTTTTTTTATTTTTGAATTCATACTAAAAAACGAGCATCAACAACTAATGCCTGTCTCTCGTTTGCAATAATAGGATTAAAATCAATTTCTTTTATTTTTTCTTCAGCCACAGAAAGTTCTGAGAGGGAAACTATAATATCTGTAATTTTTTTAATATCAGATGGCTTTTGGCCTCTAACACCCTCTAAAATTTTATAACCTTTTATTTCCTTTATCATCTTTAACGCTTCTGCTTTTCCAACAGGAGTAATTCGAAAACTGACATCTTTTAAAACTTCAACAAAAATTCCCCCAAGGCCCGCCATTAGCACAGGCCCAAATTGTAAATCTCTTTTCATTCCCAAAACTATTTCATTTCCAAAAATCATTTTTTGAATCAGCACTCCTTCAATACTTACCTGTATCTTTTTAAATGACTCCGAAGCATCATCCCATGCATGTTTTAATTCTTCCTCGTTTTTAATATCTGTTTTTACAGCACCGATATCAGTTTTATGCAAAATCACGGTAGAAGAAACCTTTAAAACCACAGGGTATCCAATCTTTTTTGCAGTATTTATAGCTTCTTTTTTTGATTTTACAAGCTCAGTCTTACAAAATGAAATCTTGTATTTTAAAAGCAGTTTTCTTGTTTCTTTAAAATTTAATGCCTTCATGTTTTTATCTTAATTCAAGATTATATATCTATTCCTTAGTAAATTAAGGTTCTCGCCAAAGGTGAAGTTCTTATTATATTATACCCTTTTTCCAAAAAACAAAAAAGAGCAAAAGCCCCATTTTTAAAGCGTCACGTTAAACATTTTATAATTACAACTTCTTCCCTATGTATTCGGCGAATTCGGCTAAGCGGCAGGAGTAACCATATTCGTTATCATACCAACCAAGAACTTTGATTAAATTGCCTTTAACTATTGTTTTTTCAAGGTCAACAATAGCTGAATAAGTATCGCCAACATAATCGGTGGAAACTAAAGGTTCTTCTTCTACTCTCAAAATCCCCTGGAATTTTTGGCTTTCAGATGCTTTTTTGAAAGCATTATTTACTTCTTCCACCGAAGTTGTTTTTTCCACTTCAACCACTAAATCTAAAATTGAAACCGTCGGAGTGGGAACCCTTATAGCAATTCCGTTCAATTTCCCATCAAGCTCTGGCATAATTTTTCCTATTGATTTGGCGGCTCCGGTAGTAGTAGGAATAATATTCAAAGCAGCAGCCCTGGTTCTCCTTAAATCTTTGTGGGGCTGGTCCAAGATTCGCTGGTCATTAGTATAACTATGGATAGTGGTCATAAAACCTTTCTGGATTTTGAAATTATCATTTAAAACTTTTGATATTGGGGCTAAGCAATTAGTAGTGCAAGAACCCATATCAACAATTTTATCTTTTTTAGAGTCGAATTTCTCTTCATTAACGCCCAAAACAAAACCCGGAATCTCCGGGTCTTTTCCGGGAGCTGAAATTATAACTTTTTTGGCGCCTGCTTTAATATGTTTCTTTGCTCCTGCCAAATTAGTAAAACGACCAGTACATTCCAGAACCACATCAACTTCTAATTCTTTCCAAGGCAATTTCTCGGGATCCATTTCGGTAAAAACAGGAAATTCTTTTCCATCTACCGAAATACTTTTTTCAGTAAAACTAACTGATTTCCCATATTTTCTGTAAACCGAATCATATTTCAAAAGATGAGCCAATGTTTTATTATCTGTTAAATCATTAATAGCAACGACTTCCAAATCAGGATGATTGTCCAATATCCTTCGAAAAGTTGGACGTCCTATGCGTCCAAAACCATTGATTGCAATTTTAACAGACATAAAGTTAAAAATTATTAATCTTTAATATTTAACAATTCACAAATTTTCTCTTTGTCAAATCCTATTATAATCTGACCATCAATATCAACAACCGGCACTCCCATCTGGCCTGATTTTTTCACCATTTCATCTAAAGCAGCTTTATCTTCTGAAGGATCAATATCTTCAAATTCAATATTATGTTCTTTTAAAAACTCTTTTAAGGTAGTGCAATATGGACACATTTGAGTCGAAAATACCCTTACTTTTGGCATACTTCGGCAGGTTGATTATTGGTTAATTCACAAATTAAAGCAGTTAAATTTTCTACTTCTTTCTCTTCCCCCGATCCTTCTCCTGAACCAACTCTATAATACTTGCATCCTAAAACTAAAGTTGGAACACCTCCATTGCTATATTTTTGAAAAACATCCATATCAGTATCTGAATTCATATTATTGTGAAATAATACATAGCCATCAAATTTCCCAGCTGTTTCTTCAATAATTGGATGCTCCCAACTACAATGAGGACATCCATCAGAACCAAAAAAATAAATAATTGGTTTATCGTCTTCCATGCAAATCTCGTCACTGCTTACTGAAAAATTCCCAATTGCCTGATCTGTTTCTTCTGCCGGTGACTTAAATTCTGCTAAATTAATCGCCTGTGGAAAAATAAAGTTTCCATCTCCTGTTATCCACCATTCTGCCTCTTCTTCTCCAACCTCAAACTTAACCTTATACAACCCACTCTCTTCCAATGTCTCTATCAAAGAAATATCAGCTTGTCCTTGCAAAATATTATCATTTATAAAACCTACCATCTTATCTCCTGCTTCTTGGGAAGATAATATCTGAACCTCGGTTGATGTTTCTTCTGGGCATTTTGTATAATTTGTATAAACAACTGCTCCGGCGATCAAAACACCGACTATAATAATTACGATTGGTATTATTTTGTTCATAATATTATTATTTTGTTTATAAGTTTATAATATTAAAGTTTACCATGTTAAAAATTATAAATCAAGAGGAAAACCCAAATTAAATAGATCTCTAACAAGGTTCACTAAAAAATTTATTTTTTGGCAAACCCGACCGACTGAACTCGTATTTCAACAAAGCCCCATAATCAATCTCAACATTAATAATGTCTTTATCAGATATTTTTTCAAGATATTTTATTAAAGCTCTTAAAGAATTATGACTGGCGACTACTAAAACATTCTTGCCGGCTTTCAGATCTTTTAGTATATATTTTTTATAGAAAGGAAGAACTCTTTTGCAAACATCTTTCAAATTTTCTCCGCCGCCTGGCGGAGAAATATTATAACTTCTTCGCCAAAGACGAACCTTTTTTTCTCCGTATTTAGCTATAGTTTCTTTTTTATCTAAACCTTCAAGTTTTCCATAATGACGCTCGTTTAAATTTTCTGTAACATATACCGGCATAAAATTTCTTGGGCCCTCAAAATAATCGCCCCATTTCTGAGTTTTTCCCCCGTCACGAGAAATAAAAATCGGATACTTTTGCTTACCAGTTTCTAAGATACGCGCTACTGTATCAATATTTCGAAAAAGAGGCGAAGTAAAAATTTCATCTATCCGAATCTGGAAAACTTCTTTAGCTTTTTTAAGAGCGTCTTTTTTTCCCTCTTCACTAATTGGGACATCGGTCCAACCAGAAAAGCGATTCTCCAAATTCCACTGCGACTTTAAATGTCTTAATAAAAATAATTTAGCCATATTTATTAAATTTAACAACTGTTAAATTGTTAAATTATTAAGTTGATTTTCTATTTTTAATAAACGGCTGTATTTTACTAATCTTTCGGGTTTGGTTGGACCACCAGATTTGATGAAGTCGGCGCCAACGCCAACCGCTAAGTCAGCGATGAAATCGTCTAAGGTTTCTCCTGACCTATGAGAAACTATAACTTTCCATTTATACGATTTAACTAATCTAACAGCTTCTAAGGTTTCTGTTACAGTGCCAATTTGATTAGGTTTAATAATAGCTCCGCTGCAAGCTTTTTTATTTTTAGCTTGTTTGATCTTCTTAATATTGGTTACTAATAAATCATCGCCTATAATATTGATTTTTTCGCCCAACTCTTTTGTTATTTCAGAAAATCCTTTAACGTCCTTTTCAAAAAAAGGGTCCTCAATAAATATTATAGGATATTTTTTAACTATATCTTTATAGAACTCCAGCAAAGCATCTCTATTAAAACCCTTATCATCTATTCTATACTTTCCTTTTGAATAAAACTGGGAAGCAGCGCAATCCAGGCCAATTTTTACATTATATCCATTGATTGCTTTTATTATAAAATCCAAAGATTCTATATCATTAAAAATAGGCGGAGAAAAACCGCCTTCGTCCCCCATCATAACACCTTTCCTGCCAAAATTTTTCTTTAATATCACTTTTAATTTTTTAAAAACTGTTTTCCCAACTTTCAGATTCTTGGCAAATGATTTCTCTTGAGGGATAATCATAAACTCTTGAATCTCTAAATTATTCTTAGCATGAGCTCCGCCATTTATAATATTAAAACAAGGCCTGGGCAACCCAATGTCACGAGAACGGTTCTCGTGACATTGATTGATATGCTTATATAAAGGAATACCTTTTGCGGTGGCGGCGGCCCGGCAAACAGCAATAGAAACCGGAAGAATTGCATTAGCGCCTAATTTTGATTTATTCTCAGTCCCATCTAAATCAATCATTATCTTATCTATTTTTTCTTGGTCAAGCTTATTTTCTTTTAATAGTTTGGGACTAATAATATTATTAATATTATCTATTGCTTTCTTAACATCTAAAGCAATAGCTTCATTTTTTCCGGTTGAAGCGCCCGAAGGAACAGATGCCCTGAAAACACCCTTATTAGTTTTTAATTCAACCTCAACAGTTGGCTTTCCCCTGGAATCCAAAATTTCCTTTGCTTTTATCTTATTTATTCTGGACATAATTATAGGCAGCCAAGGCGGCTTTGGCACCTTCGCCGGCTGCTGTAACAATCTGCTTAAAGAGTCCAACATTTAAATCTCCTGCCGCAAAAAGACCCGGAGTTTTTGTCTGACAAGTTTCAAACTCAACTTTTATTTCATCTCTTTCGTTAAAATCAACCAATCCATTAACATATGAAGTTGCCGGCTGACTACCAATTTCAACAAAAATCCCTTTTATTTTTAGAGTTTTTATTTTTTTTGTTTTCAAATCCTCGTAAGTTATTGAATTTACAAAATCCTTACCTTTAATTTCTTTTAAAGCCGCGCCTGTTATTATTTCTGCTTTGCTGGTTTTCTTTACTATTTCTTGATTGATTTCATCTGCCCCTATTTTGGAAGTGTATTCTAAAATATATATTTTTTTTACAATCTTAGCCAAAAATATAGCAGTTTCAAAACCAGCATTACCTCCTCCAATAATTGCTACAACTTTATTCTTAAATATTGGGCCATCACATACAGAGCAATAACTTAAACCACGACCGATAAACTCTTTTTCGCCAGGAACTTCCAAAGGACGAGGGTCAGCTCCGGAAGTCAGAATTACCGCTTTTGCCTGAAATTCTTTTTTGCTTTTAGTGGAAACCAAAAAATCTTTATTCCTCTTTTCAACTTTTCTCACCTCGCCCATCTCAATATTAATTTTCTGTTTTTTTAAATGCTCCTCCATTTTCTGAACTAATTCAATTCCAGAAATTGATTCAAATCCAGGATAATTCTCAATACTTACGGCCTTCTTAGCTATTTGACCTCCAAAACTCTTAGTAATTAAAAGAGTTTTTAAACCCAAACGACCAGCGTAGATACCAGCTGTCATCCCGGCCGGCCCCCCGCCAATAATTATTAAATCATACTTCATATTATTTTAATTTAAGATTATATGTTAATACAATAGCGAATCAAGGTTGTGCCGAGCGTTAGCGAGGCATGTTCTTATTTTACAATATTTCTTGAAAAACAAAAAGCCCCGCCTTGGCGGGGCTTCTCAAAAGTTTTTACAAAATAACTACCCGGCGAGCCAGCCGCCGTCAACAACAACCGTAGAACCGGTCATATACGAGGATTCTTCAGATGCCAGAAACAAAACTAAATTAGAAATCTCTTGAGGATTTCCTGGCCGGCGCAGCGGAACCCGAGTTAGCATTGCTTCCATCTGTTTTGGGTCTTTCTTTACCTGGTCTATCATTGGAGTTTCAATCATCCCGGGAGAAACAACATTAACCCTAATATTATAAGAAGCCAGTTCAACAGCCAGGGCTTCTGTCATACCAACAATTCCTCCTTTTGAGGCACAATAGTGGACAATATTCGGCATCCCAATTCCCTGCTGACCCATAGCCACAGAAGCAATATTAACAATCACTCCCCTTTTTTGCTTTGCCATTTCTTTTGCTGCTGCCTGGGCGCAAAGAAAATATCCTTTCAAATTAATATTAATTGTCCTATCCCATTCTTCTTCGGTCAGGTCCAGAAACGGTTTAAATTGACAAATTCCAGCATTATTTACCAAAATATCCAACTTACCCCATTTTTTTACCGCCTTTTTAATCATTTCATCAACTTCTTCTTTTTTGGAAACATCGCATTTTACAGCCAGCGCCTCTCCTTTTTCTTTTTCAATTTCTTTAACCACTTTTTCACAATCCTTTAAAGAAATATCGGAAACAACTACTTTTGCTCCTGCCTTAGCCAAGGTTAAAGCATGAGTCCTGCCCATACCTCTTCTGGCTCCAGTAACAATTGCTACTTTGTCTTTTAAATTAAACATTTTTAATTAAGTTAATCAAGTTTTTATTTTAGAAAGCGACCTTTAATAATTTTAGGAATAGCTTCAATTAAATCAGTTGCCATTACTGATTCTCCTAATTTTTTGCAAGCTATTTCACCTGCTAAATCATTAATTAAAATCCCGGCTTGGGCTGCCTCAAAAGGACTCACCCCTCTTGCTAACAAAGCTCCGCAAACACCAGCTAAAGTATCTCCCATACCGCCAACAGTCATATAAGAAGAACCAGCTTTGGCAATAGCAACCTCTTTGCCATTAGAAATAATATCTATTTTTCCTTTTAATAAAATTGTTGTCTTGAGCCGGCCAGCTTCTTCCTGAACTATTTTTATTTTCTCCTCGTCAGAAAGTTCAGCCACCTCTTTTCCTGTCAAAACGAAAAATTCGCGAGCATGGGGAGTAATTAAAGACGGCTGGTCGGATATTGTTTCTGGTTTTTTCCCTAAAGCATGGATTCCATCAGCATCAACAACGACCGGCACAGAAACCTGAGACAAGTATTCCAAAACTGCTTCTTGGGTTTCTTGCGACCTTCCTATTCCTCCGCCGATCACCACAGCTGCTTTCCCTCTAGCGGCAACTTCAGCGCCTTTCGTCATTGAAATTAAAGTTGTCAGATGCTCTTTATTTAAACGCAGCCCTTCCAAAGGATAAGCTGCTAAATTAGGGCTAAAAGAAGCAATTATATCAGCTGCTCTTTTG
>CAYPVI010000010.1:1834-20730 GCA_964414135.1 uncultured Candidatus Saccharibacteria bacterium | reverse complement strand
TTCCTTTTGATTTTTATTGTTATAGTTTAGCAAAGAAAGAAAAATATTTTGGATACATTCTTCAAAGCGGAGAGTTTTTTTTATGGTTATTCTTAATTCTTATCGGTAAAGCAATATTATGATAACAGAATTACCTTTGTACAATAAAATATTAATTCTTTTGATTGATTTTATTGGTGTTTGGTTAGCGATTATTGTTTATAATAATAATCCAAAAGGAAAACTGAACAAGGTGTTTTTAGGAATGATAGCTTCGATGTTTTTCTGGGTTAATTTTGCTTACCTTGCCAGATTAATAGGACGGCAGCAGTCTTATTGGAGCTTAATATGTTTAAAAATTGCTTGGTTCGCTACTCCGTTTCTTTTTGTTTTTCTTTATTTTTTAGTACTTTATTATTTAAAAAAAGAAAGCAAATATAGAATTTTAAGTTTAGCTATTTTGTTTGGAGGTATTATTTTATCTCTACTTACGGCGTTCACTAATTTAATAGTTGAGAATATAGAATTTATTGGTACTGATTTGACTATAATTTATGGGAAAGGAGTGTTTCTTTTCTTGGGGATAGGAGTTTTTTTAATATGTGCTCCCTTGTATCTCCTGTTTGAAGAATATGTAAGATGCTTGCCAAAAGAAAGAATAAGGATAGAGTATTTATTGATTGGGATTTTTATATTTTACTTAGCCAACATTATCTTTAACATAGTTTTTCCAGTCGTGTTTAAGGTTGTTTATCTTTACTGGATGGGTGACTATTCCTCTATTGTTCTTCTTGGATTTATTGCTTATGCGATTGTCAGGCGGGACTTATTCGGTATAAGGGTCATTCTTACTACTCTTTTAGTTGGTGCGATTGCTATTTTGTTGGCTTTAGATATATTTGTGTTTACCACTGAACTAATATCTAGGCTTTACAAGGGGTTAACTTTAATTATTTTCATTTATTTTGGGTATTTGCTTATTAGGAGTGTTTTGAGGGAGATTGAGTCTAAAGAGAGAATAAAAAGGGCGTATGATATGGAGAAAAAAGCGCTTAAGCAAACAGAGGCGCTTACTGAGGCAAAGACACAATTTCTTATGGCTACTCAGCATCATTTAAGGACGCCCCTAACTTCAATGATTGGATATCTTGACTTGATTTTTGGAGGGACTTATGGAAAAGTTCCTGTAAAAATTAAACAAGCTCTTTTGAAATTTGAATCATCAACTAAAAGATTAATGAGAGTAGTTAACGAGCTCTTAGATATTTCCCAATTTCAATTAGGCAAGGAAGTTGTTTCTCTTCAGCCAGGCACCGATGTGTTGCCTATTTTAAAAGAAGTGATAGAGGAACTTCAGTTTGAAGTGGAATACAGGAATCTTTATCTTAAATTTCAGAAAATAGGGAAAATCCCAAAAATAAAAGCAGATTCTGAAAAACTTAAAGTAGCTTTGTTTAATATTGTTGATAATGCTATAAAATACACTCGCAAAGGAGGAGTGACGGTAAATGTTAAAAGAAAAGAAGAATCTTTATTGATTGCAATAAAAGATACAGGAATTGGTATTGCTAAAGGAGAAGCAGGCAAATTATTTAAAGAGGCATTTGAAAGAGGAAAAACAGCGAAGAAAGTTCATGATTATGGCAGAGGCATAGGACTATATATCACTGGCCATATCATTAAAGCTCACAAAGGCAGAATTTGGGCAGAGTCAGAGGGAAGTGATAAAGGAAGCACTTTCTTTATTGAGTTGCCGGTGAAATAACAAATGCTCTTGACAAACTTTCTTGGTTTGCTATTATGGAAAATAGTTTACATAATTGAAATATCTTTTAAAATTATTAACCCATCACTACTCTGCTAAGCGGGGTGTGAGGGTAAAAACCGATGAATCGGGTCCTCCGCCGAAGGCGGAGGGATGGGCCCGAGGAGGTGGCTTCTGCATTAGTGGAAGCCCGGCTTCCTCCGTAACCATAGGATAACTGATAAAATCTAAAAAATGGAGTCAGTAAAAGCGCCCCCACTTTTTTATAAAAGATGGAGGAATCAGGGTGGCACCGCGGGTACTTCGGCGTGCTCAGCACAAGAAGACTTCTCGTCCCTGTTATTTACTTTAGGTAGATAATAGAGATGAGAAGTTTTTTATTACACATGGATTTAGAGCTTCTCAATTGTTCTTTAGAAAAGTAAATTGAAAACCAAAAATGGAAAGGAAAACAGTATGAAAAGTTTTGATGAATTTTTGGGGCAGTTTAAGTTTGACCCAGAGAAAAATTTAATGATTGGAGTAGAACGAGAATGTCATCTTGTGAATTCAGATGGTAGGATTGCTCCTATTGCTCAGAAGGTTTTAGGTCATTTAGGCTTTAATAGCACAAGATCTAACGACGGACATTTTGGGTATGAATTGTCAGCTTGTCAGATTGAATGGAGGGCTGGCCCATGTCGTCTCATAGGTTTGACAGATAATCTTAACAGAGATGAAAATATTCTGAAGCAAGCTGAAGAAAAATTAGGTTTTACTCGTTCCTTTAACGAAGTAGCGCCGAAAGATATGCCTTTGGACATTTATCCAGATCCGACAGGTAGGTATAAGGAAATAACTAAGAATATGCCAGAAAAGGTATTATTGGCAGCTTGTCAGGTTATTGCTACTCATATTCATATTGGAATGCCTGATCATAAAACAGCTTTGCAAACTTATAATTCGACAATCGAGCATTTTGATGAGTTATGTCAAATTGGTGATCATTCAGAGGGAAAGAGATTAGGAATTTACAGGATAATGGCACCTAATTATCTTCCTCCTTCTTATGAAAACTGGAGAGACTTTTATAACAAGGCAGTTCAAGAAAATTTCATTGAAGATCCGAGAAATTGCTGGACATTAATTCGGATATCAGTTCACGGAACTATTGAATTTCGGATGTTTGGAGCAACAGAGGATTTAAATGAAATATTACATTGGGCACGTCTCTGTCGTAAGATCTGCCAGTAAATTCAAAAAGGGGGGATAAGTATTATTCCCCCATATTTTTTAAAAATGATATAATTAAATTAATTAATATGGAAAAGATTCAAGATTTATTTATTAAATTGGTTAAAATTGATAGCCCCCCTGGCCACGAAGAAAAGTTGGCTGATTTTGTTATTGATAGATTGAAGAAGTTAAATTTAATTATCAGAAAAGATAAATTTGGTAATATTTTGGCTCGAAGTAGAAAATTTAACAAAGAAGATTCTATTTTAATTTCTGCTCACCTTGATATTGTAAAATCAAATAAGGGAGTTGTTCCCAAAACAAAAAATGGAGTTATCTATTCTGACGGGAAAAATATTTTAGGAGCAGATAATAAAGCTGCAATAGCAGAAATTATTTATGCCTTAGAAAAGATTAAAAATAAATCTTATTCAAATTTTGAGTTATTATTTACTGTTCAGGAAGAAAATGGATTAGTTGGGGCTAAAAGGTTGGATAAAAAACTTATTAAATCAAAAAAAGCTTTGGTTCTAGACTATAGTTTTCCTGTAGGTTTTATAGCTTTGAAAACTGCTTCAGCTGTAATTATCAAAATAAAGATATTTGGTGAAGCAAGCCACGGCGCTAGAGTAAATTTGGGGGAAAACACTATTAATCTTGCTTCAGAGTGTATTAGTAAATTTAGACCTAAAAGCCAGAAAGGACTGAATTATAATGTGGGTTTAATCAAAGGGGGGACAGCGGTTAATATTGCACCTGATTTTGTAGAAATAAGTTTGGCAGTTAGAGCTGATTCGGAAGTAAAGCTGAACCGTTTTGTAAAGAGAATTGAAGACCATTTCAAAAAAATTGTTTCAAAGAAGGATAACCTGGTATCAATTGAGAAAACAAGGGTGGGCTTTGGTTATTCTTACGGAAAAACAGATAAATTTATTAAAGAAATGGTAAAGAAATTTAGAGAAACGAAAGTAAAAGTGAATTTTGCAGAAACTTTAGGTTTAAGTGATGCTAATGTTTTAAATCGTTTTGGCATAAAGACGATTGAGATTGGCTATGGTCCCAAAAATGTTCATACCAATAAAGAATCAATTGCTATAGATCAAATGAAAAAGATGTCTGAGCTCTTAATAAATTTACTTAAAGTTGAAAATTTGCTATAACAAATTTGTATGGCGAAAACAATTTTATTTATTGAGGATGATTTGCCGACCATTGATGTTTATAAAACAGCTCTGGAGAAAGCTGGTTTTGATGTAGACCCGATGCTTTTAGGAGAGGAAGCTATTAGGAGAATAAAAGAAATAGAGAAAGGAGAAGCAGAAAAGCCGGATTTAGTTTTGCTTGATCTTGCTCTTCCAGATATAAATGGCGTTGAGGTTTTAGAAGAAATTAGAAAACAGAAAAAAACAAAAGATGTGCCGATATTCATTTTGACCAATTATACAAATAAAGAATTGGGAAAAAAGAAGCTTCTTCTTAGTGTTGAAAGATATATTGTTAAGACCGATTACACTCCCAGAGAATTAGTCAGATTGATTAAAAAGGAATTTAAAAAGTAGCGCCTGGGGTTGACAGGGGTATTTTGTTTTGATAAAATGAAATTGTGGGAATGAAAACGATATTTCTGTCCGTTGGAAAACGGACAATTTTATTAAAATTATGGATATAAAAAATTTTACATCAGCGATTTCTCAAATCGCCGAAGAAAAAGGAATCCCTTTAGAAAAGGTAATTGAGAGCATTGAAACGGCTATTGCTGCTGCCTATAAAAAAGATTATGGCGAAAAGGGTCAGATGATTAGAGCTAAACTAAACCCAGAGACCGGGGGAGTTAAATTTTGGCAGATAAAGTTAGTTGTCTCAGAAGATATGATTTACTCAGAAGAAGAATTAGAAAAGTTAAAATCCGTCTTTGCCAATGCTGCGGCGGGCAAGGAAAAGGAAAAAGAAAAGGAAGAAAAGATTCGTTTTAACCCGGAAAAGCATATTATGTTAAAAGAAGCAAAAAAAATAAAGAAAGGGATTAAAGTTGGAGAAGAATTAGAGATGCCTTTAAAAACCCGAGAGGATTATGGTCGGATAGCTGCCCAGACAGCAAAACAGGTGATTTTGCAGAAAATTAGAGAAGCAGAAAGGGAAACAATTTTTGAAGAATATAAATCAAAAGAAGGAGAAATAGTTTCAGGGATTGTCCAAAGAATGGAAGGGAGAAATGTTCTTATTGATATCGGCAAGACGTTAGGAGTTTTGCCAAGAGAAGAACAGGTCTTCGGAGAATTTTATAAACCCGGTCAAAGATTAAAAGTTTATATTTTAAAAGTTGAGGAAACTCCAAGGGGGCCTTCTGTGTTTTTATCTCGAGCTTATCCAAGATTGATCTCAAAACTTTTTGAGTTGGAAGTTCCGGAGATTTCTCAGGGCCAAGTAGTAATTAAATCAATTGCCCGGGAGCCGGGCTCTCGTTCAAAAATTGCAGTAGAATCAAAAGAAGAGGGAGTGGATCCAATAGGGAGCGCAGTTGGCCAAAGAGGGTCAAGGGTTATGGCCGTAATTAATGAGTTAGGGGGAGAGAAAATTGATATTATTGAATATTCCGATGACTCAGAAAAATTCATTGCCAATGCTCTTTCCCCGGCCAAGGTTTTGGAAGTAAAAATTATGCCAAAAAATAAAGCCCTTTGTCTTGTTCCTGAGGACCAATTATCTTTAGCTATTGGCAAAAATGGCCAAAATGTGAGATTAGCTGCTAAACTTACCGGTTGGAAAATAGATGTTAGGGCTGCGGAAGAAAAGGCAGAAGAAGAGAAAGAAAAAAAAGAGGAGAAAGAGGAGAAAAAGAAAGAAAGCAAAAAAACAAAGGCAAAAAAGAAAAAATCTTAAAAATATGAAATTAATCATTGTTATTGGTCATAAAAATCCAGACACAGATTCAATTGTATCTGCTCTTGTTCTCGCTGATTTTCTGAAAAAAGTGAAAAAACCTATATTGGGTTTTTCAGACTTTAAAATTAAACCAGCAAGGGCAGGTTCTTTAAATAAAGAGACAAAGTTTGTTTTGGACTATTTTAAACAAAAACCCCCTGTTTTAGTAAATAATCTCAAAAATAAAGATGTAATTTTAGTAGATCATGGAGAATTTAGTCAATCAGCTAAAGGTATAGAACAGGCAAATATTGTTGGAGTTTTAGATCATCACAGGCTTGGCGGGATAAAAAGCATATCACCTATTTTTTATAGAAGCGAGCCAATAGGCAGCACCAGTACAATAATAGCAAAGATGTTTTTGGAAAATAATCTTTCTTTTGATAAAAAAACAGCAGGTCTTTTATTGGCTGCTATTTTATCTGATACCTTTAAGCTTACTTCTCCTACTACTACTAACGAAGATAAAGAGATTGTAAAGATTTTAATTAAAATTTCAAAAGAGGACATAAATAAGTTGGCTCAGAAGATATTTGAAGCCAAATCGGATATTAAAGATATGTCTATGGGTGAGCTTGTGAGCAAAGACTATAAAGAATATAAGGATGGTAAAATAAGTTTTGGCATTGGGGTTTGTGAAATAACGCATCCTCAAAAGATCAAAGAAAAAAAAGAAGAAATTTTCTCTGCTTTAAAGAAATTAAAAAAGAAAAGAAAAGTAAAATTAATGTTTTTTGCTGTAGTAGATATTTTAAAGAAAAACAGCGAGATATTTCTTTTAGGGGAAAAAGAGAAATTAGTAGCTGAGAAAGTATTTAAAAAGAAAGCAAAAGGGAATTTACTCTTTTTGTCAGGCGTAGTTTCAAGAAAAAAACAGATAAACCCGCTATTAATGAATTTCTTAGAAAGCAATGAAAACGTCTGTTAAAAAACTATCTAATTCCGAAGTTGAGTTGGAGATTGAAGTGTCGGCTGAAGAATTTAATCGTTTTATTGAACAAGCGATTTTGAATTTGGGCGGGGATTTGGAGATTAAGGGTTTTAGAAAAGGCAAAGCGCCAAAAAATATTATTGAAGAACATATAGGTCTGGAAAAGATATTAATTGAAGCAGGTGATTTAGCTGTTAACGAAACTTATAAAAAGGCGGTTTTAGAAAATAAAATTGAAGTCATATTTCAACCAAAGATTGAAATTAAGAAACTTGCTAAGGGCAGTGATTTGGTTTTTTCAGCGAGAACAGCGGTTTTGCCTGAAGTTAAATTACCTGATTATAAAAAGATTGCTTTAGAAATCAAGAGAAATAAAGCTGTAGTGGAAGAAAAAGAGATTGAAGATGCCTTTAAATGGCTTCAGAAATCTCGGGCAAAATTTACTTTAAAAAATCAGCCTGCTCAGAAAAGTGATTTTGTGGAGATTGAATATTGGTCAGCTCAAATTCAGGGGGAAGGACAAAAGGATGCCTTTATTTTAGGAGAAGGCCATTTTATTCCAGGGTTTGAAGAAAAGATAATTGGAATGAATTCTGGAGAAGAAAAAGAAAATATTACTTTGAATAAAGATGGCAAAGAGATCATTCTCAAGGTCAAAGTAATTTCAGTTCAAAACGTAGAACTTCCCGGAGCTAATGACCAGTTTGCAAAAAGTTTGGGTAAGTTTGAGAACTTAGACGCGCTTAAAAAAAATATTAAACAAGGTCTTGTTTTAGAGAAAGAACAAGCGGAGACACAGAGGGTAAGGCAGGAGATTTTAGAGAGAATAAGCGAGAAAATAAAAGCTGAAATCCCAGATGTTTTAATTGAAAATGAACAAAAACAGATGTTGGAGAATCTTAAAAAAATGGTTTCTGAAAGATTAAAAATCCCTTTTGAGGACTATCTAAGCAAGATAAAAAAGACAGAGAAAGAAATTTTAGGTTCTTTTTTGCCCGCAGCTCAGAAAAATGTTAGAAACTTCTTGGTTTTAAGAGAAATCGGCAAAAGAGAGAAAGTTGAGGTTTCAGAAGAAGAGCTTGCAAATCTTGACTCAGGGCAATCAAAGGAGTATAATAAAGAAGCGCTTCGTACAGAGAAAATCTTCGCGATGTTAGAAAATTTAGCGGAGAAATCTTAATATTAAATATGAACATAGTTCCAACTGTATTAGAAAAAACAAAATATGGAGAAAGGGCTTATGATATTTATTCCCGGTTATTAAAAGAAAGAATTATTTTTTTGGCCGGTCCTATCACTGATACCCTAGCTAATTTAGTTGTTGCCCAGATGCTATTTTTAGCTAGTCAGGATCCCAAAAAAGACATTCAGTTATATGTAAATACCCCCGGGGGTTCAGTAACGGCCGGGATGGCAATTTACGATACCGTGCAGTATGTTAAGTGTCCGGTTACTACTATTTGCTTTGGCTTGGCGGGCTCAATGGGAGCTGTTTTGCTTGCTGCCGGAGAAAAAGGGAAACGTTTTGCTTTACCGAATACCGAAATTTTGCTCCATCAGGTAGCAGGAGGAATAACAGGAGAGGCAATAGAAATTGAAATCACAGCTAAACAGATTATTAAAATCAAAAATAAATTAAATAAAATATTAGCTAAACATACGAATCAACCATTGGAAAAAATAGAAAAAGACACTGATAGAGATTTTTACTTGTCATCCGAAGAAGCAAAAGAATACGGGATTGTTGATGAAGTAATAAAAGCAAAAGAGTAGGTGGATTAAAATATTTTGGATTTTTTGTCAGCTTTCATTGTTTCACGATAGTGAAATAATGAAAGTATTTATTATCGAGGTTCAACCTCGATAATTTGTTTTTTGATGACTATCACTCTTTACTTTTTTTGGAATATTTGCTAAAATATTTTTAGAAAACAAATAATTTGGATTTTGGTTTATTCTATTAAATTTTTGTTTTTTGTAACAACATGATAAATAACCAAATTCTTACTTTGAAATATGTATCAATTTATCCTACTTTTAGCGGGTGTCTTTGCTTTGGTGATAGGAGCTGCTTTGGGTTATTTTGCCCGTCAATCAATTGCCAGAAAAAAATCAGATACCATAGAGACAACTCTTCAAAAGAAAATTTCTCAAGTAAAAAAAGATGCAGAAGAAATAACATCAAGGGCTAGGGAGAAAGCAGTTCAGATTATTGAAAAAACAAAAAGAGATGTTACTAGTCAGCGCCAGGAACTTTTTAGCGCTGAAAAGCTTTTATTGAAGAGACAGAATACATTAGAGGGGAGAATTTTAAATCTGGAAGAAAAAGAAAGAAAGTTTTGCGAGAAAGTAGAAAAACTTAAAAAGATAAAAGAATCTTTAGAAGATTTGAAACAAGGAACCCTTAAAAGCTTGGAAAGGATTTCTGGGCTTTCTAAAGAAGAAGCAAAAAAAGAATTACTGGAAGAGTTTGAAAAAGAATATCAGAAAGAAATTTTGGAGAAAGTAAGAAAGTTAGAAGAAGCTGGTTTAGAAAAATATGAGGAAAAAGCTAAAAAAATAATAGCTTTGGCTATTCAAAAATATGCTCTTTCTCAGGCTCAAGAATTGACTACTACTACAGTTAGTCTTCCAAATGAGGAAATAAAAGGAAGAATTATTGGGAAAGAAGGAAGAAATATTAGAACCTTAGAGAGATTAACCGGAGTGGAAATAGTCGTGGATGAAACGCCTGAAGCTGTAATGATTTCTGGTTTTGATCCTATCCGAAGACAAATTGCCAAAATTTCTTTAGAGAGATTAATCCAGGATGGAAGAATACAACCAGCCAGGATTGAAGATACTGTTCAAAAAGTAGAATCAGAAATAGCTTCTCAGATAAAAAAGGCAGGAGAAAAAGCAATTTATGATACTGGAATAGTCGGTCTTGATCCCAGGATAGTTCAGCTTTTAGGAAGATTACGTTTTAGAACCAGTTATGGTCAAAATGTTTTACTTCATTCGATTGAAGTTTCCCATTTAGCGGCGGCTTTAGCTTCAGAGCTGGGAGTTGATTCAAAAATAGCTCGAAAAGCAGGTTTGCTCCACGATATTGGGAAAGCAGTTGACCATCAGATTCAAGGTTCTCATACTGACATTGGAATAAAGATTTTAGAAAAGTTTGGGGTAGAGAAAGAAATAATTATTGCTATGAAATCTCACCACGAAGAATATCCTGCCGAAAGCATTGAAGCAGTTTTAGTTCAGGCAGCCGACCAAATTTCAGGCGCTCGTCCCGGAGCAAGAAAAGATACCCTTGAAAATTATCTCAAAAGATTAGAAGAGCTTGAAGGCATTGCTTTATCTTTTTCCGGAGTTGAAAAAGCTTATGCTATTCAGGCAGGTAGGGAGATTCGTATTTTTGTTAAACCGGGAGAGATAGATGATTTAACTGCAAAGAAATTAGCCAGAGAAGTTGCCAATAGAATCCAAGAAGAATTAAAGTATCCCGGTGAAATAAAAGTAACAGTGATTAGAGAAAATAGAGTAGTGGAATACGCACGCTAAGTCATAATGAGAACTATTTTCGTTACAAAACCCCGCCCTTCGGGCGGGGTTTTGGCTTGGTTATTTCAAGATTATATATCTTCTATACAATAGCGAATCAAGATCCCCCCGCCAAGGCGGGGGGTTCTTATTTCAAGATTATATATCTTCTATACAATAGCGAATCAAGGTTCTGCTGAGCGTTAGCGAGGCAGGTTCTTAGACAATGGCTTTCAGAGCGCAGCGAGGAAAACATTTAAGGTTCTCCGCCAAGGCGGGGGTTCTTATTTCCTGTAAACAACTCTATACCATTTTTTATCAGTGTAAATATCGTGAAAAACTAAACCACCGAAAATGCCTATCCAGAAAATTGATAAAGGTAAGAAAAAATAAGTAATAATGACCCCTAATCCTCCTAATATCCAGTGATGTAAATGGATTTTCCATTTTCTGAAAGGTAAATTTATTCCTTTTACTTCCCCTCTTTTTTCTCGGATTTTTCTATGAAGAAGAGTTGTGCCAAGATAACCGGCAACTCCGCCAATAGTAAATAAAACCGAAACGTAAGAAGAAATTATTAAAGCTGCGCCAGGGAAAATGAATTTTTTTATTTTTTTCATAGAGCGGGTGAAGGGAATCGAACCCTCATCCTCTGCTTGGAAAGCAGATATAATAGCCGCTATACGACACCCGCTTAAATTTTACTGTCGGAGAGCCGGGATTCGAACCCGGAATAAATCCTCCCAAAGGACTTGTGCTGCCATTACACTACTCTCCGCACTCTCCGCATTCTTCAAATATAGCAAAATTTTTTCCTGTGGTCAATCTTTATTATTTTATTATATATGATATAATAATATAAGAACCCCCGCCTTGGCGGGGAACCTTGATTCGCTAAGGTATAAAAAACATATAATCTTGAAGTAAGAACCTGGCCTTGGCGGGGAACCTTGATTCGCTAAGGTATAAAAAACATATAATCTTGAAGTAAGAACCTGGCCTTGGCGAGAACCTTGATTCGATAAGGTATTGCAGCTTACGCTGCATAATTGCGGTACTCGGTTAAAGAATGAAAGCAAGCTTTCCTTCTTTTCCCTCACTTGCAATTATAAAATATAATCTTGAATTAATAAAATAATGCTTAAAAGAATTTTTACCCAATTAAATATTTCTGCTCAGTGTCGACGTTATGGGTTTTCTCTTTGGCGGTGCCCCCAGTTTCTTTTTTTGGTAATGGGAGGCGTTATTGCTTTAACTTCAATTGTCTCCTATTTAATCGGGACTCGTTATATAACTGATCCAAAAATGGTATCTCTGATTATTCTTGTTATTAACACGATTTTATTTATTATTGCTTTTGTTATGACTCAAAGCTTTGAAAGATTAGCCGAGGTCTCCCGGATGAAATCAGAATTTATCAACATAATTTCTCACCAACTGCGTTCTCCTTTAACCAACATAAAATGGACATTTGAACTTTTAACTTCTAAAGAAATAGAAATGCCTTCGGGAAAAGTAGAAGAATATTTAAATAATGTAAAAGAAAATATTGCTCGAATGGTAGAATTAATTGATAATTTGTTAATTATTTCCAAAATTGAACAAGGGACTTTTCCGGTATTGAAAAAAGAAACTTCCTTAGAAAATTTAATAAAAAAGCAAGTTTCACGATATAAGGTTTTTGCTGAGGCCTCACATATTGAATTAAATTTTTATCCCCAGAAGAATTTGCCTGAAGTTTTCACCGATCCTTCCTTATTAAAGCTTGTAGTTGAAAATCTTATAGATAACGCTATTCGTTATACTAAAGGCGGAGGGAAGGTAAAAATTGACCTTGAGAGAAGGGAAAAAGACCTATTTTTTAAAATAAAAGATTCGGGAGTGGGTATTCCTAAAAAAGAACAAGGGTATATTTTCCAGAAATTTTTCCGGGCAGAAAACATTTTGAAAGAACGAACCAAGGGAAGTGGTTTAGGATTATATGTTTGCAAATCAATTATTGAGAAATTAGGAGGAAAAATTTGGTTTGAATCCAAAGAGGGAAAAGGAACAATCTTTTATTTTACATTACCAATAAAATGATCAACGCGAGATGTGAGCACGATTAACACAAGATTATCTTGCGTTAATCGTATGTTAAATCTTGCGTAAATCAAATATATGAAAAAGA
The DNA here is from genome assembly GCA_964414135.1 of uncultured Candidatus Saccharibacteria bacterium. Classification (GTDB taxonomy): domain Bacteria; phylum Patescibacteriota; class Minisyncoccia; order Minisyncoccales; family GWA2-38-27; genus CAYPVI01. The sequence continues at coordinate 8,223 of CAYPVI010000010.1, read as the reverse complement.
TTTTATTCATTGAAGACGAATCTGTTCTTCAAAAAGCACTTGGAGATATTTTGAAACAGAAGGGCTATGAAATGATTAGCGCATTAAATGGGGAAATAGGTTTTAATTTAGCCAAGGCAGAAAAGCCAGATTTAATTTTGCTTGATCTTGTTTTGCCTAAAATGCACGGTTTTGAAGTTTTGAAGAAACTAAAAGAGGAATCAGAGACAAAAGAAATTCCGGTTATTGTTTTGACTAATCTTGAAAGGATGGAAGATGTGGGACAAGCTGTTAAATTAGGAGCAGCTGCTTATTTAGTGAAAGCTCAATATACAATAGAGGAAGTGATGGAAAAAATTAAAAAAGCCATCGGAGAATAAGAACTCCCCGCCAAGGCGGGGGAACCTTGATTCGCTAAGGTATAAAAAACATATAATCTTGAAATAAGAACTCCCCGCCAAGGCGGGGGAACCTTGATTCGCTAAGGTATAAAAAACATATAATCTTGAAATAAGAACTCCCCGCCAAGGCGGGGGAACCTTGATTCGCTAAGGTATTGCAGCTTACGCTGCATAATTATGGTACTCGGTTAAAGAATGAAAGCAAACTTCCCTTCTTTTCCCTCGCTTGCAATTATAAATATATAATCTTGAATTAAAATATGAAAGTAGAGTCACAGCGATTAAAGGTCTTTATGCTTGACGCTGATCTGGTTAGCGAGGCTCAGTTTAAGAAAGCTTTAGAAAAAGCAGAGAAAACCAAACAGAAAGTTGAGGATGTTTTGATTTCCGAAGGTTTAATTAGTCAAGAGGATTTAGTTAGGATGAAAGCTTATATTTTAGGTATCCCTTTTGTAAATTTAGAAGAAGAGATAATCTCAGCCGAGGTTTTAAAAATAATTCCTGAACCCATTGCTAGAAGCCATAACATAGTTGCCTTTAGAAAAAAGGGGATAAATTTGGAAGTGGCTATGCTTGACCCCGAAGATTTAAGAACCGTTGAATTTATTAAAAAAGAAGCTAATTTTAAAATTTTACCAAGATTAACAACCACGGCAGGTATCAAAAACGCTTTGAGACAATACCAAAAAACTCTTGAAGCTGAATTTGGAGAAATTATTAAAAAAGAAGTAGGAGTGATAAACCCTATTAAGGAGAAAGAATTTGTTGAAGAGAAAAAAGATTTAAGGAAAGTGGCTGAAGAATTACCGGTAATTCGGATCGTGGATACTTTAATGAAACATGCAATTTTACAGAGGGGTTCTGATATTCATATTGAGCCGACAGGAAAAGAAGTTATAGTTCGCTATCGGATTGATGGAATTTTGCGCGATGCCATGGTTTTACCAAAAATAGCTAGTTCCGGTATCGTTGCCAGGATTAAAGTTCTTTCCAACTTGAAATTAGATGAGCATCGGCTTCCTCAGGATGGCCGATTTAAAATTGAGACCGAAGAATATAAATATTCTATCCGAGTTTCGATTTTACCAATTTTTGACGGAGAAAAAATTGTAATGCGACTTTTGCCGGAAAAAGCTAAAGCTTTTGCCTTGGAGACCCTAGGCCTAAGAGGGGAGTCTCTAGAAAGAGTCCACCATAATTTAAAAAAACCGGTAGGAATGATTCTTGTCACCGGTCCTACCGGCTCGGGAAAAACTACTACTCTTTATGCTATGATGGAAATTTTGAATACTCCTGGAGTAAATATTTCTACCGTTGAAGATCCGATTGAATATAGAATGCCAAGAATTAATCAGACTCAAGTTAATGCTAAAATTGGTTTAACTTTTGCTTCAGGGCTCCGGTCTTTAGTCAGGCAGGATCCGGATATTATTATGGTCGGCGAAATTAGAGATAATGAAACTGCCGGCTTAGCTATTAATGCTGCCCTAACCGGTCATCTGGTTTTGTCTACTTTGCATACAATCAATGCTGCCGGAGCCATCCCTCGGTTGATTGATATGAAAGCTGAGCCCTTTTTAATCTCTTCAACTTTGAATATAATTATGGCTCAAAGATTGGTCAGGCGGCTTTGTCCAGAAAGTGAAAAATACACCTTAAAGGGTTCTGAGCTGAAAAATTTAGCTAAATATTGTGATTTAGAGAAAGTCCTCAAAGTTTTAAAGGAGGAGAAAGTAGTGAGACCAAGAACTATTTTTAAGAATATTCCGTTTTACCGGCCAAAACTCTCAAAAGAATGCCTTGAAGGTTATAAAGGGCGAATTGGAATCTTTGAAGTTTTAAATATCACCGAAACTATAAAAGAGCTAATTGTGAGCCGGGCAACTACTGACCGAATTCAAGAGCAATCTCAAAAAGAAGGGATGAGAACAATAATTGAAGATGGATTTATAAAAGCAGCCCAAGGAATGACTAGCATCGAGGAGGTTTTAAGAGTGATAATTGAATAATATTTATGTCCAGATATAATTATATTGCCAAAACCTTACAAGGAGAGTCGCGCTCAGGAATCTTGGAAGCTGAGGACGAACACGAACTTGCTAGAATCCTTCGGAAAGAAGGTTCTATTTTGATTAAAGCTGCTTCTGAAAAAAGGAAGCATAAAAAGAAGCTTCTAATCACAGTTCCTTTTTTGGGTCGTGTTTCTTTAACTGAGAAAATAATGTTTGCCAGAAATCTTAGAGTTATGATTGCGGCTGGTGTTGCTTTACCAAGAACTTTAAGAATTTTAGCTAATCAAACTAAAAACAAAAAATTTAGAAAAACTATTTTAAAAATAAGAGAAGAAATTATCAAAGGAAAAGCTTTTTCAGAAAATCTTGGCAAATACCCCAATATTTTCTCTGAACTTTTCGTTAGTATGGTAAAAGTCGGAGAAGAAACAGGAACATTAGAAGAAGTTTTAAGGGTTTTAACCCAGCAGATGGAAAAAGAACATGAAATAAAATCAAGTATAAAAGGAGCAATGATATATCCCGCAGTTATAATTTTTGCTATGGTTTGCATTGGAGTTTTAATGTTGATTATGGTTATTCCTAAGCTTGCTGCGGTTTTTTCTGAATTGGAAGTTGAGCTTCCCCTGACCACTAAAATAGTAATTGCTACCGGCACTTTTTTATCAAAGTTTTGGTTCTTGCTTCCCGTAGGGATTTTGGTTTTTTTATTCTTGTTAAGAGTAATTTTGAAAACAAAGACCGGAAAATTGGTATTTGATACTTTTGTTTTAAAAATTCCCATTATATCCCCTATCATAAAAAAGACCAACTCTGCTCATACGGTTAGAACCTTGTCTTCTCTTATTGCTGCCGGGGTGCCTATTGTTAGGTCTTTGGAAATTGTTTCGGGAACTTTGGGTAATGTTCATTACAAGAAAGCAATATCAGAGGTGGCAGAGGAGATTAAGAAAGGAGCTAAGTTGGCTGGAGTTCTTAAGCGATACGAAAACATTTATCCGACCTTAGTGATTCAGATGATTGAAGTTGGGGAAGAGACCGGTAAGACCTCAGATGTTTTAGAAAAATTAGCTGAATTTTTTGAAGAGGAAGTTGCCAACGCCACTAAAAATTTATCAGCTGTAATTGAGCCAGTTTTAATGCTTATTGTTGGAGCGGTAGTAGGCTTTTTTGCTATCTCAATGATTCAGCCGATCTATTCAATGGTAGGAGCATTATGACAAAATCTCCAAACTTTAAAAAAATAGAAAGTTTCACTCTAATTGAAGTTTTGGTTGGAACTTTTTTAATTTTGATTGTGTTTTTGGGAATTTTTGCTGCCTATCAGTTAGGATTAAAAGTGGTAGGTCAAAGCAAAAACAAAATTACCGCTGCTGCTATTGCCAATGGAGAGATAGAAAAAGTTAGAAATTTACCCTATGAATCAATAGGGATAGTAGGTGGATTTCCAGAGGGAGATTTGGAGTCCATTAAAACTACCACTATCAATAATATAGAATACACAATTGAGACCAGAGTGGACTATGTAGTGGATTCTGTAGATGGGATATCAATGCCTGAGGACGAATGCCCTAATGATTATAAAAGAATGGAAGTTAAGATTTCTTGGTCAGGCCTATTGGGGGGCGAGGTGAAACTGATTACTGATGTTTCTCCGGAAAACCTGGCTCAGGAGTGTGCTGAAACAGGTGGAATTCTATTAATCTCAGTGTTTGATGCCTATGGAATGATGGTGACCTCACCTTTAATTGAAATAAGAATTCCGGCAACTGGCGAGGTTGTAAAAACTGCTACACCAATTGAAGGAAAACATTTCTTTTCTCTTGCCCCTGCTACCTATAAAGTAGTAATCTCTAAAACTAATTATAGTAGTGAGCGTACTTACGGGATTGAGGAAATAGCCACTCCTAAAAAACCCCATCTGATAGTTTTGGAAGGAGAACTTACTGAAAGTAGTTTTTCTATTGATAAAGTAAGTTCTTTTTCAGTAGATACTTTATCTCCTTGGGGAATGGACTATTTTTCAGATTCTTTTTTAGATATAACCAAAGTTTCCCAATGTTCTGATGTGGTAGTCGTTGGAGGGGAGGTGTTTTTGGAAGATGCAGCTGGTGTGTATAAGAATTTTGGATATTTAATTTCTAATCCTATTACTCCAGCAAATTTAATCAGTTGGCAAGAATTTTCTTTTAATGATTTTAAAACCGCTGGAACTCAAATTCTTTATCAGGTTTTATATTCTAGTGGATCGGGTTGGATTTTAATTCCCGATACTGATTTACCGGGAAATTCCACTGGTTTTGAGACTTCTCCAGTAGACCTATTAGGACTGGGAATCTCTACTTATTCTCAATTGGAACTCAAAGTTAATCTTTCTACCATAGATACATCTGTTACTCCTGTTCTCTATGATTGGCAGCTTTCTTGGCTAACCAGTGAAGCCGTCCCTATACCTAATATTTCTTTTCATTTGCAAGGAGGAAAAATTATTGGTACAGACGAGAACGAAGATCCAGTTTACAAATATTCCCAAGACCATGTCTCAGGAGGAAATGGGCACATTAATATTTCTAATCTTGAGTGGGATAACTATACTTTTTCTACTGATCCTGCTACCGGCTTGGATTTAGAAAGTACTGAACCTTCTCCCCAGCCAATTGGCCTTTCTCCTGACACTCTTCATAAACCGGCTAAGTTATATCTAACTGCCCAAAATTCTCTCTTGGTTACTATTCAAGGTCTTAATACCGCAGAGCCAATTTTTTCTGCTGCTGTTAGATTATATGCCTTAGATTTAATTTATGATAATACCCAGTATACTGACGAAGATGGCCAAACTTATTTTATTCCTTTAGAATCAACTGATTATACTATGGAAGTTGAAGTAGCGGGATATGTGAGTTATTCTGGAATAGTTTCAGCTTTAGGGGACACAACTAAAATAATTAATTTGGAAAGGATTGAATAATTTATGAAGTCTTTCACTCTTATCGAAACTTTAGTTACCATTATTATCTTTGCCTTAATTATGGGAGTAATTGGCGGCGTTATTGTGATGCTTTATAGAACTTATAGTTATACCCAGCAGCAGTCAATAGCTATCAATGAAGCTCGCCGGGGAATTGAAATAATGGTTAAAGAAATAAGAGAAGCCAGACCAGGAGATGACGGATCCTATCCTATTAAAAAAGCCGGAGACAAAGAATTTATTTTTTATAGTGATATTGACAAAGATGGAGAGATCGAAAAAGTAAGATATTTTTTAGGAACAGCAAATTCCGGAAGCCAGACTCAAGAATGTATTACTTTCTCTGATGGAGAATCTTGTAGTGTTACTTTTTCTGACTTTTTACAAGGAAGTTTAATCTCAGCCCAAGTAACAGTTTCAGTGGAAGGAGATTTTGGCTGGAGCCAAGAATATGCTGAAATTTATGCTGATGGAGAATATTTGGGAAGGGTCTGTCAAACAGGTTGTTCAGATTGTGCTGGCATTTGGCAGGGGAATACCACTTTTGATATAACCTCACAGGCAGCTGATGGTTTTATTGAATTTATGGCTGATGCTACATCTTCGGTTAATGATTTTTGTGACTGGGAAGAGACAAATCATTCAATGAAAGCAAAATTTGAACTATCTTGGGAAGAAGAAATTATTGAAAATGTCCATCAATTTAAAAAAGGGGTAATTAATCCAACTTCTTCTCCAGTTGAGTATCCCCCAGACCAAGAAGAGATATCAATTTTGAGTTCTTATGTTCGAAATACTCCTCCGATTTTTGAATATTTTTATTTTGATGAAGAAGAAAATCAACTAAAAAAAATTGAAGATTATCCGGTCAGATTGATTGATACCGAACTAATGAAGATTTTCCTTGTAGTTAATATTAATCCCAATCGTGCTCCCCAGAGTTTTGAATTAGAATCTTACGTTCAGTTAAGGAACTTAAAAGAAGAATATTAATATAAGAACCTGGCTTCGCCAGAACCTTGATTCGTT
>CAYPVI010000010.1:0-1734 GCA_964414135.1 uncultured Candidatus Saccharibacteria bacterium | reverse complement strand
AGAAAACATATATTCTTGAATTAAGAACCTGGCTTCGCCAGAACCTTGATTCGTTGATGTATAGAAAACATATATTCTTGAATTAAGAACCTGGCTTCGCCAGAACCTTGATTCGTTGATGTATAGAAAACATATATTCTTGAATTAAGAACCTGGCTTCGCCAGAACCTTGATTCGTTAATGTATAGAAAACATATATTCTTGAATTAAGAACCTGGCTTCGCCAGAACCTTGATTCGTTAATGTATGATATATAATCTTGAAATGAAAAATAAAGGTGCTGTCATAACTTTGGTTTTAGTTTCCGGTTTTGTATTTTTGATTTTGCTGAGTTCTCTTTTAGGATTTATTTTGTTACAGCTCAGACATAGCGTTCAAAAAATAGCTTGGAATGAGGCCCTGGAGATTTCTGAAGCCGGTATTAATTATTATCGCTGGTGTCTTAATAATGGAATTGAAGGTCTATGTGAACTTGAAAAAGAATATTTTGATCCGGAAGGGAATCTAATCGGTGAATTCTCTTTAGAAATAATTCCGACAGTAAGCTGCGGGGAAACTATTGAAAGAAAAATTCTTTCTATTGGTTGGACCAACAAATTTCCTCAAACAAGAAGAAAAGTTAGTGTTTTATACGCCAGAATTTCGGTAGCCAAGTATGCATATCTTTTAAACGATAATGTCTGGGCTGGAGCTGACCGGGAAATAAGAGGATCATATCATTCAAACGGTGGCGTTAGAATGGATGGAGAAAACCAATCTTTGGTAACCTCAGCCCGAGAAGAATGGGTTTGCACTAGTTCCTTTGGTTGTAGCCCTTGTCCTATCAGTGATGGTTGCAGAATTGAAGGAAGCGATTGTATTTGTCCTGGAGTATTTACCACTACTACTAATGCCAACTCTGACCTTTTTGATTATCCTGTTCCCTCTTTTGATTTCGATGGGATCACCATTGATTTGGCCCAAATAAAAAGTAATGCTCAGACAAGCTCTATTTATTTACCTCCTTCTGCTGATATTAATCCTCAAGGCAAGGGTTACCATCTAATATTTAAAAACGATGGCACTTTTGAAGCTCGGCTGATTACTGGCCTTCAGGCAAGTTGGGCTTATAGTTTAGAAGAGGGTTGGCATTATGATTATTTTACAATTGAAAGTGAATATTTTTATAATAGCTATTCCGTAGATTCTAGTTGTTCAGTTATTTTTATTGAAGATAATCTTTGGCCAGAAGGAGAGGTAAAAGGAGAAATTACTGTTGCTTCAGCTAACCTGATTGACCCTAACAAAGATACTGATGTGATTTTATCAGGGAATATAGACTACACAGTTAAAGATGGTTCCGACGGCTTAGCCCTAATTGGGGAAAGAAATGTTTTAATTGGGCCTGATTCCCCAAATCAAATGGAGCTTAGAGGAATTTTTATCGCCCAGAAAGGTCATTTTGGGAGGAATCATTACCCTTGGAACATAAAAGATAAATTAGAGATAACCGGCTCAATAGTTAGTAATGGCAGAGTAGGGACTAAGTGGACTTCTGGGAGTGTCATAGTTTCTGGCTATTTGAAAAGGGAAAATTATATTGATTCAAAATTGATCTACAGTCCTCCTCCATTTACCCCTTACGCTGAATATGATTTCAAAATTGTAAAGTGGGAAGAAATAGAATAAAATAAAACTAATATGAACCCTCACGACCATAACGAGTTTTAAATTATGTTCTTTGTGTATATACTA
>CAYPVI010000009.1:18869-22484 GCA_964414135.1 uncultured Candidatus Saccharibacteria bacterium | reverse complement strand
TCGGCTTTCCGGCTTTGAACCGGACAAAGATATTCCTATTGTTTTTTCGGAACCAAGACCCGGAGAAAAGTTTTATGAGGAGATTTTAACTGCCGAAGAAGGAACCGTAGCTACTCAGAATCAAAAAATTTTTATGGCAAAGCTTTCTGATGTTAATGGAGAGAAACTTGATTTTAATTTAGAGGAATTAAAAAAAGCAGTTCAAATTTCAGATAACGAAAGAATAAAAAATATTCTGAAAGCTTTTATTTTTTCTTATACGCCTTTTCGCAAGACCTAAACTGTGATAAACTAAAAAAGATGACAAAGAATTTTAAAATAATTTTTATTATTGCAGTTATATTTTTTTTCTTGCCGATTTTTACTCAAGCTGTTTCTTTGGGAGAGAAAGAAGATTTTTTTATTGATTCTAATTATGATTTATCCCAGCGAGAAGAAATATCCGCTACTTTGCAAAGGATAGGTAATAGTGCTTATTTTTATGTTGACAATGAATGGTGGAACAGTTTAGACCAGTTTGAAAAAACTGATGTAAAAAATTCCCTTAGGGTTTTGGACAATGAATTTCACTCTAGGATTTATCCTGTTTTAATTTCCACGTTTGGATTAGAGTGGAAACCGGGTATTGACGAGGATATGCGGGTTACGATTTTAATTCATCCTATGAAAAAAAGCGCTGGTGGTTATTTTAGTCCCAAAGATGAATATTTTAAACTTCAATTGCCTGAATCAAATGAGAGAGAAATGATTTATCTTAATGCCGATTATATCACCAGCTCCTTGGCAAAAAGTCTTCTTGCCCATGAATTTGTCCATTTAATTACTTTTAATCAGAAAGAGAAAATTAGAGGGGTTTCAGAAGAAGTTTGGCTTAATGAGGCCAGAGCTGAATACGCTCCTACTTTGGTAGATTACGATAACGACTATAAAGGAAGTAATTTAGAAAAAAGAGTTGAAATTTTTTTAGAAAGTCCTTCTGATTCAATAAGTGAATGGCAGGGCAAGAAATCAGATTACGGCGCCTTAAATCTTTTTATTCAGTATTTAGTTGACCATTATGGAATAGAAATTTTATCTGATTCGTTAAAGTCAAAAGAAATCGGTATTAAAAGTTTAAACGAATCCTTGGAAAAAAATGGATTTGAACAAGACTTTAGCCAGATTTTTACTGATTGGACAATTGCAGTTTTAGTTAATGATTGTTCTTTGGGAGAGAGGTATTGCTATACAAACGAAAATTTAAAAAATCTACGAGTTATTCCCTCGCTTAATTTCTTGCCAATAAAAGGTGAAAGCACTTTAGGGGTTTCTCAAACTACTAAAAATTGGACAGGTAACTGGTTTAAATTTATTGGGGGTAAAGGAATTTTAAAAATTGAATTCATTGGTAATCCGGAAAACTTGTTCAGGGCTCCTTGTCTTATTAAAGATTTTTCAGGTAATTATTCGCTTAATTTTATTCAACTTGACGAATATCAAAGGGGGGAAATTTCAATTTCTAAGTTTGGCACCGATGTTAATTCGGTGATTATTATTCCAACAATTCAGAGTAAAATATCTGGTTTTTTGAATCCTGAACCAGCTTTTCCATTTTTCTGGTCAGCTTCAATTACCGATGAAAAGGAAGAAGAAAACTCATCAAAATATTTAGAAAAACCAATTCCTGAAATGTCTAAAAAAGAAATCCTATCTAAAATTTCTGAAATAGAAACATTATTAAATCAACTTAAAACTCAACTTGATTGGTTAAATATTCCAGCAGAAACTTCTTGCCAAAAATTTGAGGAAAATCTTTTTTTTGGATTAAAAAGTGATAACAGGGTGAAATGCTTGCAAGAATTTTTAAAATCCCAGGGACCGGAAATTTATCCCGAAGGATTAGTTACTGGGAATTTCCTTTCTCTTACTAGGGGAGCGGTGGTTCGTTTTCAGGAGAAATACGCTTCAGAAATTTTGATTTCTTGGGAACTAACTAAAGGAACAGGTTTTGTGGGAAGCACAACTAGAGCTAAAATTAATGAAATTTTGAGCACTAGCTCTTGACAACTACTTTTTAATTTGCTAATATCAAATTAGTGGGTGTTCTTCTTTTTAAGAACCTCATCTGAGTCGGCAAAAGCTCTCGCTTCGCGAGAGTTTTTGCTTGCCCTCACACCCCGCTTAGCGGGGTAGTGATGGGCTTTTTTTATTTTGCTTTTTTTATCCAAATTGGTATAATAAAATTGGGTCGGGAGGCAGACACCCACTAAAGACTTAGTCAGGGGTAAACACTCCCGGCCTTTTAAAAAATGAGGTTTCAAAAAAACGTTCTACTATCTAAACACACTACTTTTAAAATCGGGGGACCTGCCAAGTATTTTTGTATTGCCGGAAATAAAGAGGATTTAATTAAAGCAATCAAAAAAGTAAAAGAGCTTAAAGTGCCCTTTTTTATTTTGGGCAAAGGAAGCAATGTTTTAGCTTTAGATAAAGGATTTAATGGGATAGTGATAAAAATTCATAATTCCAAACTCATAATTCATAATTCAGGGATTTATGTAGAAGCTGGAGTAAAATTAGAAGATTTAGTAAAATTATCTATCAAGAAATCCCTAACGGGATTAGAGTGGGCTGTTGGAATTCCCGGGACGGTTGGGGGCGCTGTTTACGGCAATGCCCAAGCATTTAATGTCAAGATGTCAGATATTATAAAAAGTGTAGAAATTTTTGATGCTAAAACATTAAAAATTAAAACATTGACAAAAAAAGAATGCGATTTTTCTGAAAAACATACTGTTTTTAAAAAGAATAAAAACTTGATAATTCTTTCAGCTGTTATTAAATTAAAAAATGGGAAGAAAAAAGAAATTCAAAAAAGAATTAAAGAACATTTGAATTATCGGAAAAAAAATCATCCCTGGAAATTTCCTTCAACTGGCTCCATATTTGTGAATCAAGAATCAAGAATTAGGAACCATGAATTATTAAAAGAATTCCCGGAATTAAGAAAATTTAACAAGGAGGGAATAATTCCTTCGTCTTATCTGATTGAGAAATGCGGGCTGAAGGGAATAAAAGCAGGAGGAGCTAAAGTGTCCGAAAAGCATGCTGGTTTTATTGTTAATACTGGAGAAGCTAAAGCCAGAGATGTTTTAAAGTTAATCAAAATTATCAAACAAAAAGTAAAATCCAAATTCAGAATAGATTTAGAAGAAGAAATACAAATAATTAAGTAAGAATTACTTATTAACCATTGACATATAGTGTTGAGGTGAGAAAATATAATAAGAGAGAAGTTTTGTAAAAACTTTCAATTCTCTTTCAAATAGCGGTCGACTATTTGCGTAAAATTTTTGAAAATGATTTGCTCAATAAAATTTTTATTGAGCGCAAACAAATGGCTAAGAAAAAAAAGGCCAAGAAGAAGAAGAAGAAGTAAGAACCTGCCTCGCTGACGCTCGGCAGAACCTTGATTCGCTAAGGTATAACTATATATATCTTGAATTAAGAAGTTTCTTCTGACAATCCTGCGATTTTTTAAATTGTGGGATTGTTTTTTTTGGAAAAAGTTGCTACTATTAAATTATGATGAAAATTGTTATTAAGGCAACAAATTTAGAATTGAATCAGGAACTA
>CAYPVI010000009.1:15776-18859 GCA_964414135.1 uncultured Candidatus Saccharibacteria bacterium | reverse complement strand
AAGAAATTATTATCAGGCAACAAACCCCAAGCATATTTCAGATTATATTGAAGAAAATATCGGCGGTTTGGAAAAATTTGCTAAAGTTTTTCAAAGCGAAAGTTACTACAATGGTTTTTTCGCCAAAGGGAAACCCAGAGTTGAGGTTTGGGTAGAAATCGGAAAAACAACTAGTCATCATCAGAAAGGAGATATTTTTAGGGCTGAAGCCCAGATGCGCTTTCCCGGAAAGAGCTTGAGGGCAGAATCAAAAAGAGATGACTTAAAATTAGCCATCACTGAAATAAAAGACGAACTTCAGCGGGAATTAAAACAATACAAAGAAAAAGCAGAAACAGCCGCCTAAAGGGAGCAGGATTCGAACCAGAATCAATTTAGAAGTGAAAGAATGGGTTAAGTTCGAGGAAGGACGACGAAGGAGTGTTAGAACCTAACACTTTGAGGAGGAGTGACGAAGAAATTGGCTTATTATTTCGCTTCCCTTCGGGCGGGCGAATTTTATCCAGCTTCTTCGTTACTCGTCGCTTATGTATCCAGGGGATACACTTCACTCCTCCTGCCTCGAATCTGAATAAAATTCGCTCCGCTAAATTGATTCTGGTTCGAATCCTACTCCCTAAAGAAAAACAAGAATTTTTTAAAAATTATTCCGCTTATTTCTAATTTTTAAAATCGGTTTGAGGAAAACCGCTTTTGTTTTTGGGAAAAATGGGTATAATAGGAATATTATGAGTATTATAGCTAAAATTTTTGGAGATGCGAATGAAAAGTATTTAAAAAAGCTTCAGCCGCTGCTTCATAAAATAAATTCTTTTGAGCCAGAGTTTGAAAAATTTTCTGACGAGAAATTAAAAGAAAAGACAAACGAGTTCAAGCAAAGGTTAGGAAAAGAGGAATCCCTGGATAGTATTCTTCCAGAGGCATTTGCTTTGGTTAGGGAAGCTGGCAAAAGAACTCTTAACCAAAGGCACTTTGATGTTCAGCTGATTGGCGGGATTGTTTTACATCAGGGCAGAATCACTGAGATGAAAACTGGCGAGGGAAAAACCTTAGCTGCTACCTTGCCTTTGTATTTAAATGCTCTTGAAGGAAAAGGAGCTCATCTGGTAACGGTTAATGATTATTTAGCCAGAAGAGATATGGTCTGGATGGGGCAGATTTACGATTTATTGGGACTTACCGTTGGTTGCATAACGCACGAGGCGGCATATCTGTATGACTCAACATACCAGCCCAAAAATCCCAAATCTCCTGGATCCGAAGGGGACTCCCCGGATGGTCGCGTTCCAAATGGTGAACGGGATAAAGAGCGAGATACAGTTGGTGGATTTAAGATAATTGAGAGTTATCTTCGGCCGGTGGCGCGAAAAGATGCTTATTTGGCTGATATTACTTATGGCACTAATAACGAGTTTGGTTTTGATTATCTAAGAAACAACATGGTCTATGATTTAAAAGAGCAAAGCCAGAGGGGGTTTCATTACGCCATTGTTGATGAGGTAGATTCAATTTTAATTGATGAAGCAAGAACCCCTTTAATTATTTCATCGCCGGCCGAGGAATCAACTGAAAAATATTATCAGTTTGCCGGAATAGTAGGGCGTCTGAAAGAAAATGAAGATTATACCATTGATGAAAAAACAAAAGCAGCACCTCTCACTGAAGGCGGTCAAAACAAAATTGTTGGTTGGCTTGGGTCTGATCCCTGGGCTGAAAACGATATTGCTACTACCCACCAAATAGAATCTGCCGTGAGAGCCAAAATCTTTTTTATAAGGGACAAAAATTATGTAGTAAAAGATGACCAAATTATTATTGTTGACGAATTTACCGGTCGTCTAATGCCGGGCAGAAGATGGTCGGGCGGTCTTCATCAGGCAGTTGAGGCAAAAGAGAGAGTTAAAGTTCAGCCGGAATCAAGAACTTTTGCTACCATTACTTTTCAGAATTATTTTCGGATGTATCAGAAATTAGCCGGAATGACCGGTACGGCCGTCACCTCAGCTGAAGAGTTTGATAAAGTTTATAGTTTGGAGGTAATAATTATTCCAACCAATAAACCTTTAATGAGAAAGGGTTTGCCCGATAGAATTTACAAAACCTTAAATGGAAAATTTGAGGCAGTGGTAAAAGAAATTAAAAAGAAACATCAGAAGGGACAGCCGGTTTTAGTAGGAACGGTTTCTATTGAGAAAAATGAGTATTTAGGGAAATTATTAGAAAGGGAAGGCATTCCCCATCAAATTTTAAACGCCAAACACCATGAGAAAGAAGGAGAAATAATTGCCCAGGCAGGAAAAATAGGAGCAGTGACCATAGCTACTAATATGGCAGGCAGGGGAGTAGATATAATTTTGGGAGGAAACCCACCTGGCTTGGAAGAACAGAAAAAAGTCATTGAACAGGGAGGGCTTCATATTATTGGAACCGAAAGACACGAGGCAAGGAGAATTGATAATCAACTGCGGGGGAGGTCGGGCAGGCAGGGCGATCCCGGCTCTTCCCAATTTTTTGTTTCTTTGGAGGATGATTTAATGAGAATTTTTGGCGGGGATAGAATAAAAGGGCTGATGGAAACATTGAAAGTCCCTGAAGACCAGCCGATTGAAGCTAAAATGATTTCAAAAGCTATTGAATCTGCCCAGTCAAAAGTTGAGGGGATGAATTTTGATGCGAGGAACCATGTTTTAGAATATGATGACGTGATGAATAAACACCGAGAAGTATTTTACAAAAAAAGAAGAGAGTTTTTGGAAAAAGCTGAGGCCGGAAATTTAAGACAGCGGATTTTAGAAATAGTTGAAAAAGCCGGTTTTTCAGAAAAAGATTATGAAAAACGCGAAAAGGAAGTGGGTGAGGAAAATATGCGTCAGTTGGAGAAAGCCGTTTGCTTAAAGGTTCTTGATACTCTTTGGGTAGAGCATTTAGAAAATATGAACCATTTAAGAGATTCTGTTCGACTTAGAGCTTATGGTCAGCAGGACCCTTTGATTGAATACAAATCAGAAGGCCATAAAATGTTTCGGCAATTGCTTCAAACAATTGATTTAACTATTGCCAACGCAGTTTTTAAAGCTAGTCTT
>CAYPVI010000009.1:0-15676 GCA_964414135.1 uncultured Candidatus Saccharibacteria bacterium | reverse complement strand
CCCCCGATTACGCGACCCGGCCGCGTAATATTAAAAGAAAAGTGGGGCGGAACGACCCCTGCCCTTGTGGCTCAAACAAAAAATACAAAAAGTGCTGCTATCCAAAGTTTGGTTAATCCTTGACACAACTGAAATAATATGTTAAGTTTTTAAAAAAAGAATTAGTCCTTTAAAAGCATTGTATAAGGAGAGAAGATAATGATAAACAGAAAGTCCGGTGTTTTAGATAGTGGTATTGAATTTGCAAATTTTGGCGGTCTTTTTGGTGGCTTGTTTAGCAGTTCATTCAGCGCGACATCGCCTATCAGAAACAAGAAAAAAGTGGGGCGGAACGATCCTTGCCCGTGTGGTTCAAACAAAAAATACAAAAAGTGCTGTATTTCTAGAAACACGCATTAGAACTTTAAAAGAAACAGAGAAAGCCCTTAACGGGCTTTTTTGTTTTGGAGGTATGGTATAATAAAACAAATGTTTTTCTTTCCTGTTGGTTGTTTAATTTTTCTCCTCTTTATTTTATTTTTACCAATTTTGCTTTTGTTGGTCTTTTTCCATGTGGTGACACTTGGCTTTGAGAAATTAGGATTATCTCCAGAAGCAACTATTCTAATACTTCTTTTAATGCTTTTGAGCTCGGTTATCAATATTCCTTTAACTAAGAAAAAAATGGTCTATGTCTCAGAGCCATCTTTTTTTGGCTTGTTCAAGACGCCGAAACTAAGGGTTTCTGGTATTGCTATTAATTTAGGAGGAGCTGTTATTCCAATTATTCTTTCTTTTTATTTTTTAAGCAAAGTGCCAATAGAGCCAGTTTTGGCAGCCACTCTTTTAATGATTTTAGTTTCAAAGATTTTTTCCAGACTTGTCCCCGGCAGAGGCATTGCGATTTCAGCTTTTATTCCTCCATTATTTGCCGTTCTTTTTGCCTGGATTTTAGCTCCAGAATTTATGGCTCCCTGCGCTTTTGTTTCAGGTGTTTTAGGAACCTTAATCGGAGCTGATATTTTGAATTTGAGAAGGGCTAAAAAATTAAGTCCAGGATTACTTTCAATTGGCGGAGCAGGCGTCTTTGATGGCATATTTTTAGTCGGTATTGTCTCAGCCCTTTTCACATAATTAAAAATGTGTTATGATAAAAACTAACAGAGGCGACAGAGGTCGGGCCTCTGACTGATTATGAGGAAAAGGAAAATTTATTTAATTTTGATTGGAATTGTTGTATTGGCTTTTTTGACCGGGAATTTAAGTTATCCAAAATACCTCAATCAAGGCATTGATTTTCTTAATGGAAGTTTTAATGTAAAGATTTCTCATTTTTGGGACGTTCCTTTTAAATTAGGTTTGGACTTACAAGGAGGAACTCATCTTTTATACGAAGCCGATTTATCCAGTATTGAGAAAGAAAATTATTCTTCTGCTATGCAAGGTCTAAGAGATATTATTGAGAGAAGGGTTAATTTTTTTGGAGTTGCTGAACCGGTGGTTCAGACGCAAGAAGCATCCGGCCAGCATAGATTAGTTGTTGAACTGGCTGGAATAAAAGAGCCGGCCGAAGCAATTAAGATGATTGGCCGAACCCCATTTTTAGAATTTAGGGAACAGAGAACAGAAGAAGAAGCCCAGAAAATCCTTAATAAGCAGAAAGAGCTTGAGGGATTAACTTATGAGGAAGCTCAAAAAATAGAGAATTGGGAATTAGCTTTAGAAGACCCTTATTTTATATCAACCACTCTGACCGGAAAATATTTAGAAAAAGCCAATTTAGGATTTAATCAACAGACAGGCGCGCCTTTAATCTCTCTTCAGTTTAATAATGAAGGCGCAGAGATTTTTGAACAATTGACTTCCCAAAACGTCGGAAAGATATTGGGTATTTTTATTGATGGAGTTGCAATTTCTACTCCTGTTGTTCAGGAAGCAATTTCCGGCGGTAAAGCCCAGATTACAGGAGATTTTACTGTGGAGGAAGCTAAAGAGTTAGTCAGAAACCTTAATGCTGGCGCTCTTCCAGTGCCGATAAAACTGATTTCCCAGCAAACCGTTGGGCCAACTTTAGGAGCTGTGTCTTTGCAAAAAAGTTTAATGGCGGGCCTTTTCGGATTTTTAGCTGTTATTATGTTTTTGATAATTTTCTATAGATTTCCCGGATTTTTAGCTTCTTTGGCTTTGGGAGTTTATGTTGCTTTGGTTTTAAGTTTATTTAAATTAATCCCGGTGACTTTAACTTTAGCTGGAATCGGCGGATTTATTTTATCAATTGGAATGGCTGTTGACGCCAATATTTTAATTTTCTCCCGTATGAGAGAAGAATTAAAGGAAGAGAAAAGTTTTGTTATTGCTTTGGAAGAAGGTTTTAGAAGAAGTTGGCCATCAATTCGGGATGGAAATTTAACTACTTTGATTGTTGCTTTAATTCTTTTTGGTTTAGGAACAAGCTTTATTAAAGGATTTGCTTTAACTTTAAGCATTGGAATTTTACTAAGCATGTTTTCCGCAATATTTATCACCAGAAACTTACTCCGGCTTTTCGCAGGAACGAGATTAGAGAAATGGGGATGGATGTGGAAGTAGTTTCAAAATTAATTATTATGATTAGCTTCATAAAACATCGCAAAATATATTTTGGTTTCTCCGGAGTTCTAATTATAGCTAGTATTTTCGCTTTGATTGTTTTCGGTTTAAAGCCCGGGATTGATTTTACCGGCGGAAGTATTTTGGAAATTGACTATCAAGAAACAAGACCATTAAATCAAGAAATATTAGAAAAATTAAATGAATTTGACTTAGGAACTATTTATGTTCAACCGACCGGAGAAAAAGGAGTTATTTTAAGGATGGAAGAGATTGATGAAGAAATTCATCAACAGATTTTAGAGAAACTTCAAGACGGAAAAGAGTTAGAGGAGATACGATTTGAATCAATTGGGCCCACGATTGGTCAGGAGTTAAAGCAAAAAACCAAAATTGTTATAGTTGTAGCCTTATTGTCAATGATTGTATATATTGCTTTAGCTTTTAGAAAAGTTCAGAGGCCTTTGCGGTCTTGGCAGTACGGAATAACCAGCGTCATTGCTCTTTTTCATGATATTTTAATTCCTTTGGGGGCTTTCGCGATTTTAGGAAAATTTTATGGCATTGAGATTTCTATACCGGTAATTACTGCTCTTCTTGCTGTTTTAGGATATTCTATTAACAATACAGTGGTTGTATTTGACAGAATAAGAGAAAATCTTTTGAGGAGAGGGGAAATATTTGAAGAAATCGTTGACAGAAGCTTAAATCAAACATTAAGCCGACAGATTAATACTTCTCTGACAACCTTATTTGTAGCTGGAGCTATTTTCTTTTTGGGCGGGGAGACCTTAAAATATTTTGCTTTAGCCCTAATTTTCGGAATTTTAGCCGGCACTTATTCCTCAATCTTCCTCGCTGGTCCAATTTTGGTAACTTGGTTCAAATTCCGAAGGGGTAGGACTAATTAACTTGACAAGGGTTTTTAAAAATGTTTAAATAGAAAAATAATTATCACGATATCAATACATTGGTGTTTCATTGGTGTATTAGTATTGAGTTGTATGAATTTTAACTATCAAAAAATTTGCGCAGATTTATTAAAAGATTTGCCTCAAAGAACAACCGGTGTTATTGAGAGGCGTTTTGGTTTGCGAGCAGGGCAAAGAGAAACATTAGAAACTATTGGGCAAAGTTATGATATTACCAGAGAAAGAGTTCGCCAGATTGAAGCAGAAGGATTTTCAAAAATTAAGCCAAGAATTAGAGAAAATCAAAAACTTTTTGAATATTTTGAAGAAGTTCTTATTTCTTTCGGAGGTTTAAAAAAAGAAGATGATTTACTCCAATCTTTAGGCGGAAACAAGCTTCAAAACAATATTTTCTTTTTGATATTTAATGGAAATAGATTTAATAGATTTCCAGAAGATAAAGATTTTTATTCTTTCTGGGCGGTTAAGAAAGAATCTGTAAATCAAGCCAAGAAAGTGGTAAAATCAACTATAAATAGATTTAAAAAAGAAAAGAGAATTTTTTCTTTGGCTGAACTCTTGAAAGATCAGAAACTAAATAAAGATGTTTTTCTTTCATATATTGAAATTTCAAAGCAAATTCAAAAAAATCCTGAAGAACAATTTGGTTTAAAAGATTGGCTGGAGATTAATCCTCGCGGAGTAAAAGACAGAGCATATTTAGTTTTTAAAAAAGAAGAGAAACCTTTGCATTTTACCCAAATTGCTGCTCTTATAGAGAAATTACCTTTTCCTTCTCAAAGGGGAATTCACACAGCTACTGTTCATAATGAACTAATTAAAGACCCGAGGTTTGTTTTAGTTGGAAGGGGCCTTTATGCTTTAACAGAATGGGGATATACTCCCGGAGTAGTTAAGGATATAATTTTAAAAATCTTAAAAGAATCAAAAAAATCTTTATCAAAAAAAGAGGTTTTAGAAAAGGTTTTAGAGCAACGTTTTGTAAAAGAAAATACAGTTTCTCTTAATTTACAGAATAACGATTGTTTTGTCAGGGACTCTCAAGGAAGGTACAAGGTAAGAGAAGCTTAGGAAGTTTCTTAATTTTCTAATGTTTGATTCATTAAAAATTTTAATTCCGATACTTTCCCTTGCCTGGGAAATTCTTAAGAGTTGGTGGTGGCTGCCATTACCCTTTATTCTATGGTGGCCTTTTTCTTTTCTATGGCTTTGGTGGAGAACAGACCTTTTTTTAAAAAAGAAGAAATTTATTTTACTGGAGATTAAAATACCAAAGGAGGTTTTAAAGCCAATCAGGGCTATGGAGGTAGTTGTGGATGGTTTATGGCAGATTATTTACGACCCCGCTGACTGGTGGGAAAAATGGGTTGACGGAAAAGTAATGCTTTCTTATTCGCTTGAGATTGTCTCAATTGGCGGAGAGTCCCACTTTTTTGTCAGAATTCCTGAAACAAGCCGGGACTCAGTTGAATCAGCTATTTATTCCCAGTATCCTGAAGCTGAGGTTTCAATAGCCGATGATTATACAAAATATATTCCTCAAGATATTCCAAATAAAGATTGGGATCTTTGGGGTGCTGATTATGTACTTTTGAAACCCGATCCATATCCAATTAAAACTTACCTCAAATTTGAAACAGAACGCGAGCCCTTGGAAGAAAAAAGAATTGACCCCTTGGCTGGTCTTCTTGAAGCAATGGCAAAAATAAAGCCCGGAGAACAGCTTTGGATTCAAATTACAGTTAGTCCGGTTACTAATAAGGAACTTCCCTGGGTAACTGAGGGAGAAAAGATAAGAGATGAGCTTGCCAGAAGAACAAAAAAAGTTCCGGTAAGAAAACCAATAATTATGGAAGCTGCCGATGTTTTAATTACTGGAGAACCGCCTGGAGGTTTGTCCAAAGAAGAAAAAGAACTTATCCCGCCGGAAATGAAACTTACTCCCGGAGAAAGAGAAATAATTATCGGAGTAGAGCAGAAAATGGCAAAGCGCGGCTTTAAAACCAATATTAGATTTATTTATCTTGGCAAAAGAGACGTTTTCTTTAAACCAAAACTTCGGCTTCCTCTTGCCTTTTTTTCTATTTTTTTCACTCAGAATCTTAATGCTCTGGTGCCTTGGGGGAGGACCTTAACTAAAATTCATAAAAGCTGGTTTTTGCCTTTAAATCTTGTTTTTAATCGGAGATTATATTTGAGAAAAAGATCTCTATTTAGAAAATATAGATTAAGATTTTCTCCTTTATTTCCTGGAAAGGACCATTGGCCTTCATCTTTTATCTTAAATACCGAAGAGATGGCTACTATATTTCACTTTCCTAGCAGAAGAGTTGCTCCAGCTCCGTTTGTTGAGCGGATTGAAGCAAAGAAAGGAGAGGCGCCTCCCGGCCTGCCTACCGGATAATCAATTATATGAACGGAATTAATATTTTTGCTGAAACAAATTTTCGTAATATCCGAAAGAAATTTGGCATTAAACCCGATGATAGGCGTCGGCATTTTTACGTTATTGGTAAAACAGGAATGGGAAAAACAGCTATGCTCCAAAATATGGCTATTCAGGATATTCAGCAAGGCAGAGGAGTGGGTTTTGTTGATCCTCACGGAGAAGCAGCCGAAGAGTTATTGAATTTTATTCCTTCAAATCGAATTAACGATGTTATTTATGTTAATCCTGCTGACTTAGAATATCCTATTGCTTTTAATGTTATGGAAAGAGTTGACTTAGGGCATCGGCATTTAGTAGCCGGCGGATTGATGGGCGTGTTTAAGAAAATCTGGCCTGATGTTTGGTCTGCCAGAATGGAGTATATTTTAAATAATTCTATTTTAGCTCTTCTTGAATATCCAGGTTCAACCCTGCTTGGGATTAATAGGATGATGTCTGACTCGGATTTTCGGAAAAAAGTGGTAGAGAAAATTACCGATCCGATGGTTAAGTCATTTTGGGTTAATGAATTTGCCCGTTATACTCAAAGATATGAAGTGGAAGCTACGGCGGCTATTCAAAACAAAGTCGGCCAATTTATTTCAGCTCCCTTGATTAGAAATATTATTGGCCAGATTGGTTCAACTATTAATATGCGAGAAGTGATGGATAAAAGAAAAATTTTAATTTTAAATTTATCAAAAGGAAGAATAGGAGAAGATAATTCAATGTTGTTGGGAGCTCTTTTAATTACAAAAATACAATTGGCTGCTATGTCCCGAGTGGATATGCCCGAAGAGGAAAGAAAAGATTTCTTTTTATATGTAGATGAATTTCAAAACTTTGCCACCGAGTCATTTGTTAATATTCTCTCCGAAGCAAGAAAATATAGATTAGCTTTAATTTTGGCTCATCAATACATTACCCAAATGGATGAGACGGTGAGAGACGCTGTCTTTGGTAATATCGGGACTTTAGTTTCTTTTCGAGTCGGGGCAGAAGATGCCGAATATTTAGAAAAAGAATTTATTCCGGATTTTACTGCCGGAGATATTGTTAATTTGGCAAAATATAACATTTATTTAAAATTGATGATTGATGGATTAGCCGGAAGGCCTTTCTCCGCTGAAACTTTAGCCCCGTTTCCAAAAACCGAGGTTTCCAATAAAGAAAAGATTATAAAGGTTTCTCGGGAAAGATATGGAACTCCACGGAAAGAGGTTGAAGAAAAAATTACTAAATGGGCAGGGTTTTTGGATACGCCGGCTGTTTCTGTTAAAACTTCCGAAGCCCCCGTTCTTTATGACGCTACTTGTTCTTTATGCGGCAAGCCGACAAAAGTAGTTTTTCCGCCAGATGGCAAAAGACCGGTTTATTGCAAGGCCTGTTTAAAAAAAGTAAGAGAAGGCGGAAGCCAAAAGGAATCAGCTCCGTCAATTTCCTTAGAAAAAGCGGTAAAAGAAGAGCCGATTTCTTTTAAGAGACCAAAGGGAAGAACAGAGCCCTTAAAAAGAAAGCGAAAACCGGTTAATTTAACAGAATTAAGAAAAACCCTAGATGAGTCCTTGGAAAAAAAATCTGAGGAATAATTATTCGTAATTCGAAAAATTATGTTTAAGACCCTCAAAGACCTTGATGTTAAAAATAAACGAGTTTTAGTAAGGTGTGATTTTAATGTTCCCTTAAGTAAAAAAGGGGACGTCGGGGATGATTTTCGAATTAAACAAGCCGTCCCTACCATTGAATATTTGATTAAAAATAAAGCTAAAGTAATTTTGATGAGTCATTTAGATGAGCCAGAGGGAAAGGTGGTAGAAACTTTGAGATTAACCCCGGTTCAAGAAAAATTGACTGAGTGTTTGGGCTTCCCGGTGACAAAAGCTTCGGATTGTATCGAGGAAGAAATTGAGAGACAGACAGAGAAGATGAAAGAAGGGGAAGTTTTGCTTTTGGAGAATTTAAGGTTTCATAAAGAGGAGAAAGAAAATGACCGAAATTTCTCTAAAAAACTTGCTAAATTAGCTGATATTTATATCAATAATGCTTTTGGCGTTTCCCACCGAGCCCATGCTTCAATTGTCGGAGTCCCAAAATATTTACCCTCGGGAGCCGGGCTTTTACTTGAAAAAGAGGTTAAAATTCTTTCTAATGTTTTGGAAAAACCCTGGCGGCCATTAGTAGCGATTATTGGCGGGGTTAAAATTTCAAGCAAGACCAAAGTAATTAAACAATTTTTAGAAAAAGCCGACCATTTACTTATTGGAGGGAAAATAGCTAATGCTATTTTGATAATAAAAGGAATTTGTATTGGAAGACCTTGGCCCTCAGAGGAAGTAGCAAAAGAAATTTCCAAGTTTAATTTAACTTCCACTAAACTTCATCTTCCCATTGACGCCATTGCCTCGCCAGATGAAACCGGCGAATTTTATGTCCGGGAAACAGGACCTGGAAAAGTAAGAAAAGATGAAAAACTTTTAGATATCGGGCCGGAAACCATCAAAATGTTTTCTAAAATAATTGAAGACGCAAAAATGATTATTTGGTCGGGTCCATTGGGACATTTTGAAGAACCATTATTTGAGAAAGGAACAAAAGTAATTGCCGAAAAAATTGCTAAGAACCTTCAGGCCTTTAAAATTGTTGGCGGCGGAGAGACTATTTCTGCTTTATCTAAATTTGGTTTGCGAAAAAAATTTGACCATATTTCTACGGGCGGTGGAGCAATGTTAGAATTTCTTTCCGGTGAAGAACTCCCCGGTTTAAAAGTATTAGATTATTATGGCGGCTGAAATCAAAAATTTAAAAAAGGCGGCTAATCGGATTTTAAAAGCGATAAAATCAAAAGAAAAAATAATTATTTATGGCGATGCTGATTTAGATGGAGTAACTTCAGTAATTATTCTAAAAGAATCTATTAAAAATTTAGGAGGTGAAATTGCCGCAATTTATTTTCCCGATAGAGAAGAAGAAGGATATGGAATAAGCGAGAAAGCTTTAGATTATTTAAAAGAATACGCTCCTGCTTTGTTTTTAGCTTTGGACTGCGGCATCGGAAATTTCAAAGAAATAAAGATAGCCAAAAAATTGGGATTTGAAGTAATACTTATTGAACATCACGAAATATTGGATAAACTTCCCGAGGCTGATATTATTGTTGACCCAAAACAAAAAGGAGATAAATACCCATTCAAACAATTTGCTACGGTTGGGATTATTTTTAGATTAGCCAAGCTTCTTTTGAAAAAAGGGATGACAGAGAATTTAAGAAAAAATTTTTTAGAATTAACAGCTATGGCAACAATTGCTGATATGATGCCTCGAGTTGATGAAAACGAAGAAATGATTATAGAGGGGTTGAGTTTTTTAAAAACGAGTTGGCGGCCAGGCATCCAGGCATTATTTGAATTAGAGGCATTTGAATCTTTAACTTTGCTTCAGCAAGTTTATAAAGTTAATTCTCTTTTAAATATTCGAAATATTGAGAACGGATTGCCAGCTGCTTTTCGTCTATTAACTGTTCCTAAAAAAGAGGAGGCGAAAGAATTAGCTGAGAAGTTATTAGAGAAAGGTCTTCAAAAAAGAAAAAGAATAAAAGAAATAACATACGAGATTGAAGAGAAAATTTTAGGTAAGGAAGCAGAGCCAATTATTTTTGAAGGAAGTTCTGATTGGGAATTAATTTTGTTGGGAGTGGCGGCATCAATACTTTCTCAGAAATATAAAAAACCGGTATTTTTATATAAAAGAGAGAAAGATGAGAGTCACGGGGTAGTGTTGTCTGGCAGCGTTAGGGCGCCTGCCGGTCTTAATTTAGTTGAAGCAATGAAAAACTGTTCTGAGGATCTCATAACTTATGGTGGACATCCTCAGGCAGCAGGATTTAGGATAGCAAATAAAAATCTAAAAGAATTTAAAGAATGCCTAATGGATTATTTTGATTAATTATGAAAAAAATTATTATTTACACAGATGGCGGTTCCAGAGGCAATCCGGGTCCGGCAGCAATCGGGGTTGTATTTTGTAATGAGAAGGGTCAGAGCATAAAAGAATATTCTGAATATTTAGGAGAACGTTTTACTAATAACGAAGCAGAATACAAAGCCGTAATCTTCGCTTTAAAAAAATTCAAAGCATTGTTTGGCAAAAAATTAGCCAAAAATTCTGAGATTCAGATAAGATCTGATTCCGAGCTCTTGGTAAAACAACTAAACAGCCAATACAAGATTTTAGATTCCAAAATTCAGTTATTATTCTTGGAAGTTTGGAATTTAAGGTTTGATTTTAAAAGAGTAAAATTTAAATCAATTTCCCGAGATAAAAACAAAGAAGCGGACAGGTTAGCAAATGAGGCCCTAGACGCCCAAGCAAGCGCCCAGAAACTGTTATAAAATTAAAAAAAATTCAGACCTGACACCATTTTTTCTTTTTTTTGCTAAAACAGTAGTTTTCGGTTTGACTATTTTGAGTAATTGGTATAATTTTAAATATCGTTGTTCATTGTAAAAATATTTTTCAAAACAGAAGGAGATAAAAATGAAAGAGAAGAACAAAATAACACTAAAAGACGTCTCAATTCAAAAACTGCCCGAAATGACCGCTGAAGATATCAAGAATCTTCGTAGGAAATTAGATATGACTCAAAAAAGATTTGCAACAGCAATAGGCTGTTCTAAAAGGACTATTGAGTCCTTAGAGCAAGGAAGATATAAAGCAAAAGGAGTAATTTTAAGGCTGTTTCAGGTATTTAAGGAATATCCCAGCCTTGCTCGGGCGTAAACGGTGGATAGTAGGGAATATTTATGATATTCTTTCTATAATAAAAGGTATGTGTAGATTTTTGCACATACCCTTTTTATTTAAATTGAAAAATAGAAAAATAGAAAATAGAAAAATAGGGGTAAGCTCTATTTTTTTGTTTTATTGGACTTTTTATGAGATAAGTGGTATTTTGTATAGGTATGAATTATTCAGATCAACAACTTGTAGCTGATTATATCGCAGGCGACGAGAAATCATTGGAGACTTTAATTAAACGTTATCTCAAGCCGATTTATAACTTTATTTGTCGCTATGTCGGCAATGAACAGGAAGCCGAGGATATAACGCAGGAGGTTTTTGTAAAGGTCTGGCGGAGTTTGAAAAAGTTTGACCAAAGCAAAAGTTTCAAAACTTGGATTTTCAGTATTGCCAAAAATACATCTATTGATTGGCTGAGAAAGAAAAAAACTATACCCTTTTCTAATTTTGAAAACGAAGAGGGAAAAAACCTGCTTACTGAAAAACTCGCTGATCCCGCGCCTCTGCCTAATAAAATTCTTGAACGAGCTGATATTGCAGAAATACTTAATATAGCAATAAATCAACTGAATCCTAAATATCGTATGGTATTATTCCTCCGCTACAATGACCACTTCAATTTTAGAGAAATCGCCGAGGTATTAAGTGAGCCCCTTAATACCATTAAAAGTAGGCACAGACGAGCTCTTATCCTGCTTAAAAAATTATTATTCATTAAGCTATAAAATTTATACTAAAAAAGGATGCACCAAAATGCATCCTTTTATCGTATTAGTAAAAGGGAACAGGATTCGAACCAGAATCAATTTAGAAGCGAAAGAATGGGTTAAGTTCGAGGAAGGACGACGAAGGAGTGTTAGAACCTAACACTTTGAGGAGGAGTGACGAAGAAATTGGCTTATTATTTCGCTTCCCTTCGGGCGGGCGAATTTTATCCAGCTTCTTCGTTACTCGTCGCTTATGTATCCAGGGGATACACTTCACTTTTCCTGCCTCGAATCTGAATAAAATTCGCTCCGCTAAATTGACTCTGGTTCGAATCCTGCTCCCTAATAGAGATATGCGTAAAGATTACGAAAAACTTTTTGCCAATCTTAACCCCAAAGAACCGCCTCTTGGGCTTTTTGACCGCATAATTCTTGCAATTAAACAAGAACAGGAACTGCGACACACCAAGAGATTGTTATTTGGGTTTTTGTCCCTTTTATTAATCTCTTTAATTACTACGTCTCTTTCTGGAGCAACGCTCATAAATCAAATAGAAAGTTCGGGGATTACTTACTTTATTTCCACCGCAGTCAGCGATATGGGAACATTCTTTGCTCTTTGGCAGGATTTCGGTTTAGCTATTTTAGAGTCATTGCCGATTATGGGTATGACAATTTTCTTATTAAGTCTTGCTATTTCTGTATTCACACTTAGATTATTTCTGCACAGAAAAAGATTATTACTTGGGTATCTAATCCAGAGCTTTACTTAAAAAACCATTAATTAATAGCTTTAATTAAAAAACATATGAACGAAGAAAAACAAAACAATAAAAAAACAAATCATGATATTCTAAAAAGGATTATTATTGGTCTGGCTAGTTTTGCAGTAGTGGTTTTAATATTTGGTGTCGGGATGTTTGTTGGTGGAATGAAAGCGAAGTTTTCTTATCGCTGGGCAGAAAGTTATCACAAAAATTTCGCCGGGCCGAAAACGGGATTTCTTGGTGACTGGCGAAATTTCCCTAAAGGAGATTTTATTGAGGGTCACGGCGTTTTCGGGAAAATTATTGAACTCAATGATTCTGGTTTTGTTATTTTTGATATTAAGAAAAAGGAAGATACAGAAAAAATGATTGTAATTAACGAAGACACGATAATTAAGAAAGGAAAAGAAATAACAAAAGACGAATTAAAAGTCGGCGACCAAGTAGTAATTATCGGTTCTCCGAACGAAGAGGGTCAAATTGAAGCAAAACTTATAAGAACCTTTCCTCGCTTCGCTCCTTAAGAACCTTGATTCAGTTCACAGCGAGTTCACTGCGAGCTGTTAAGGTATAATCATATATTCTTGAATTAAGGATTTTTAAATAAATATGTTTTCTAAAATAATATTTAAACAGATATTTAAACATAAGTTTATAACAGTAATAATTCTAATATTGGTTATCACTGGTGGATATTTTGGTTATCAGAAATTTACTGGCAATGACAGCGCTGTTCGTTATGCAATTGCGGCAGTTGAGAAGGGGACGCTTATTGTTTCGGTTTCCGGCTCTGGTCAAGTGTCTTCGCTAAATGAGGCAGATATTAAAGCGCAGGTAAATGGAGAAATTTTAAATCTTTACATTTCAAATGGCGATGAAGTAAGAGAAGGAAAATTGGTTGCTAAATTAGATGATGCGGATTTAAAAAGAGCAATGGTAAGCGCTCAACTTTCGCTTGAGACTGCGCAATCTGACCTGGACCAGTTATTGAGTCCTCCTGACGAACTTGATTTATTCCAAGCAGAAAACGCTTTAACTAAAGCTAATGACTCAAAAACTAAAGCAGAGGAGGGAATTGAGAATGGTTTAAAAGATGCTTTTGATGGTGTTACCAATATCTTTTTTGATTTACCGACAATCATTACGACAGCCAGAGATGTTTTGTATGGCTACAATATAGCAAAAAGTGAAATAATGATCAGCGATTACAATTGGAACGAAACTGTTTATATGAATTCTTTTGATTCTACGGATAGAATGGATTTAGAACCTTTTATTGGAGGTGCTGAAAACGATTATAAGGCGGCAAGGATAAAATATGACCAAAACTTGAAAGATTACAAAGATACAGATTATTACGCGGACAGTCAAACAATAGAGAATTTACTAAACGAAACGGCGGATACAACTAAAGCTATATCCCAAGCTATCAAAAGCGAAATTAATCTTTTGGATTTTGTTGTTGATTATTTTTCTTCTCACGATAAACGTATTTATAGCGGAATAACCGCTTATCAAACGAATCTTCAATCTTATTATTTAAAAACAAACGGTTATTTGCAAAATCTTTATTCCATCCAAAATTCTTTGAAGAGTGACAGACAGGCTGTAGTTGATGCCGAATTATCAGTCAAAGAAAAAGAACTGTTACTGGAAAAGCTTAAAGAAGCTCCCGATGAGTTGGATGTCCGGACCAAAGAACTCGCCGTTCAGCAGAGAAAAGATGCTCTGGCTTCAGCTCAAAAAGATTTAGAAGATTCTTATATCTATGCGCCATTTAGCGGTGTTATTACTGAAGTAAAAGTAAAAAATGGTGACTCTATTTCCAAAGAGATGACAGTTGCAAATATTATTACCGAACAGAAAATAGCTGAGATTTCTCTAAACGAGGTTGACGCAGCTAATGTAAAAGTTGGTCAAAAAGTAACTCTTACTTTTGACGCTTTTTTGGAAGCAAGCGTTTCCGGAAAAGTTATAGAGGTTGATACGGTGGGACAGGTTTCTCAGGGGGTGGTAAGTTATGGAGTTAAGATTGCCTTTGGTACTGATATAGAACAAGTCAAGCCCGGGATGAGTGTTACCGCAGATATTATTATCGAAGCTAAACAGAATGTTTTGGTTTTATCAAACAGCGCGATTAAGTCGCAGGGAGAATCTTACTATGTTGAATTAGTAGAGGCGCCAGAAGGAATGAAACAGCAATTATTAGCCAATGTTTCGGGAACGATTTTGCCAACGCCTCCAAAGTTACAAATCGTAGAAGTAGGGCTGACAAATGATTTTTCCACTGAAGTTGTAGCTGGTCTTCAGGAAGGTGATATTGTTGTTGTCTCAACAATTAATCCAGGCGTGGTTCAAACCACTCAAACCCAGGGGTTTCAAATACCGGGAATGAATACCGGAGGCAAATCCCAAACGAAAAACTTTAGCAAGTAAATCAAAATGCTTGAGGTTAAAAATATTAGCAAGGTTTATAAATCAAGCGGTGTTGAAACGAAAGTGCTAAAAGGCATTTCTTTTTCTATTAATGACGGT
Source organism: uncultured Candidatus Saccharibacteria bacterium (assembly GCA_964414135.1). GTDB lineage: Bacteria > Patescibacteriota > Minisyncoccia > Minisyncoccales > GWA2-38-27 > CAYPVI01. The sequence goes on along the minus strand of CAYPVI010000009.1, from coordinate 942 downwards.
GAATTTGTGGCAATTATCGGGCCTTCCGGTTCTGGGAAATCAACCTTAATGCACATTTTGGGTTGTCTGGATAGCCCAACCGGCGGCCAATATTTTTTTGAAGGAAAAGATGTTTCTCAACTTTCCGACGATGAATTGGCTGACATTCGAAAGAAGAAAATCGGCTTTGTCTTCCAATCTTTTAATCTTTTACCTAGGGCAACGGTTTTACGAAATGTAGTATTGCCTTTAATTTATACCAATATCTCAAAAGGTGAGAGAGAGGAAATTGCCAAGAAATCTTTAAATAGCGCGGGATTAGATGAGACGCGCTTTCATCATCTTTCCAATCAACTTTCAGGAGGCGAGATGCAGAGAGTGGCTATTGCTAGAGCTTTGGTTAATAACCCAGCTATTATTTTTGCTGATGAGCCAACCGGCAACCTTGATAGCAAGACCGGTGAGGTTGTTCTTGAAACCTTTAAAAGCTTAAACGAACAAGGCAGAACGGTTATTTTAATTACTCACGAAAAATACATTGCCGAACACACCAAGAGAATAATCTCCTTAAAAGACGGGGAAATTGTAGAAGACGTTATTAATCATCGTTAATTTATGTTTATCACTGATTTATTTGAAGAAACATATTTTGCTATTTATGCAAATAAAGTTAGGTCAATCCTAACCATTTTAGGTATTGTTATTGGTATTGGATCAGTAATTGCCATGATTTCAATTGGTCAGGGAGCGGCCGGTTCCATTGAATCAAGCATTCAATCAATGGGGTCAAATTTAATTACTGTTATGCCAGGATTCCAAAAAAGTTTTTCTCAGATTTCAGCCGGTAGAGGTTCAGCTCAAAGCTTAACCATAGAGGATTCAGAAGCTATAACTCAAGAAGTCCCTGGGGTTTTGGCAGTGGCGCCAGAGGTTTCTCAAAGGTATCAGGTTGTAGCCAAGGGT
>CAYPVI010000008.1:0-22893 GCA_964414135.1 uncultured Candidatus Saccharibacteria bacterium | reverse complement strand
ATCTTGTTAAGCCCGGCGACAAAATAAAAATTGAGAAAATTGATAAAAAAGAAGGCAGTGAAATAACCTTTAAAGAGGTTTTGTTGGTGGAGAAAAATAGAAAATTAGAGATTGGAACCCCTTTGGTAAAAAACGCTAAAGTTATTGGCAAGATTTTATCACAGGGAAAAGGCAAAAAAGTAATTATTTTCAAATACAAAGCAAAAACCCGCTATAAGAAAAAAGCGGGCCATAGGCAACTCTTTACTGAAGTCGAAATTATTAAAATAGAAACCGAATAAAATGTCCGCAAAACCAAAAAGCCCTTCAGGGGCTTTTTTTTATTTCATACTGCTCACTATTTTTATTTCAAGATTATATGTTTATACAATAGCGAATCAAGGTTCTCCCGCCTTGGCGGGGAACCTTATTTTCTTCCTTCAAAGGCGGAAGAAAGGGTGTCTTCGTCAGCATATTCTAATTCGCCGCCAACAGGAAGGCCCCGTCCGAGGCGAGTAGTTTTAATATTAAAAGATTTCAGCTCTCTTTCTATATATAAAGCAGTGGCTTCGCCCTCGGTAGTGGGGTTGATAGCAATAATGATTTCTTTGAAACCGTTATTTTCAATTCTTTGTTTTAATTCCTCAATTTTAATATTGTTTTTATTATTTTTTTTTAAGTTGATTGTTCCGCCCAAAATAAAATAAAGACCCTTATATTTTTTGGTTTTTTCAATTGAAATTAAATCAATTTCTTTTTCTATCACACAAAGTAATGTTTTGTTCCGCGAATTATCTCTACAAATAGAACATAAGGTCTCTCCTGAATCCTCGAATGGGTTAAAGCAAAATGAACAAATTTTTATTGATTTTTTTAAGTTTGTTATTGAATTTAAAAGTTCATCAAAGCTATCTTGAGGTAATTTTATTAAATAAAAAACAAATCGGGCAGCGGTTCGCGGTCCAACGGTAGGAAACTTAGAAAACAAGTCAATAAGTTTTTGAATTGCGTGTGGATACATTTTGAAAATTGAAAATTACTCCGTATATTCTTCTTTTTCTAAATTTCTAAAAGATACTATCCTGTCATCAAAATATAATTCTACTTTTCCTATAGGTCCATTTCTATGTTTGGCAATAATAATATCAGCAATATTTTTTCTGGCAGTATCGGAGCGATATCTATCCTCGCGAAATATAAAGAGCACAACATCCGCATCCTGCTCTAGTCCGCCGCTCTCACGTAAATCTGACAATCTGGGAATTTGGGGGGAACGTTGTTCTACTGCTCGGGAGAGCTGGGACAAAGCAAGGACCGGGATATTAAGTTCTCTAGCTAAACCCTTAAGTGCCCGGGAAATTTCAGTTACTTGTTGGACCATAGTGGTTGCTGGATTTCTAGGTTCCATCAGTTGCAAATAATCAATAATAATAAGCCCTAATCCGCGTTCTGCTTGCAACCTTCTTGCCATTGCTCTCATCTGGAGAACGTTAGAGGAAGCGGCATCATCAACATAAATTGGGGCTTCGGATAATAGACCCATTGCATCTTGAATTCTGGAAAAATCATTATCTTCGCCTTCGCTTGAAAGCCGGCCAGTCCGTAACTTCCATAAGTCAACATTAGATAAACTGGCAATCAATCTGTCTACCACCTGGTCTTTTGACATTTCTAAACTAAATAGTCCTATTGGGATTTTTTGATTGATTGCAATATTAGTTGCAATATTTACAGCTAGCGAGGACTTTCCCATAGATGGCCTGGATGCTAAAATTACCAAGTCGGATTTTTGGAGGCCAGCTAAAGTATTATCTAAATTAGTAAAGCCAGTTGGAAGCCCTCGAAGACCTCCTTCGTGTTTAGAGAGTTTATCAATTCTTTCAAAAGCTTCTTCTAAGCCATCTTTAACTGGGATGAATCGTTGGGTTAAACTTTTTTGGGCAATACTGAAGATTCTTTGTTCGGCCTGGTCCAAAAGCACGTCAATGTCTTCTTTTTCGTTATAACCCATTGAATTAATCTCCTGGCTGGCTCCGATTAAGTCCCTTAAAATTCTTTTTCTTTGGACGGTTTTGGCGTAATTTGAGATATGGGCAGCAGTAGGAACAGTATTAATAAGTTCGGTTAAATAACTATTTCTGCCAATTTCTTCAAAGAGTTTTTTTTCTTTGAGGCGGGTAGAAACTGCAAGTAAGTCAACCGGTTCTCCTTTTTCAAAAAGCTCTACAATTACTTGATAAATTTGCTGATGGTCTCGCTTATAAAAATCTCTTGGTTGTAAAAAATCAGCTACCTTGATAATGGCATTTTTATCTAACATCAAAGAGCCTAATAATGATTTTTCTACCTCAATGTTCTGAGGTGGCAGTTTTTCAGGCCCGCCCAAACTTTGATTTTCCTTAATCATCAATTTCAGCATAGCAAAGATGAGAAATGCTGGCAAGAGCTTGATGTTCTATTATTATACCCACAAAACATTGACATATTTAAATAATAGGTCTATAAAATAATATAGGTCTTAAAATACAAAATAAATGTAGAATATGGGAAATTTTGAAAGGGAATATTAATGACGAACGAAGATAAACCAGTTAGATTAGGGGACATAGATCCTGACAGAAAGCTGAAGGTGGTGGAAACAAGAAGTTTTGTGCAGCGAACAGGACCCTTGCAGCAAAAAAGAGATTCTATTGATTTCGCAATAGAAGGACGTCATCCTTCTGAGGAGAGAATATTCGATGACAAAGTGCTAATTCCGTTTTTAACAACTGTAGGGTTATTACCTGAACACTAATTGCTCTTTGAAATACTTTGAATGGCTCATTAGCAAAAAAACCTTCAATGCTATACGTATTGGGGGTTTTTTATTTTATTAAAAATTAGAAATTAGGTATTAGAAATTTTTTTAATAAGTGGTCCTTTTTTTGTGTCTTTAACCTGATAGTCCGTTTGCTTGATTTTTTTTCTGATTTCATCAGCTAATTTCCAGTTCTTTTTCTGGCGTGCTTTTTCTCTTTCTCTGACCATTTTTTTAATAAAAGAGGGGATTTTAACAGCTTCTTTTTTATCCCAAAAGATAAAATTGAAAACTTTATCAGCTTCCTTCAAAAATTTTAAAATATCTCTGGCATCAGCCGGAGTTAATTTATTTTTATCAAATAAAGCATTTCCTTTGCTTATTATTTCAAAGATTACAGCAACTGCTTTTGGAGTGTTAAAATCATTATCTATTGCTTTTTCAAATTCTTTTTTGCTTTTTTCAATTAGTTTTCCAGCCTTCGGCTGGTCAGCCGCAGGCTGAGAGCTTTGAGCTTTGAGCTTTTCTATAAACTCATCTATTCTTTCTAATTGTTTTTTAACTTGGTCAATCTCTTTTTCGCTATAATTGATAGGGGAGAGGTAATGAGTTTTAAGAACAAACAGGCGGAGAATTCTAGGAGAGTATTTTTCTAAGAAATCTCTGATAGTAATAAAATTTCCAAGAGATTTCGACATTTTTTTATCGGAGACGGTCAGAAAACCAGCGTGGATCCAGTATCTTACCATTGGGCTTTTGCCGGAGATAGCTTCCATCTGGGCAATCTCCGCCTCGTGGTGAGGGAAGATTAAATCTCTTGCTCCGCCGTGAATATCATACTGGAGCCCAAAATATTTTTCAGTAATAGCGGTATCTTCAATATGCCAGCCAGGACGGCCTTGCTGGCCGGACCCCCAAGGACTGGGCCAGCTTGGTTCGCCGTGCTTGGAGAACTTCCATAAGCAAAAATCCCCTTTATTCTTTTTATCTTTTGCCTCATCAATTCTGGAAATCCCGTCTTCGGCTTGCAAAACTGTTCTTCTTGATAGTTTCCCATAATTTTTGAATTTGGAAATATCATAATAAATCCCATCTTTTATCTGGTAAGCAAAACCCTTTTCCAACAATCTTTTAACCTGACTGATGATTTCTTTAATATAACCTGTTGCCCTGGCATACTTGGTGACACTATTTACATTCAGGGCTTTCATATCTTTTAAGTATTCTCTTTCAAATTTTCGGGATAGGTCTTTCCAAGAAATCTTTTGTCTTTTTGCTTGATTTATAATCTTATCATCAACATCAGTAATATTTTGAAGATAAAAAACATTATACCCCTTTTGCTTGAGATATTTAACTATCATATCAAAAACAATATAGGTCCTTGCATGACCAATATGAGAAAAATCATAACTTGTTATTCCACAAACAAAAAGATTTACCTTTTTATATTTTCTGGTTTTGAAAATCTCTTTTTTTCTGGTTAGGGTATTATAAAGTTTAAGCATATTATGTAGACAGATAACTATTTTTATTTTATCACAAATTTTCTCTTTTCAAAAACCCGAGTTTATGATAAAATATAATTAAGTAATTTTTAAAAAATAATAATTATGAAAAAAGCAAATATTATATATCCGATTATTATCGGAGAAGCGATTGCCTTAATTTTTCTCGGCGTTTTAAAGTATTCGCCAAAATATTTACCGGAAATGCCTTCTTTTATAATCCAACTGGCATGGTATTTCCCTATAGTTTTACCCCTTCTTTCAATTTTCGGCGTTTTTGTTGCTTCTCTTTTGACGAAAAAAATCCCAGCCCTTTTTCAACTGGCTAAATTTGTTTTAGTCGGCGCCTTAAATACTTTTTTTGATTTTGGGATATTGATTCTTTTATTAACAATTTTTGGAGTTACTGCGGGTTTGCTCTACTCTGTTTCCAAAGCTTTTTCTTTCAGTTGTTCGGTAGTAAACTCTTATTTCTGGAATAAGTTTTGGACTTTTGAAAAGAAAGAAACCAAAGGAGCCGGCAAAGAATTTGGAAAATTTTACTTAGTGGCTGGAATCGGATTTTTGCTTAATGTTGCCGTTGCTTCTTTTGTAGTTAGCGCTATTGGTCCTCAATTCGGCTTGTCAGCAGAAATCTGGGCGATATTCGGAGCATTTATAGCTGTTCTCTGTGTTTTTATTTGGAATTTCCTCGGATATAAATTTGTAGTATTTAAAAAGTAGCTATGGCTAATTTAGTTTTATACAGAAAATACAGGCCGCAGACCTTTGCTGAGATTGTTGGCCAGGAGAATGTGGTTCAAACTTTAACCAATGCCATTTCTTCAGGCATGGTTTCCCACGCTTATTTGTTTTCCGGCCCGAGGGGCAGCGGTAAAACAACTATGGCTCGGCTTTTGGCAAAAGCAGTAAATTGCCGTAATCATAAGGATTCTGAATTTGAGCCCTGTGATAAATGCTCTTCTTGTTTGGAAATTAAACAAGGCAACTCTTTAGATTTAATTGAAATTGACGCTGCCTCACACCGAGGTATTGATGAAATCAGAGAATTGAGAGACGGAATTAAATTTGCTCCGACAAAAGAAAAATACAAAGTTTTTGTGATTGACGAGTGTCATATGTTAACCCGCGAAGCAGTCAATGCTCTTTTAAAAACCTTAGAAGAACCTCCCTCTCATGCTATTTTTGTTTTAGCCACAACCGAGATTCATAAAATGATTCCAACGATTATTTCCAGATGCCAGAGATTTGATTTCAGAAAACTAACTCTATCGGAAATTATCAAAAGATTAGATATTATTTCTGAAAAAGAAAAAGCAAAAATTGATAGGCCGGCTCTGGAACTTATTGCTTTAAATTCCGGCGGTTCGCTGAGAGATGCCGAAGGTTTATTAGACCAAACTCTTACTTTCGCCGGGACTTTAGGGCGGGAGGGGATTATAAAAACAGAAGATATAAAAAGTTTATTGGGATTAACCGATATAAGTTTAATCAGCCAGTTTGTTGATTTTATTTTTGAAAAAAGTGGGGAGAAAGCTATTAAATTTTTGGAAGAGACCCTTGAGAAAGGTTACGACCCTCAAGAATTTGCCAAAGCCCTGATTCGTTATTTAAGGCAAACAATGCTTTTGAAAATAAATCCTAGTTTGATGAACCCGGTGATTATTGGTCTAACCAAAGAAGAGCAAGAAAAAATTCAAATTCAGGCAGGGAAGTTCAATTTCCAGGAACTTCAGCGCATTTTAAACCTTTTTCTGGACGCAGAAAACAAAATGAAATATTCCTCAATCCCGCAACTTCCATTAGAATTAGCAACAGTTGACATAATTAAGCCAGAAGAGTAAAAAGTATTTATTACTATTCCCGCATTGCCTGTCCCGCCATAGCGGGATCCCGCTATGGCGGGAGTCGTCTAACGATGTCATGTATTATGTTTATATTATCAAAAGTTTGAAAGACAACAAGTTTTATATAGGACAGACAAATAATATTGAAAATAGATTAGTTAAACATAATAAGGGATTGGTTAAATCAACTAAAAATAAAAAACCTTTTATTTTAGTTTTTCAAGAAGAATTTATAAACAGGAAAGAAGCAATTAATCGTGAGATATATTTAAAATCTTTAAAGGGAGGTAACGAATTTAAAAGGATTTTAATTAAACATTGCCGGGTCGTCTAACGGTAGGACGTCTCCCCTTGGAGGAGAATATTCTAGGTTCGAATCCTAGCCCGGCAGCAGATTAAGTTCAAAAAGTTATCCAGAAACAATTTTTCTATGTTGAGCGTTGTCTAACGCATCTTGTGAGACCACGAAGAAGAGAATCTATTGTTTTTTTGAATGTATTGTTTCTTATTGTGAGTTATGATAAATTATATAATATGAGAATACTATCACTTCTTATTGCAGATAAAGCATTCTTTAATGAGAAGACGAATAAACTTACCATAGAGGGAATTTTTGATAGCATTAAGACACATAAATTGCCAGCTAAACATAGTGAGTTTTTTGTTGTGGTGATTACCGAAGGAGAATCTAAGGAAAAAAGGCATCACAAAATTCAATTAAAAAAAGAGGAGAAAGAAATTGCTGGGTTTGACGAAACAGTTGAGACGGGCAAAAGGCATACTTTTTTAGCTAGGTTTTATGATATTGTATTCAATGAACCAGGAGAATATACAGTAGAAGTTGACGTTAATGGAGAAAGAATATCAACTAATTTATATTTAAATTTAATAGCCTAATTTAATTAAAAATCATGACCTCAACAACTTTAACTGAAACAACTATTCCAAAGAAAAGATTGGATTTTTTGACTAAATGGATTTCGAAGATACCTTCAACTTCCACATCTTTTTTAATTGAACAAAAAATCGATGGTTTTGATAAAGACACTCTGAGATTTATCAAAAAATACAAAAAAACATTCGATTCTCTCGCAAAAAAATAATTAATTATATCGTGGAGTATTTATCAAGAAAAGAAATAGTTAAAATTCACGATACCATAATAAAAGAAACTGGAGGATTAGAGGGCGTGCTAGATGAACGCGCCCTTTTAATGCTAGAAAGCCAACCCGCTCAATATGTATATGGTAAAGAGTTGTACCCCGGCATATTCAAAAAAACTGCTTTTTATGAAAGAGCTATCAATGGAGGTCATATCTTTATAGATGGTAATAAAAGAACAAGTATAGCTGTTGTAAATAAATTTTTAATAAAAAATAGCTATGTTTTTGAGCCCTCAGAAGAAAAGGAAGAATTAGAGAAGGTTAGTATAGATATAGCTCAAAACCTTTTGAGTTTAGACCAGATATCTGATTGGATTAAAATACATTCAAAAAAACAATAGATTCTCTTCTTCGTGGTCTCACAAGATGCGTTAGACAACGCTCAACATAGAAAAATCGCCGGTTTGTGGGCGATAAATCGTGATAAAAGGTGTCAGGAACTTTTTATTGACGCTAACAGGAAAATAGGGGTCAGCTCTATTTTTTTGTTTTTATGATATAATAAAATAACAGAAAATAGAGCTGACCCCTATTTCAGCCAAAGTGTTGCCTATGTACTCATCTCGTACAGTAACAAGATAAGCATTTTTTCGTCATAAATTATAAAATAGAAAGTATGCAAAAACAAACCAATCTTTTATTAATTACTGAAACCTTTTATTTCTTTTTTGGTCTTTTTAGAAAAGAGGTTGGTTTGGTTTATACTAGATAAAGAAAAATTTAAAAAATAAACGTTTAAAACTAGCCTCTTTTCCAAAGAGGCCTTTTTATTTAAAGTTCATTAACAATTTAAGAAAGGAAATTAGAATGTACGAATATATGGTTATTTTTGAGTATTGTGCTTCCGGCAAGGATTTGGAAAAGTTTACCGAGAAGCTAAATAATAAAATAAAAGAAGGATGGGAGGTTGAGGGTTATAGTCATTCTTGTGGTCATCTCTCATTTTCTGCTTTATTAAAACGAAAAAAGAAAAAAACTTTCCTTTTATCAAAATCTAAATTTTAATTCAAAGTGCCGAAAAAACACTTACTTTTGTTCCGTCTTGTTGCAAACCTCCTAAAGATCCCTATGATCCATAAAGAAATCCTTGGCAGTGTTTCTAAAAATCTTAAAGACCCGACATAAGTTGGGTCTTTTTTAATTAGAAAATAGAAAAGGGGTAGAAAAGTGGAGCGTCCCCCCCCTTTTTTTTTCAGTTTCAGTATTCCACAAGGAGCATCAAGAATCGCCGAGACGGTGATTTTTTGGTAGAATGAAGATAGGGAAAAAGGTCAAAGTTATTAAAATAAAAATATAAATATGGAAACATTAATTATTGGAATAGTATTAATTGGTTTGGGGTTGTTATTCTTTTTTAACAATAAAAATATCTCAAAAGGAGCAGCCTGGTTTTATCAAAAATTTTATACAGAGCATAATTTAAAATTTATATTTAGGGCTTGTGGAGTGATTCTTATTTTAGCTGGTTTGGTTTTAATATTTTTGAAATAATTATTTGAGATTTAAATAAAAACAGGTTCTGACATCGTCTGTCCCTTGGAGCAAAATATCATGAAAATGGGGTCAGGAGCGTTTTCTGACCTTCAAGAAGATGAGCATCTGTTACGATTATTTAAATATATAGAAAGAAATCCTTTAAGAGCTAAATTAGAAGGATAAAAGGTTCCTGACACCTTTTTCCCGCCGACCGAGACGAGGTCCGGTGGGAAACACGCCCAAAAGTCCCTAGATTCCCCTTAAAACGTGGGTTCTAAACCGAGGTTGCCAGCAAGTGAAATTAAAAAGAGTCGCCTTTTGGGCGGTTTTTTGGTAGAATAGAGAATATGGTAATTCCAAAATTATCACCTTCTATATTTATCGGCGTGTCTGGGAAAGATATAATTTCATTTGGTTCTGGTCAGCCAGACCTGCCTCCACCAAAAAGAGTATTTAAAACAATGTCTCGTTTTAGAGATTTTAGATATGGTTTAATACAGGGCAATCTTAATTTAAGAGAGGCACTAATCAAGCGATATCCCAGATCAACGGCAAATAATTTTGTCATTACCAACGGAGCATCAGAAGCCATAGATTTAACATTAAGAGTAATCTCAAAAATAGGAGGAAAAAGTAATAAAGCTTTATTACCTCGGCCCTATTACTATTCTTATCTTCCTCTTATAAAGTTTGCGGGTATGGAGCCAGTTTACACTGATTTGATTAATGGCCAGATTGATTTCAACGATTTTAAAAAGAAAATAAAAGGTTGTAAGGCAGTAATAATTAACTCACCCTCAAATCCTACAGGAAGGGTTGAATTAATAGAGACCTTAAAAAAAATAGAAAAACTGACAAATCATTTAGGCGTTTATGTCTTATCAGATGAAGTTTACAAAGATTTAATCTATGTCAGAGAAAATTATTTGATAAAGGGACCTCACGTGATAACAGTTAATTCGTTTTCAAAAACGTATAATATGTGCGGTTTGAGAATAGGATATTTGTGGTCTTTGGACAAAGAGTTGATTGATGGGGTCATTGAGATGAAAACACACACATCAATGAATACCAATATATTAGGGCAAGAAATGGCTTATGAAGCCACAAAAACACCAAAGAGCTTTGTTGATGAGCAGGTAAAGATATGGAGAGAAAGGAGAAACTTTATTTACAAGGGTCTGTCAGACATGGGCCTAGATTTATGGAAACCAGAAGGCGCTTTCTACGTTTTACCTAGAATTAAAAATCCTAGAAATTTTGTCTGGGACATGTTTAAAAAATACAAAGTAATTACTTATCTTGGAGAATGGTTCGGGGCAAGTGACAGGGTTAGATTCTCATATGCTTTAGATATTAATAGAATAGAAGAAGGGCTAAATAGGGTTAAGAAATATTTAAAAAGCAAAGGAGAAATTTAATATATAATTATAACTCCGACCGAGACGCGTCAGTGGAACACACCTCAAACCCTCTAAATTTCCCTTAAAATCTCGGTTCAAGACCGAGGATGCCAGCATCAGTCAACGCAGTATCGTGGCCAACCGAGACAGGTCATTTTGAAACTAATTTTACGATGGGTCTCAGACGCCCGAGAGCCGTACCCGTCTAAGACACCGAACTTTGTTCGGGAGAAGTCTTTGCTAATTAATCGCCAAAGCGGCGCTTTTTTGGTAGAATGTAGTAATGAATAACCCTATTTCTATTTCAACGGGGTGCGTATATAAATTATCAGATGACAGAAATAAACTAATCGAAGGATTGCAAAGATTTTCTCCGCAGGGAATTGAAATTTCTTTTGCTCATCCAGATTACTTATTTAATTTTGATATAAATAAGGATAATTTAGAATATTTGAAAGGTTTGAAGTTTAATTCTATCCATGCTCCGTGGATAGATATAGTTTACGGAGATAACGAAAAGACCAAAAAAGCTTTAGACGTGATATCAAAAGTATGTAAACAAATAAAAGCTAGATGCGTTGTTTTTCACGAAGAACAAATAGAAGATTATACGCCGATAATAAACAGCGACTTTTTACCAGCTATAGAGAATGATGATTGGAGAAAACCGAAACACAGTGTAGAAGATATAAAAAACATTCTTAGCCAAAATCCAAAATTCAAATTTACTTTTGATTTCGCCCACGCAATAACAGTTTCTCCTTTAGATGTGCCTATTTATATTAACGCTTTTAAAGATAAACTGATTGAAGTCCATTTTTCTATGGCGAATAAAGAGATAGGAAAGCACGATTTTCTATATAAATATGATAATGAGGAAATACGTAAATTGATCCAATATTTAAAAAATGTTTCCGTCCCCTTTGTTTTAGAGGGTGTTATTTCTGGTCCAGAAGAAATTGAACTTATAAAGCGAGAGATGGAATATATCAAGTTAATTTAACTTTTACCGAGGATAAAAGGTGCCAGGAACCTTTTATTGATGCTAAGGTAACCGGAAAAAGGTTCTTGACATCTTTTTCTGCGCTGGCTGTCAGTTGATTAAATGCAATCTTTTTCGACCAGGAAGCTATCATATCCAGTACTCAAACCACCAATTTTTCACCAATCAAATTAGTCGGCCGAAACGGTGTTTTTCTGTTTTTATATGATTGGGTATTGACAAGGGATGGTTACGGGTGTATATTCATAATAGAGGGTTAATAATAAAAAGTCGTTTCCCTTATTAATAAAATTAATTATAATAAAAAAACTATGCCAAGATTTGATGGAACAGGTCCTGGAGGTTCGGGTGCCGGCACTGGCTGGGGATTAGGTCCTTGCGGTGGCGGAATGGGCTGGCGCAGAGGCGGTGGCCGTGGTTTAGGTCGTGGATATGGAAGAGGATTTGGTCAGGGAAGATTCGGAGGCTATAATCGCTACAATCCTGCTTCTGCTCCTTCTAAAAAGGAAGAAACAGAAATACTTTCCGAAGATGCGAAAGATTTAGAGGAAGAACTTAAAGCTATTAAAGCCCGCTTAGCCGAACTCAAAGGACGAAAATAGCTAAACATTGCCCCATAATTAATAATTAGTATGGGGCGGTTTAGTTTAAAATTATAAGTTAAAAAATAAAAGGAGATAATATTATGAAAATAGCAGTAAGTTCAATGGGAGAAAATCTTGCGGACAATGTTAGTGAAGTATTTGCCAGATGCCCTTATTTTGTCATTGCTGAAATTGAAAATCAGGAGATAAAAAAATTTGAAGCGATAAAAAATGAAAGCGAAAAACAGATGGGCGGAGCAGGTATTTCAGCCGCTCAGCTGATGGCAGAGAAAAACATTAACGCCGTGATTACAAAGAATGTAGGGCCGAGAGCCCTTGATGTATTAAATCAATTTAATATAGTAATTTATCACGGTGACGGCGCGATAAAAGATGTTTTGCGAGAATTTATAGACGGGAAGCTTAAAAAAATGAATTGACATGAAAATAGTGGTTCCGACAGATAACAAAAAAGGGCTAGAAGATAGAGTAGCCGAACATTTTGGTCGTTGTTTAACATATACTTTTCTTAACGAAAAAGGCGAAATCGTGGAAATTATAGATAACGTTAGCGAGCATGGCAGCGGGCAAGGACTGCCTCCCGAATTAATGAAAGACCACGGAACAAATGTTTTGCTTTGCAGAGAGCTTGGGCCAAGAGCTTTAAGTCTATGCAAAGAATTAGGCATAGAAGTATACGTTTGCCAAGCAGAAACGGTAAAAGAAATTTTTGAATTGTGGAAAAATAATAAACTTAAAAAAGCAGGCACAGAAGATGTTTGCGAAGACCATAAATTATGAAAATCGCAATTACTGGCGGAAAAGGTGGAGTGGGTAAATCAATGATGGCGACTTCTCTGGCAGTTGAATTTGCCCGAAATAGTAAAACTATGCTGGTGGACGCAGACGCTGAATGTCCTAATGACCACCTTTTGCTTTCCATAAAAAGAAAGAAGTACGCTATCGTTTATCAATCTATACCAAAATTTGACTACAGTAAATGTACGAAGTGTGGGAAATGTGCCTTGTCCTGTAAGCGGGGCGCTATCGTTTGGATTAAAGAAAAATATCCTGCCTTTGTTAAAGATGCTTGTATCGGCTGTATGGCTTGTCTTTCTGCCTGTCCTTATGGCGCGATAACAGAAACCAAAAAAGAAATTGGTACAATTTACACTGGAAAGAATTATAATGTCAATTTAGTTTCAAGTGAACTGAAATTAGGGGAACTTGCTTCCGGTGAAGTGGTAGCTGAAGTGAGGAAATATTCCGATAAAATTAACGAAAAGATAAAAGCTGATATAATGATTATAGATTCTTCGCCAGGAATCGGATGTCCGGTAATTGCTTCGTTAGTTGGCACTGATTATATAGTTGCTGTAACCGAGCCGACGCCTTCTGCTTTATTTGACTTAAAAAGGGTTTTATATCTCGCCGAGCATTTTGGAATTAAACACGGGATTATTATAAATAAATCCGATCTCGCAAAAAGTTTTTATAAAGAAATAGAAAAATTTGCTAAAATAAATAAAATCCCAATTCTTGGCAGAATTCCTTATAGAAAAGATTTTGTCAAATCAACGATTAAGATGAAACCCGTTGTCGAGATAAATCAAAAATATAAAAAATTATTCAAAGAAATTATCAACGAAATAAACATAAAATTAAAATGAAGGAAAAAGTTGCTATTATCTCAATACTGTCGAATGTAATTTTAGCGGTAGGCAAAATAGCTGTCGGTGTGTTTTCGGGTTCTGTTGCTATTTTAGCAGAAGGGGTTCATTCTTTTATGGATGTTTTTTCTTCGGCCGTTGGCTATATTGGAATTAAAATATCTGCGAAACCAGAAGACAAAAAACATCCCTACGGTCATTATAAATTTGAGGTTTTAGGCGGCACGATTATTACTATAATCCTTTTAGCGACGGGTGCGGGAATTATTTACGAGGCCTATCAGAGTTTTCTTTACCCTGAAAAAATTAAGATTAGCTATTTAGTTTTCGGGATAATGCTCTTTTCAGCAGTTGTCAATGAAATAATGGCCAGATTAAAAATTCATTATGGTAAAAAAGAGAACTCCATCAGTTTACTTTCAGACGGATTTCATTCAAGGGTTGATGTTTATGCTTCGCTTGTTGTTCTTGCTGGTTTATTTCTGACAAAATACTGGATTTATGCTGATTCCTTGCTGGCTTTTTTAATCGGCGTTTATATCATTAAAAAATCTTTTTCTTTGGGCAAAGAAGCAATTGATTCTTTGCTTGATATTTCAGCCGGTGAAGAAATTGAGGAAAAGATAAAAACAATCGCTAAAGCGCAGAATATTGAAATTTCATCTTTGAAGACCCAGAAGAAGGGTTCGGCTATTACCGCCGATTTGGAAATAAAATTGCCGAGTAGTTTAAGGGTGGAAGAAGCAACTAAAATTTCCAACAGCTTGAGAGAAAAATTTGTAAAAGAAATAGAAAACCTTCAGTATGTTGCTATTCAAATCACAAGCCACGAAGTGGAAACAGGATTTTATAAGCCCGAATTTGGTAGAAGTTTCGGGTGGCAGAGAAAAGGCAGGTTTAGAGGAAAAGTTGAAGAAGCAAAAGGAGGGGGTCCGGGCGGTTATTGCGCCTGCCCGAAATGCGGTTATAAAATTCTTCACAAAAGTGGCGTTCCTTGCTCAACACTTGAATGTCCAGATTGTAAAGTTAACTTAGTTAGAAAATAATATGGCAAGACCATTAAAACCAAGAAGAGTATTATTTGACCCAGATGTGGTCTATTTCAAGCCAAGAGCATTGCCTTTATCTTTGATAGATGAAGTAGAAATAGGGATAGATGAGTTAGAGGCTTTACGTCTTTGCGATCATAAAAACTTAGAACAAAATGAAGCTGCAAAAAAGATGAAGATTTCTCAAAGCACTCTTCAGCGAATTTTAACTTCAGCCCGTAAAAAAGTAACAGAAGCTTTAATCAAAGGAAAAGCAATAAAAATAATAAAGAAATGAAGGTGATAAAAAGTTCCTGACACCTTTTTCTGCGGCAGCAAATTAAGTTAAAAAGGTCACAACCGTAATAAAAAATAAAAGATAAAAAAATGGGCATAGGATGGCATAATAGAAAAAGGATTGATAGAAAGTTAAAAAAAAGAAGAATAAAAAAGAAACAATCAAAGAAAAAGTGAAAGTTTGAGCAAGGCCGGGCCTTGCTCAAACTTCGAGTTCCGCAGATTAAAGGTTGGAAACGTCCCTACTTTTTACACTTGATAGATACAAACCGTGTTGAAGAAAATCAGAACATAAATATGTTCTTGACGGGAAACCCGCTTTCTGTCTCATCTTATTGTTTTTTTACGGGAGGTCTGCTTGACCTTCTTTTTGTTTTGATGGGGAGGGTAAGAATTTTTTTCTTGGAGTTATGGATTAAATTTGGTAAGATAATAGAGAAAGTTTGAACTCGTTTAATTTTAAAACCATCACTTTTTCTACTTTCATCATAATATGACAATTAATCAGCGTGAAAAACAGATTTATACGGTTTTACGGCAATATTGGGGATATACTTCATTTCTGCCGTTACAGGAAAAAATAATTTTATCTATATTAAGAGATGAGGACAGCTTAACCGTTCTAGCTACGGGGGGCGGTAAATCTTTGTGTTTTCAGCTGCCAGCTTTGTTAAAAAAAGGTATGGCAGTGGTTATTTCTCCGTTGATTTCTCTGATGAAGGACCAGGTGGACGATCTTCAAGATATGGGAATAGCTTCTTGCTGTTTGAACTCCAGTTTATCGCTTAAACAACAAAGATTATCAATAGAACTAATTCGGAAAAATGAAATAAAGTTATTATATATTTCTCCCGAACGGTTAGAAAATGAAGGAACTATAGGTTTATTAAATTCCGTTGGGATTTCTTTTTTTGTAATTGATGAAGCTCATTGTATAAGCCATTGGGGGCATGATTTTCGGACGAGCTACCGTAATCTTAGGATAATCAAAGAAAGATTTAACGATGTGAGCATGCATGCTTTTACCGCTACCGCTACCCAAAAAGTGCAGTTAGATATAATAGAACAGTTAAATTTTATTAATCCCAAGGTTTATATCGGTCCGGTAGACCGCTCTAATTTAACTTATCGAGTCATGCCGCGCAAACAACTCTTAGAGCAAATAGAGGAAGTTTTAGAAAAACATACCGATGAAGCAGGCATTATATATTGTTTGCGTCGACGCGACGTAGATGCTATTTCAGCAAATTTAAAAAGCCGCGGTATTGACAACGTTTCTTATCATGCAGGAATATCAAATGATGAGCGTCGCGTAGCCCAGTCAAAATTTACTCATGGAGAAGCGAATCTAATTGTTGCCACGATAGCATTTGGCATGGGGATAGACCGTTCTAATATTCGTTTTATAATCCATGCCGGTATGCCTAAAAGTATTGAGCATTACCAGCAAGAAACTGGTCGAGCAGGCAGAGACGGACTTCCATCCTTTTGTTATATGTTTTACGGCGGCGCAGATTACCAGTTATGGAGTTTTTTCGCCGAGCAATCTTCCAACCGGGAGATAATGATGAAAAAGCTAAGCACTATTTATAATTTTTGCGTCCAATCTCAGTGCCGACATAAAGCGCTGGTAAATTATTTCAGTCAGGATTACAAAAAGCATTCCTGCGGCGCTTGCGATTTTTGTTTAAATGAGCTTGATATGGTTGACGATGCTCTTGCGCTCGGACAGAAAATATTATCCGGCGTAGCGGCGGTGAGGCAAAAACATTATGGGTTTGGAGCAGGTTATATAGTAAATGTGTTAAAAGGAAAAATAACTGAAAAAATAGAACAGATGGGGCATCGTGATTTACCGGTTTTTGGTGTAATGAAGGAAGAATCAGAAAGATTTATTCGTTATATGATTGAACAATTAGTTGGGCAGGGATTTTTATTTAAGGAAAGAGAGTTTTCTACGCTTTCAGTAACCGATTCCGGAGAGCGATTGTTGCGGGGAAAAATATCGCCAGTATTAGTTAGGCCTCTGTTAGTAGCGAAGAAAAAAAAGATTTCCAGAATGGCTCGGGTAAGGAAAGAGGAAGAGTGGGCAGAAATAGATGAGGGATTATTTCATGTATTACGTGGAAAACGGGCAGAGCTTGCGCGGGAAAAAAGCGTTCCGGCCTATATCGTGTTTGGGGACAAAACCTTAAGAGATATAGCTGCTAAAAAACCAGTAACTAAAAAAGATTTTTCGGATATTTATGGAGTAGGTGAAAATAAAATGAAGTCCTACGCTAATATATTTATTAAAATTGTTAAAGATTATGAAAATATCAAAAGCAGAGTTTGTTAAAGGTGTTATTGGGGATGATTACGGTTTAAAAGACAATTTACCGCACATCGCTTTTTTTGGCCGTTCCAATGCAGGGAAATCAAGCGTGATTAACTCTTTAGTCGGCAAAAAAGACCTTGTAAAAACAAGCAAGATGCCGGGGAAAACACGTGAAGCGAATTTTTTCCGCATCAATAATTCTTTCTATTTTGTGGATTTTCCCGGATATGGATATGCGAAGCGTTCAATGTTGGAGCGTAACAAAACAATCAAAAGGATTTTTTGGTATCTGGAGTTTTCCAATGCGAGGCCTAAAGCAGTTTTCTTAATTGTTGACGCTAATGTCGGCTTGACTGCTCTCGACCGGGAGATGATAGAAATTCTTAAGGCAAATAAACATCAAATTGTCATTATTGCAAACAAGATTGATAAGTTAGCTAAAGGCGCCGCGGAAGAACAGCTTTCGTCAATTCAAAAAGAAGCGCGAGATATACCGGTTTTGGGATATTCGGCTAAAACAAACGAAGGAAAAGAAGAACTAACTAAAAAAATTGCGAGTTTTGTATAAAATACCTTAAGTTTTAAAATCCTTGACAAATTCAAATAATGGATGTATAATTAAGGTACAATTTGAACATTAACAATATTATATTGAAAAGGGATAAAAATGAAAAATGCAAAACGACAATTAGTTTTAAATAAAGGAACGGAGATATTTATATTTCGTTATGAAGAAGGTCAAGAGGATGAACTTTTAGATGCTCTAATTGAGCAAGCAAAGAGTGAGCGGACAAGTTTTGATTGGTTTGACGCAGCAGTATTAAGCTTCAAGCTAACGCAATCACTCATCGGTCAAGCAGATGAACTTTTGAGCTTTTAGCTATAACACAACAAATTTTTTCTCCCGACCATAAAGCCCAAATTAAACACTTGGGCTTTTTTTATACAAAAACTTTTTCATTCTGCCGAAAAAAAAGTGTCAGTGGAAAAAAGATTCCTGACACCTTTTTATTGACACCTTTTCACGCTTTTTCATGTGGAAGATTTCTAATTTCTGAGTTGTTTGAGAATAGTAAATGTATCAGTCTGGCGGTTCTTGGAATACAATAAAATAATAGCGACCCGGTCTCCGTTGACATTAAATATTGACGCTAATGTTTGTTTAGCTTCTGGCAGGTAGCCGGTTTTTCCGCCAATAAATGTAGAAAGAGGATAAAAATTATTTACATTTTGGAATTTAA
Organism: uncultured Candidatus Saccharibacteria bacterium; assembly: GCA_964414135.1. Classification (GTDB taxonomy): domain Bacteria; phylum Patescibacteriota; class Minisyncoccia; order Minisyncoccales; family GWA2-38-27; genus CAYPVI01. Next base: position 4,580 of record CAYPVI010000008.1, on the reverse strand, counting down.
GCAGTCTTCCTGTTGAATCAGGAAGCCAAAAGTCATTATTTCTGGCAATGTTTAAAATTTCAGGATGATTATTATAAATGTACATCAAGAGCTTAGAGAGGTCAGCGGCAGTAGAGCGATTTGCAGGATTTAACCCGTGGACATCATAAAAAACAGTATTGGTCATATTAATCTCTTTTGCTTTTCGGTTCATGAGATCCACAAATTTTTCTTTTCCAACAAAATATGCTAAAGCTTCAGAGGCATCATTTGTGGATTGAATAAGACTGGCCTTGAGAAGATTTTCCGCGCTGACATTTAGACCCAGAAAAAGAGATGGACTCTGACCCAAGGGCTCAAGCATTTTTTCTGTTAGCGTGATTGTTTGGTCAGTATCAATATTTTCAAGAGCAATTACGGCATTCATAAGCTTTGTGATGGAAGCTATGGAATACAGCTGGTTGGGGTTTTTCTCTAAAACAACCGAATTATCAGAAAGGTTTACCGCCAAGTACGATTGTGCAGTAATTTCTTTTTGTGATCGCAAACTTAAAAGGAGTGTTTGAAGAAGAAAAACTTCTCGTTTAAGGATTTCGATTTGCTGGATTAATTTTGCCATTTCTGCTTGACCAGATGCTTTAACTGTTTTTGGAATAAAAGGCAAAAAAACAAAGAGTAATAGCAAAAACAATAGAAAGAAAATTTTGAACTTCATAGGTTAAAAAATCTTAGGGAATATAATAGATAAATATTGAGTTGCCGGCCCGAGTTATAGGCTGGTAATCGTCAAGCCAGCGATAGTAGTCGGTTGGTTGGTCGAAACCATGGGTAGGGATTCCTTTGCCTCCCTGAAGAAGGGTTGCCGAGATTGCCAGATAACTTCCTTGGGGAAGTTCTTTTTTATTACGATCGCCTGACCAGAAAGCATATTTTTCTTTTAGATAATATTCGGTATCACCTCCGCCAAAATAATCAACATAAATTTTCTCAATCTTATTTTTGTCCGCCCAATTCTTTAATCGTTTTAAATCCTGGCCCCAATCATAGTTTGAATCCACTACATATTTGTATCCGTTTTGGGGGCCCCCGGCAATTTCATTAAAATAGGTTAAGTGGTGAGGCCAAACCAGGAGAGAGGAAATTATGTAAAAGCCCAAAAGCGCCGAAACAAGAAAAATTCCCATTTTTTTCAGGGTTGCGCCGGATATTCTTTTTATCCATTTTGTTATTCCCAAACCAACTAAAATATAGGTAAAAGGAAAAATAGGCAAAAGATGCCTCAGTCCGATATTAAGAGTTCCGGTTATAGAGGTGAACCAATAAATTGCCAAAAATACCATCATTGAAAATTCGGGAAAATGATTTTTTATCCAATCCTTTAACCGATGAAAAGTATTTTGCCAAAAAGGCTTTTTAATTATAATTAGCCAAGCTGCATACAAAAGAGCAATTAAGGTTAAAATATGAAAAGCTAAGGGTACTTTTAGAAGATAAACGGTCGGGAAATAATACCACCAGCCCCCATTCGAGATTTTATTAAGAAAATACACGGTATTGCCGCCGACTACTCTTTGGGTAGCCATTAGAAGTCCTAAAAGATAATGAGCATAGGGTCGAAATACCGGTTTGTCAGCCATCCAGAGACAAAGATTCTTTAGAGGAATTAAGCCGTTTGAAGATAAAATAATTTCAGAATCTCGCAATTGGCGTTCTGCAGGATAATTTAAAAGATGAAATTGATAAACCGGCCAGATAAGAATCATTCCAACTATTCCTACGGTTAGAGCCAGCCCGACGTATTTCAAAATTCTTAAGAGACATTTTTTAGAACCCTTTTCTTGCCATTGCCATCCTTCGGCTGGTCCGCCAGAGGCGGAAAACCAAGCATAGATTACGGTAATTATAGCGAAGAAGGGAACAAGCAGAGCTAAGGAAAATTTAAAGAGCATTGACAACCCAAATATCAACCCGGCTAAGATTATATTCTTTTTTGTCGGGCTTTTTAGAAATTTTAACCAAAAATAAGTAGCCATAACTACTCCCAAGGCAGCTGCGATATCGGTGGTTACCAATCTCCCGTGAGCCAGAAGAGTAGGGGAGAAGGAGAATAAGGTTAAGACCAAAAGAGCAGCTTTATTTCCGGCTAATTCTCTCGCCCAGCGAAAGAGGAACCATCCTAAAAATATTAAAAGCAAAATCATTGGGATTCGGGCCCAAAATATAATCTGATTAGGATTGTTTCCTGAATGATACAAAAGCTGAGAACCAAACCACCACTGTTCATTAATTCCTTCAGTCCAGGAAGAATGATTCGTTGGGAAATTCATGTTCAAAAATAAAAGAGGGACAGCAGCTAGGTCCTTTATTAATGGCGGATGCTCCGGGTTAATTCTAAAATCTTTCTGGGATAAATAAGAATAGCCGGCCGGGATATGAGACATTTCATCCATAGTGGCTGAATCACCTTTCATACTGAAAAAGCAAAGCAAGAATACTATAAGAAGCAGAAGGGCAGCGATTAAATTTGTAAGACGATTAGACAAAATGTTGGAATTAGACATAATGTTAAAATTAAAATTTATAATTCTCTTGTTAGTATTTTAACATTCTCTATGTTAAAATACAATTTGTAGGTCGTGTAATTAATATTAGTAATTAAAACAAAATAATGAATAATCAAAATAAAAAAATTCACCTTTCAATAATTATTCCAGCTTATAATGAAGAGAAAAGATTGCCGAAGACCCTGCGGGAAATTAATGATTATTTGAAAAAACAATTTTATTTATCGGAAATTATTGTTGTTAATGATGGTTCAACTGATGGAACTTCAGAAGCAGTCAAAGAATTACAGAAAATAATTCCAAATTTAAAATTGATAAATATCGAAAATTCGGGCAAGGGCTACGCAGTTAAAAAAGGAATATTTGAAGCCAAGGGAGAATATAGAATCTTTACCGATGCCGATAATGCAACTTCAATTGATCAAGTTGAGAAAATGTGGCCGGAGTTTACCAAGGGACATGATGTTGTCATCGGTTCGCGAGATGTTAAAGGGGCGGTCTTAGCCGTACCTCAACCCTGGCTAAGAAAGGTAATTTTTGGAGGAGGTTTTAAATTAGTTAGAAAAATAATTATTGGTCTTTGGAAAATTGAAGATACTCAGTGCGGTTTTAAGGGTTTTAAAGAAAGGGCAGGGCAGGATATTTTTTCCCGAACTGTCATTTGCCGTTTTGGATTTGACCCCGAAGTTTTGGTTATAGCAAAAAAATTGGGTTATAAAATTAAAGAAATTCCCATAACTTGGGTAAATGATCTGGAAAGCAAGGTAAAATTAAAAAGTGTGGTTAAAATGTTTTTTGAGATATTGAAAATCAGATGGAATCTAATTTTAGGAAAGTATGGGAAAAAGGAGTAGAAACAGAGAATTATTCTCCTTTGTTTTTAAAATGGTATGAAAGTTGCCGAGTTTTATATTGCGTTTTTTTTGATTTCGGTGGTTCTAATAGCTGGGATAATTTTGATTTTTTCTTTTGTTTTTAATCTCTCGGGTTTTGAGGCAGAGGTTGCTGAAAATGAATACACTTCTTCAAATCCCGAAATCCTGCTGAAGTCCAAGAAACAACTTTCTCAGTCGACGGAAATAGTGAAAGCTATTTATCTAACGAGTTGGTCGGCCAGTAAGAAGGGAATGATTGATTATCTAATTGATATTGCAAAAACCACAGAAATTAACGCTGTAGTAATTGATATTAAAGATTTTTCCGGTTATGTAGCTTATGATACAGCAGTTCCGGAAGTTGAAATGTATGGAGCCGAGCAGATAAGAATTTCTAATATTGATTCACTTATGGACAAACTTCATACAGAAGGAATTTATGTAATTGCCAGAATTACTGTTTTTCAGGATCCGATCTTAGCTCAAGCCAGGCCAGATTTAGCAGTTCATAGCAAAACAGGGGCCGATTCTTTGTGGTTTGATAATGTAGGATTGGCTTGGATTGATCCTGCCGCCAAAGAATCTTGGGATTATAACATTGCTATCGCGAAAGACGCTGTTAGTCATGGCTTTGATGAATTAAATTTTGATTACGTCCGTTTTCCCTCGGATGGTGATTTAAAAGATATGAGTTTTCCGTTCTGGGACGGGAAGCTTCCAAAACATACGGTCATTAGAGAATTTTTCAAACATCTTCGTCAAGAACTTCCTGATGTAAAAATCTCAATTGACCTTTTTGGTCTTTCTACTGTTAGCTCTAATGATTTAGGCATAGGGCAAATAATTGAAGATGGATTTGAAAGTTTTGATTATGTTTGTCCAATGATTTATCCTTCCCATTATGCTGACGGATTTAGAGGATACCAAAATCCGGCTGAATATCCTTATGAAGTGGTAAAATATTCTATGGAAGGCGCTTTGGGGAAGTTGATGCTTTACAAGCAATCACAAGAAACAAATGTTCAATTGCGTCCCTGGCTCCAAGACTTTGACCTCGGAGCTACTTATGATGCTGAAATGGTTAGGTCTGAGGTTGAAGCGGTCTATGACGCAGCCGGAGAAGATTTTAAAGGTTTTATGTTGTGGAATTCCTGGAATTATT
>CAYPVI010000007.1:0-23055 GCA_964414135.1 uncultured Candidatus Saccharibacteria bacterium | reverse complement strand
AGACGTCGAAGTCGGGACACAGGTGAATCTCTTGACTCTTCAGATATGGCCAAAGTCCGCCGGCAAGATCCGGGTTCTGGTTGAGATTCTTACTGGCATCATGCCATCGGCACCCTCGCCCTTCATCTATGTATAGCCAACTGAATGAATAAGGGAAATTGCCATCCCAATCGCCTAAATACATATTCGACGCCAGGCCGTACTGCTTCAGGTTGTTTCTACAAATGATTGCTCTTGCTTGCTTTTTTGCACGCTGCAGTGCCGGCATCAATATTGCCATCAGTAGCGCTATTATGGCAATCACTACCAAAAGCTCTATTAAGGTAAATCCTTTTCGTTTGTTCACAGTAGTACCTTTTCCAATTAAACTGTTTTTCACTGTGTTTTTCATTTTTCGCTTCCTTTCTTTTCTAGAATTATTTAATTGTTAAAACTGAGAAAAACTCTTAGTGACTATTTTTAATTTAACTAAAAATAAACAATCTTGTCAACCCTATAAAAAAAGAGCGGATTAAAATCCGCCTCATTCAAACTCCTGCCACTTTTTACGATACCGCCGAAAAAGCACAACTCTATTTTTCTCGTTTTTTCCTAAACAACGATAATAAAACAATTAACGCGGCTAAGCCAAGAATTATAAGCCAGTGATATAAAGAAAAAGGACAAATGAAATAATATAAAATAATCAATATAAGTATAATAAAATTCAAAATCCACCATTTCTTTTTCTTTTTATCGTCTTTATTTTTTTCTTCTATTGATAATAAAGATAAAATAATCAATATAATTATAAGTATAAATAAAATCAAGCAAAGATTTATTGAACCGAATATGTCTCCGATTGCTGCAAGAAGCCAGCCCAGTCCCGTTTCTTCTCCCTCAACAATCTTTTCTTCTTCCTCTTCCTCTTCCTCTTCCTCTTCCTCTTCCTCTTCCTCCTCCTCTTCTTCTTCACCAACTCCTTCTTCTGTTTCTCCCTCAACAACAATAATTTCCTCTTCTTCCTCTTCCTCCTCTTCTTCTTCCTCCTCCTCTTCTTCTTCCTCCTCGCCTATAACACTAAGAGTAGTAAAACTATGTTCTTGACTAACTGCCAAAGAACCATGAGAAACACAACGATAATAATAAACAGTGCCAGAAGTTAAGCCAGAAATAGTAACTGAATGCGGATTGGGAACTTTAACGGTATCTTCTATTGTTGAATGGGCGTAACCGTAGTTTGGCAAATTATCTAATTCTAAATCATGAGATTCATCTCCCGAAGAATAAATCACCCTGCTCGTGCTGTCATAAGTAGTATCCCAGGTAATGGTTACTTGGTTTCCTCTTAATCCAGAAGCGATTTCGTTAAAAATTTCTAAACCAGGAACAAAATATCCTCCGCCTCCGCCTCCGGGAATAATTACTGTCGTGCCTCCATTACCTCCTTTCCCTATTTCTTCGGCGGTAATAATAAAATCAAAATTTATAGTCTTACCCTGATATTCGTTTCCAGCATCTTCGTCAAAGATTAGTATAATACTATATTGGGATTCCCCAGAAGAATTAACTGAACCAAGAGTTATATTATTATTGAACAAATCCGACAAATGATTTGATTCGCCATCAATAGTAATAGTTAAAGCATTGGCTAAGATATCGTCGCCCGATGTCTTTTTTGCTTTAAAGTAAACATTTATATTAAAATCTTCATTATTTTCTATGATGATACTTTTTTGATCACTCATTCCCGGCGCCCAATTACTTAGATCAAAAGGCAATCCATCAAAATCTACAAAAATCTGTTTATCATCAAACTGAACTAACCCAACAGCCTTAGTTGATGGGATAAATAACAAATTAGCGCCAAAAACAGCAATTGAAATTATTAAAATTGTTCGCAAGATTTTATTCATAGTTTTTAAATCCAAATTATTCGCTTACGCTATCTCCTGTACCATCTCCGGCATCACCCCCATCACCACTACTTTCTCCAGCTTCACCTAAATTAGAAGAATTCTCACCAGGTAAAGTAGCTGGCTGTTGCGCACCCGTCTGAGCATCCGAAGAATTTTCGCTGGACTCGCCTGTTCCAGCGGACTCGTTTGCTTCTGTGGAATCGGTTGTTGGAGCTGCATCAGTATTTTCAGCTTCCTCATCGCTCCCATCACCTCCGTCAGTAATAGCTTCATCAGTAGTGCCTTCGCTAATTTCTTCTCCGCCACCGGTTTCTTCTCCGTCTGGAGCTTCCTCGTCAGCTAAGTCTTCTTCGCCAACCGAATCTTCGTCAGTAACTGACCCTTCCTCTGGGCTTGAATCCTCTTCGGTAGCTGGTTCTTCTTCGCTCGGTTCTTCCCCATCACCTGCCTCAGTATCTCCTTCTTGAGAATCCTCAGAAGGCTCTTCGGCTATTTCTTCTCCTTCCTCTTCTCCTCCTTCTTCCTCACTTTGAATGATTGTTTCCTCTTCTGCCGAAGTGGTTGTTTCAGTAGAATCAATTAACGAATCAATAATTTCTTCTTCGTCATAATTTTCTTCCTCATAAATTGAGTTAGGTACAAAAAGCCCTTTGGCAAACCATTCTTCTTCCAATTGTTGATAATATTCTATTAATTCAGCTTCATCATAGTCAGATAGGTTTTTTCCTCCCGGTGTCCCCCGATTAATACTCGATCTCAGAATTATAAAAGGATCCCAATAGGCTCTCATTTCCGCTGAGTCGTCCCAACAAGTATGCCAACTCGAACCCAGGGTTCCGTCCCCAGGAATATCATTTCTTTCCATTGAAAAATGGAGGAAACCAAGAAAACGGAAACCAGCTAAGGGTCTCCCATTTCCGTCATCAGCAGTGTCAATTAAATTATCTTGATCCAGCCAAATGCCTTTATAAAGTTTTACTTGAAGATTTTTATTCCGCAAATCAACACTCGAATCCATCAAATCTGGGTCAATATTTATTCGAGAGTTATTTTTATCAAAATTAGAAATCAGGAAAAACCCATGAGCTGGAATTGTCCCAGAAGGAATTTCAAGCATTAATTCCTCTCCTGATAAAGTCTTCTTTGTTATCTGCCAACCACCAAGGTCTATCAGATAAGGTGTTGTATTCCGTAATTCAATCCATTCATCCTCCGGCCACTCACCTCCCCAGCCCAGACTCCCACGACTTCCCATCCACATTAATTCATTAATCACTACGTCGCCGGGATCAATAATCCATTTACCGCTTTTTATCTCGTTTCCAATTCTTTCTTCGTCAATAAATCCTTGATTTGAATCAGGAAAATTTGTTTGCCAACCGCTAAATACAAAATCAAAATTGCAGGTTTGATTTTGTAAACCTTCATCCTCCCCCATAAGTTCTGCCGTAAATGTCCAAGTAGATTTATCAGAAAAGGTAGTTGTCGCCGAAACAAAATCAGCTAAAGGTTGGCCATCTAGAATCAGAGAATTGCATAAAATATCATTAGCGTTTTCTACTCTGACTGTATATTGAAAATCTAAACTTCCTTCATTTTGTAAATTAATTGTTCGAGAAGAAGTTTGAGTAGGCATTAATTCCGGAGAAAAATCTGGGACAGATGGAATAGAAAAGTCTAAGGTTCCGGCTTGGTAGAAATTAGTATTAGAATCCTCAGCATTAGAGAAAAAAGCAAAGGTTTTACCAACAGCTAAAAACCCGGGCCAGTTAAGTCCGACAATCATTAAAAACACGATAATTTTCAAAACAGATGTTTTGATAATTTCTTTACTTTGTTTTTTTCTTTTTTTTCTTAATCTCGCCATAATTTTTTTAAAATTATGCTTCTCTTTTCTTTTGTTGCATTTTTTGAACTTCTTGGAAAATTTTACGAGCTTCGCCTCCGATAATTAATAAAGCCGGAATCAGAATTAATAAAATAAGTCCGAATTTTGAACGGGCAAAATTAGCCGCATAAGCAGCGTAAGGGACAGCAAAAACCACCTTTCCTAAAATAGCTTCTTCTTTGACCGGACTCGCGTCAGCCACATTGTTTGCGTCCCCTTGAGTAATAAAGCCTTGTTCTGTTTGACCTATTATCCGGTGAGTGAGTATATTTTCTTCTCCCTGGCCTTTTTTAAAAGTTATTACATCTCCTATCTTATAATCAGCTTGCCCTGAGCTTGCCGAATGGGCTGGTTTTACGGCTACAATGCTGCCGGTTTTAATTGCCGGACCCATTGAGCCAGAGAGAACCATTTTAAGAGAATAATTATTATCAATCGGTAAAAGCGGGAACAAAACAAAAATCAAAACTGCCAAGAGAAGTCCCAAAATTACCCAATAAGAAATCTTTTTTGCTTTTTTGATATTAATTTTCTTAAAATCCATAAAACTTAAATTAAAATCTTTATTGGTCGCCCCAATTACCACAAGAAGATATGAGGCAACCTAAAAGAGTTCAATTCTACTAATCAACGTTTACTGAGTAGAACCTTGTCCCATTGTTACGGTCATATCCATACCTACAGTACCGCCCATAAATGTATTACCAGTAGTTGGACCATCAAGCTGAACACCCATCTTTAAGGTGTGGTAAGTGGCGCTGTTTGGTAATAAATCTGGATTTCCAACAACAATCATTGAATGTTCGAAATCATCCAAATCAGCAAAACCATTGCCGTTATAATCGCTTCCATTGATAAAACCAATGAACGGACCACCAGCGTAAGGAGAATAATCTACATCGCTGCTTACCTGGTCAGAAGGATCAAAATCACCCCACCAGTTGTTAGTGGCATCAATCAAGACATTGGTTTGGTTCTCAATCGCAATGGTGTTACCGATTAAAGAAGATTCATGAATCTGAATGTTGCCGTTCGGTCCATAACCTGCTCCGACTTGGCCAGCACCTGTTGGCTGTAGGCGAACACCTATGGCATTGCCTTCGATGCTACCGCCAGTAAAGGTGAGGTTGGATACTCCAGTCAGTTCAAGTGCACCTTGACCGCCACCACTGATGTTACTGATATGAACATTCGTAAAGGTAGCTTCATCAACAGCATTTAGCCCAATACCATACGTGCCTCCGTCCACCACGACGTCCTCAAGCTCTAGGTTCGTGGTATAGGTGGTGCCGTTGTTTGTCCCTGAGCCAGCAAGGAATGCGTATGCGGCACTGGTTGTCTTCAAGGTAAAACCTTGGATTCTGAAACTATCGAGGGGAGGACCAGCAGGAATGCTCCAACCTCGGAGAACCACAGGTTTGTCACTTGTAATGAATGTCTCATCTGAGCCAGCACCAATCAGCTGCAGGCCATCTTTATCCGGAAGTATGAATACGTCCTCGTTGTATGTCCCTGACGCTACACAAATAGTCTGGTCAGGTGAAGCAATATCTATTGCCTCTTGAATATGCCACTTATCTGCCAATCCACCAAACCAATAATTTGGCTCGCTTTCTGAATTTCTATGACCTACCTTTATATCACAATCTGTTGGCGCTACATTGGTACCTGCTCCGCCAGTAAGTAAGCTCTTTCCTGCATAATCTAATTGAGTAATTCTCATTTTTTTATCCATTCCACCCGGAGTAGGAGTGTTTTTAAGAGTAAACTTAAGATAATCAGCATTTACCGAACCATTGTTTTTCATATACAGAGTTGACACATAAGGAGTGCCGCCCGGAGTCATGTTTTGTACGTCCCAAGTTTGAGTTACATTATCATCCCAACTACCGCTAGTGCCATCATTGGATAGTCTTAGATTCAAATTGCCAGATACAAAGGACTGATTTTCACTAACGCCTTGGTCAGTCCAGAAAGCGCCAGTAATCCCCAAAGTAATTCCAGCAACTATGCCAATTACAGCTAGACTAATTATTATCTTTTTCATTTTTGTTTTATACCCTGTTAAATAAAATTTTCGATTTTAATTTGCGAAGCAAATTATTTAACTGGGTTAATTAATTAATAATCGTAAAGTGGCTTGCCTTAGGTTCCTCCTAAGGTCTTCCCTTGCCCCTCCGAAGAAGAACTTAGGGTAAGCCACTCTTGGCCGACCTTTCCTCTAAATAAAAAAGGAGTTCAAGCTTTAATATACAAAAAAATCACATACTAAAGTTTGAACTCCTACAAATCCTTTTTTATAAATTTTATCATTAAAAAACAAAATTTTAAATCTAGTTTCCTCCTCCTAGATAGTTTTTATGATATAATTGAAAAAGTAGTACAATAGATAATCTTATTATAAGCCAACAAAATAGTCAAGTAAAACTTTTCCACAGTTCATCCACACCCCGTAGAGAAAAACTAAATCTGCGAAATCCCGCAAATAAAAAAGGGCGGAAATTTTTCTCCTGACAAAATTTGTCATTATTTCTGCCCTTTTTAGTTTAAAGACTCCATGTCTCTTATAGATTTCTGCGCTGCTCTAATTACACTGTCGTAGAGTACACCGCCGTTCATAGTTTGCCTCCATAACTCATCTAAAAGCGTTCTTATCAAATCAACATTTTCAGCTTTTCCCTGAGAAATCAATTCTAACAATTTATCAGCGGTCGCAGCGCTGCAATCCTTTTTTTTAATCGTTGTCTCTACTTTGGATTTTTTGGTGTCGAATCGTTTTTTTGCTTGTTTTAATAATCTTAATTTCTTGTCTTTGAATTTTTGCTGGTTTTGTCTCGGCGGTCCTTTGAACCCCAATGGCCGCTTATTTATTTCTGCCTTTTCTTTTACTTGATTATTCATAATCCATCTCCTTTCTTTTCTGGTTAATATTAAATTGTTAAAAAACTTTTTTCTATTTTTATTCTACCGTAAGAGTACGGGATTCGAACCAGAATCAATTTAGAAGAGAAAGAATAGGCTAAGTTCGAGGCGTGACGACGAAGGTGTGTCCCTTGTGACACATCGAGGAGGAAGAACGAAGAAATTGGCCTATTCTTTCCTTCCCTTCGGGCGGGCGTATTTTATCCATCTTCTGCGTTGTTCGTCGCTTATGTATCGCAGAGGATACACTTCACTCCTCACGCCTTGAATCTGAATAAAATACGCTCCGCTAAATTGATTTTGGTTCGAATCCCGCACTCTTAACTCAAACCAATCCGTCAAGTCAAAAAAAATGGGCGGTATGCTTTATGCAAAACCGCCCCAGTATTCTCCAATGAGGAGAACTTATACAAAGACAAAGAACGTAAAAGAACAATAGGACAGGAAAGAAAGTCAATGACAATTATATCACCTACAACGCGCCAGTACGACGTTCAAATGTAAGCGGAGTAATTATCCCTAACCATCCTTAAGACATCTTCCATGCTTTGTTAGCCATTGTTTGTAAAACTTTACTTCCCTGTCCTTTATGTTTTCATCTTACCATATCAAAAAAACCTTGTCAACCCCTTGCCCTTACGCCCCGCTAAACGGGTTAGTGATGGGAAAATAAAAAAGGGGTATTATATCTGGACACTAAGCCCGACAGCTGCCGGGCAGGATTAGGGAGGAAAAACCAATCTAATCCAGTGTCCAGATATAATATCCCTTTCTCTTTATAAACAACACTATAGCAAATTTTAAAACTTTTGTCAACCCCGTAGAGAAAATTTGACTGCCTTCGACTTAAAAGTGTTTTGCAGAGCAAAACACTTATCAAAATTCTACTACAGGGTCAAAAAAAACGGGCAGTTTGCATTCTTGCAAAACCGCCCTTACGTTCTCCGAAAAGGAGAACATATGTATAAAGATGGAAAAACAATATCGTAAAAGAACAATAAGACAGGAAAGAAAGCCAATGGTGATTATATCACCTACAACGTGCCAGTACGACATTCAAATGTAAGTGGAGTAATTATCCCTACCATCCTTAAGACATCTTCCATGATTCATCAGCCATCGTTTGTAAGCTTTGCTTTCCTGTCCTTTCTGTTTTTATCTTAAACCATATCAAAAAATCGTGTCAAGGGTTTACTTCAACTCCTGACAAATTCTCTGCATTTCACTCTTAAATTCTTGATCTGGGCTGAATTAGGTCTAAATTTTACTTTTTTCCTACTTTTCTGTTTTATTTTTATTTCGCCGTCATCTCCCCATGGTTGACAAAAGTAAATCACAACATTACGCCAAGCAATTTTGTTTTTTTGAATCTTTGTTTTGATTTTTTGCCGACTAGTCGCTACAAAAACTCTGCCACTTTTCGTTAAAGCTGCACAAAATAAGTTTGACATTGTTAAATCCTCCCTAATATTAATATTTTACTGTCAAAGAACACCTTTTTATTATAGCGAAACTAAAAACTTTGTCAACCCCTTTATACCAAAACTGCCCGAGGTCGGGCCTCGGGCAAAACAGAAATGTAAAAAGAGATATAAAAAGGGGCGTGTAGAGAAATCTATACATGCCCTTTTATTTTGAGGAGAATCGTTCCCTGTCACGCTTTGATTAACTTTCTACACGATACCAGTTCCCGCTGCTGAACCATAGTCCTAATCCATCCACAATGGTATAAAAATCCATTTTTATACCATTGTGGTCGCCTCGTTCTGCGCCTACAATTATACTTATAGGAATACCATCACAAGATGTGCCAGAAACTAAAACGTTATACCCTCCGTCTTTCAATTTCTGGATTAGCTTCTCGCCTCTTCCCGGAACAATACCTGGGGCATTTTTATCTTTTTCCTTTTCTTTTTGGCTTTTCTCATCCTTTTCTTTTTGCCTCGTCTCCCCTAGAACAAACGCTTGATATATTTTAGCCATTTCAATCCCCTTTCTTAGTCTTTTATTTTCTATATTCTATTTGGAAAATACTACTTTAGAGTATACGTCTATTATTCAACTCTGTCAATAATTCAAAAAATGGGGTCAACTCTATTTTCTTAATTTTTTCTTTCATAGATCTACTGATATTTCCCATCGTGTCCTCCAAGATAGATATTTGTGTGTTTGAAAAATGGGGACAGGTCTATTTTTTTTATTATGAAAAATAAAAAGGTTGGATCGTAAAATGATCCAACCCTTCGATTTAGCCTTTCCACGAGGAAAGGAGGATACCAAAAAGCTATTTTGAAAATAGCCGAACCCAAATTCAGAAAATTATCCAGTATTGGACCCAGTATTAATCTCAGTATTGGATATCGGAGGGAATTGAACCGGGTTCGGCTAACGCGATAGTCAATAGCTTAAAAGAACTACTTCCATTATACAGAAACAAACTATCTTGTCAAGAGGGAAACGAAAAATGGGGTGAAAAATGGGACCAGGTCTATTTTTTTTCTTTCATAGATCTACTGATATTTCCCATCGTGTCCTCCAAGATAGATATTTGTGTGTTTGTTTTTTGTCTTCTCAACAGGAAACCTCTTTTTATTATCTTCAATAGTCATCTGAATTGCTTCATCAATATCAACGTTACAGCTATTTGCCAACAATGACAAAAACCAGAATATATCGCCAACAGTATCTTTTACTTCTTCTTTTTTTTCAAAAAGAAGCTTTTTAATTACTTCCGGGTCTTGTTCCCATTTAACTATATTTCTAAACTCGCCGACTTCTTCAACAATACCTAATAAAATATCTTTTGGATTGTGAAACTGATTCCAATTCCTCTCTTCACAAAACTTTTTAATTTGCTCTTGATAAGGATTCATAAATGAATGGTTTTAGTTTATTATTTTTTTTATTCTACCTCGGAATTTGGGAAATTTCAAGAGAAATTATGAAAATAAAAAGGCCTGGATGTCATTAAGAGAAAAAATGAACATCCAGACCTACTACATTAAGGCTGAAGCTGCCTTTCATCTTTTGAAATGAAAACGAACTATAAAAAGCAATTAAAAGGTTCTATCTTTATTATATAAAAACAAAGAATAAAGTCAAGGTCTAAATTAAAGCCCGAAAAAAATAAAAAAGCCGGATTTACGCAATCCGGCCTTTCTGAGGGGGAAATGAACCCACCCAGGATTGTAGCGAAATTATTTTCTTTACCGTCTTAGATTTTATCGCTTTAGCTTTTTGGCATGCTCTTCAAGAACCAGGTCAAATCTTTTAAGCCACTCATCCCAACCTGGTGAATTTGGATCAAAAATAAATTCTCCGGAATAGCCTGTTTCTGGATCAAATTCAATAAAAGGAGATATTTTATCTCCACAAAAAACTTGATCTAATGCTCTGTCAGGGCCAATATCTTTAAATTGAACATAACCATAACCCCAATGATTTTTGACCCATTTGCCTGTGACTACGTAGAATTTAGCTGGTTCCACTTCAGGCTCTGGCTGACCTACAGACATTGTAGTGATAACCATTTCTTTTTTAATGGTAGGAATAAAAATAACCACCAGGGCCAAAATAATTATTATCACAAGCAACAAATCCGTTAAAGTAAAGCTATTTTTTTCTTCTTTCATTTCCTATTCCTTTCTGAAAATTTCTACTATTCTTAATTTAAGGAACTATTATCATATTACACTCATTGTTTAAAAAAGTCAAGCTTTTGCATCTTTAAAAATTTCAAGGGAAATTATGAAAAATAAAAAGGTTGGATCCTAAGACCCAACCCTTGGTACTGGCCCTTCCTGACGGAAAGGTAAAAATACTAAAAATTCTATCTTTAATATATAAAAAACAAAGATCTTTGTCAAGAAGAAAGGTTTAATTTTAGTGTTATTTCAGTTCTACTTTTGCACCGGCGGCTTCAAATTTCTTTTTGATTTCTCCTGCTTCTTCTTTTTTGACGTTCTCTTTAATCACCTGAGCACCGCTGGCTACTGCATCAACCAAGTCCTTTGCCTCTTTGAGACCTTTTCCAATTGCATCTCTGACCACTTTAATTACTTCAATTTTCTTTTCCCCTACTCCAGTCAACTCAATATTGAAAACACTCTTTTCTTCGGCTGCTTCAGCGCCAGCCGGAGCGCCATCCGGAACGACAGCAACCGGAGCAGCTGCCGAAACGCCGAATTTCTTCTCTAAAATCTTAACTAATTCTGCCAAATCCAAAACAGACATTTTTTCTATGTCTTCAACTAATGCCTTAAATTTCTTTGGCACTTCAATTTTTTCCTCCTTTTCTTCTTTCTTTTCCTCTTTTGGTTGTTCTTTTTTTTCTTCAGTCATAATTTTTATGTTTTAGCTTGTTTAAGAATATATATTAGACCTTTAATATTGGCTTGTAAAACATTTACAAATCCCGAAATTGGAGCCGAAATGCTTCCAACGAGCCCTGCCAAAAGCTCCTTTCTGCTCGGTATTTTTGCTAAAGTAATAATTTCTTCAGCGTCTCTAAATTTATTTTCATAAAATCCTCCTAAGATTTTTAAATTTTTATTTTCCAATGAAAAATTATAAGGAATTTTAGCTGAAGAAATTTCATCTTTAAAACCAAAAACTGAAGCAACCTGGCCTGCTAATTTTTCTGGGTCAATTCCAACTTTCTTTTCTTTAAAAGCTACATCCAATAAGGTTTTTTTAGCAACGATTAATAAACAATCGGCTGCTTTCAATTTTTTTCTTAAATCAAAAAGCTCCTTTGCCTTTAAACCCTCAGTTGCCACAAAAACCATTGATTTTTGCTGAGCAATGTTTTCTTTTAATTTCTCAATAACTTTTTGTTTTTGTTCTTTAGTTAAAGCCATAGAGTCTTAATGCTATATAATTAATCACTCGGTCGAAATACAAAAGTGAACTTTTGTATTTCTTCCTCGCTTCCAATTATAAAAAAAATGCTGCCTCCATAGACAGCAAAAAACATTTGCCTTGATGGGTCTTAATTTGCCCATTGTCTACGGCTATTTAATATTAACTATAATCTAAATACTTGTCAACCCTTACTCTTCAATACAGAGAAGCTTCTGCTTAGTGTTGCAGCCTTTTCCTTGATAAGGAGTAAAAACAGTATCTTTGCCCTTGCCTGTCAAACCAGAGGCCAATCCACCCAAAGCAACTGCGTCGGTAAATTGCCCAGCCAAAGTATAGCAGGTGGGAAACGACGGCTTTGCTTCTCCCGTAGGCACAGGGTAACCCTGAACTAACTCATTTTCTTGAGTCCAGTTCTGACAAGTAGTAGTAAAACTGTATTCTTCAACAAGGGGTTTGTAGGGAACTAAAAGAGCGGCGGCAATGGTGGTGCAATTTTTTTTACTCTTTTCATCAAAACGTCCCAGCCAAAGATTTTCCATATCTTTCAGAAAATCATTTTCTAACTTTTCCTCATTGATTATTACAAGGTCTGAAAATTTCTCTAAAAACTCATTAAAGTTTTTTCCCAGAAGCTGATGGCAAGTTGCTCCTCTAATCAGAGTGGCGGATGGAATAGCGGCAATAAAAACGCCGTCTGTCTTCCTCGGAGTTCTTTTTAGACGCTCAGTGGCTATATCCTCATTACTATCCCCTCCAAGAAAGGCATGCCATTTTCCATCAAGGCCTTGTTTTTCAGCTTCTCCTTGACATTTTTGGTCAGCTCCCTCCAGCCCGTTTAAGTTTCCGGTAAAACTCTCTTCCGTAATAAAAACCCGTCTTAAATTTGGCAAATCGCTCGGCAAATAAAGCCATTCACTCTCAATAGACAAGCCGTCACAACTAGCAAGTTCCGGATAAGTAACTATAAAAGCTCCGTCTGAATAATCTATTTTATTGCCTTTCTGCCAGGGATATTCAAAAACAGCAATCCAATAATCATCTCCGTATTCTTGGCCGGGGTAAATCTTCAATTCGTATTTTTCCAAAGCAGCATTAACATCTCTGGCAATCCATTTTGGTTCTATTCCTTTAAACAAAACAATGCCAACTTTTTGCAATCCTTTTGCCTTCCAGTTAATTTCATAGCTCTGTCCAATTTCCCATTCTTCACCTCCATTAGGCGCCAGAATTTGGATACTCTTTGTTAATTGACCGAAGAATAAATAAAATATAAATCCAAAAACTATTAAAATAGCCGCTACTGCAACATAAACTAAGCTTTTCTCCAGGGTAAATTTTTCAGATATTGAAGATTTCATAATTACTTTTCCTATTCCTCCGATGGCGGAGGACAAGGCGGATTAATTTGCTTTTCTAATTCCTCTTTGAGTTCTCTTCTCGCAGCATAATCAGATTCGCCTGTTGGTATCCAAAAAACTGCCAGATAAAGATTCTTGATTTCTTGATTACAGTTTTCCAGCCAGCATCTATATTGACTATGTTCTGAAAGACGACTTGCTTTTTCGTTTTCCCCAATATAGATTATATCATATTCCCCGTTTTTTTTACATAAAATTGTAAACACCCCGGCTTTATCCATAACATTATTCTTTTTCAATGACCAGGGTCCGTTAAAATAATACTCGCCAATTTCAATAAATTGAGGAGCTGGAGGAAAGCCAGCAGCAAGAGAAGGAGGAAATTCTCCGGGAACTTCGGGTGGTTTTAAAACTTCTCCCTTTTGAAGCAGATAAGTAACTAAGAAGAAAACAAAAGTAATTAGCAGGGTTATAAGAAGAGCATAGAGAGAATTTAATAGGATTCTCCTGCCTCTTTTTATTTTCTGGACATCGCTTCCTGCTTTTAACATAACAAATCCCCCAAAAATAAATATAACAAAAATAACAAAAAAAGCTAAAAGAAAAATAAATATTGGAAGATTTTCAAAAATAGACATTTCTAATGTATGATTTCAATTATTTTTTCGGCAAATCCTTTGGCGACGCCGGGCCCGTTTCCGGTAACTATTTTTCCATCTACAACCACTGGGTCATTTTGGAAAATTGCTCCATTTTCTTCTAAAATTTTAACAGCAGATTTATCCATAACAGAACTCCAAACAGTTGCCTTTTTACCATTTAAAACTCCCGCTTTAGCTAAAATTGCCGGAGCGATACAAATTGCTCCCAAAACCTTATTATTTTCAACCGCTTCTCTGGCAATCTTATGACAGACCTCATTTTCTATGTAATTAGCGGCTCCCGGCCCTCCAATAAATAAAATTGCGTCGTAATCTGCTACTTTAAGGTCTTTGAGTAAAACATTAATCTCTGCCTCTCCGCCTAGCTTCCCAATTGCTTTTCCAAAACCCCCATTACCAGAAATTACTTCGGAATTTTGGTGTGAGGGTAAAGAAGTACTAACAGTAGTAACTTCAGCTCCAGTAGCTTCTAATGTCTGTTTTGGAATAAAATACTCCTCGTCGCGAAAATCCCGAAAAGCAATAATCATTGCTATTTTCTTTTGCATAAGCTTTACCCTATTGTATCAATTATCGCAATAAACGTCAAAGCCCCTACTTTAAATATTTGACTTTAGCTTCATTATGTTCTTTCAAGGTTCTGCAGAAAATTGTTTCTCCTTCCGGAGTGGATAAATAATAAAAATATTGGCTTTCTTGAGGATAAATCGCTGCCAAAATACTTTCCAGGCCGGGATTGGAAATAGGGCCCAGTGGCAGTCCTTTATATTTATAAGTGTTGTAAGGAGAATCAATCTGGAGTTCTTTTTTAGTAATTTTTGTTGTTTTTCTGCCAGTGATATAAGCAATAGTGGCATCAATCTGAAGAGGAATGTCCCATTCTAATCTTTTCCACAAAATTCCAGAAACAATTTTTTTATCTTCAAGAGTTCTAACTTCTTTTTCAATTAAAGAAGCTGTTATTACTATTTCATGAATGGTTTTTCCCTGCGAAGAAATTTCTTCTCTTAATTCTGAAGTCAGCTTCTTATCAAAATTAGCAAGCATTATTTCAATAATCTCTTCAATCCCGTCTTCAGGAGAAATTTCATAAGTATCGGGAAAAAGATAACCTTCCAAGTCCGGATCTATTTCTTCTGCTTTTAAGTAATTGGCGATATCTTTTATAGTCCAGCCCTCAATTATTGTTATCATCTTTTTAATTCTATCTCCTGAAGCTAATTTATTTACAATCTCAGGAATGGCCATTCCGGGAGATAATTCATACTCTCCAGCTTGCAGTTTTTCTGCCCGACCCTGGGCTAAGGCATAAACTCTAAAAAGAAAACTGTCTTTAATCAGGTCTTGTTTTTTTAAGTTAATTGAAATCTCTTTAGCTCCTTCTCCTTGTTTAACTAAAAAAATTATTGTTTCGGTAGAGTCGGGTTCTTTTGGAAAATAGGTCCCTTGATAAATAAAAATGCAGCCAAACAAAACAATTACAATTGATATTAATAATATCGTAAAAAGATATTTCATTTTTTAAACCGTTTGAATGTTTAAACCCGACATTACACAATTACGCAAGCGTTATTTCTCAATCAAGGGAACAAAAGCAAAGCCGGGATGTTTAATTTCCTTAAATTCTTTTTTAGATTTTTTTATAATAACCCAGATTGAAGAGCCAACCGGCGTTACCATTCTGCCACCAATTTTTAATTGCTCTCTCCATGCCTGAGGAATCTTTTCTTGAACAGCGGCCGAAGCTAAAATTTTATCAAAAGGCGCTTCTTTTTTATAACCTTTTGAGCCATCAGCACAAATAAATTCCACGAGCCCTTTTTTTATAAAATTATATTTAGCCACGTTCTTCTCACCGAATTTTTTTAGCTCTGGAACTATTTCTATTGCTGTAATTTTTCCCTTTGGGCCCACTATTTGAGCCAGCAGGGCTGTTGTCCAGCCAGAGCCGGAACCAATATCTAAAATATTATTTCCTGATTCCGGCTGTAATTGTTCTAACATAAAAGCAACTGTTAATGGCTGGGAAATTGTCTGATTATAGCCAATCGGCAGGGCTTCATTAAGTTCAGCTAAATTTCTCATATCTTCTGGCATAAAATCAGCCCTTTTTATCTCTTTAAAGGAACCGATTATTCTTGGCGTCTTTAACCAGCCATCTTGAATTAGAGAATCAATTAGTGGCATTAAATTACTACGCCGCCGGGTCGCGTTGACTACGCCGCCGGGTCGCGTTGTTGTAGTTTTTTTCGAATTTTCAATCTTTGCCAAAAGCTTATTCTATCAATAAATAAAACACCATCCAAATGGTCAATTTCGTGTTGGAAAACTCGAGCCAAAAGTCCTTTTGCTTTCAACTTAATTTTTTCCCTTTTTATATCCAATCCTTCAACTTCTACTTCTTTAGCTCTTTTTATTTCTAAAAAAATTCCGGGGAAACTCAAACAGCCTTCTTCATCCTTTTCTTTTTCCTGACTCTTTTTTATAATTTTAGGATTAACCAAAGCTAAAATCCGCCGACCTTCTAAGTCAGTCTGGACAACAATCACTCTTTTTGATACTCCAACCTGAGGAGCTGCCAAACCAATTCCTTGTTCTTCTTTCATTGTCTGAGCCATATCAACAATAAGTTTTTTTATCTCTTCGTCAACTTTTTTTACTTTCTCGCACTTTTTCCTCAAAACCGGCTCATTAAATTTTTTAATTTCTAAGATTGCCATATTTTCATTTTATATTATTTCAGCAGAAAAACCAAGAAAAATCCCGCCGTCGCGAGCTTCTTGCGGGCTTTGCCCGCCGAAGCCCGCTATGGCGGGCGAAGGCGGGTCCGCCAGGAGTTGAACCTGGAACCTCTGGTTTTGGAGACCAGCGCTCTGCCAATTGAACTACGGACCCATTTTATTTACTTGAGCACAGTAGGCGTAATGAAAGAAATATTGGTCCAGGTCTTCAAGTGTGGTTCTGTATTCTTTACCGCCGTAAACGGCATCACAGAATAATTCTCTAGCCCGGGCAATTTCCCGGAGACGACCTCGCCAACGTTTATCCTCAAGGGTTAAGTCAAAAAGTTCAAGAGTTCTTTCCACTGCGCCCCAAAAAAATTTCTCATCTTTACCTTTCCATTTTCGCGCCCGACTTACCTCGCTGCCAATGTTTGCTAATTGCTCTACCAAAGAAAGCTCAAACCATCTTCCCGAGGCCAATTCTTTATGAATAAACTTTCTCATTTTGAAACTAATTTTTCTACAATATTTCTTATTTTCTCTTTAATTTCAGGATTGTCAACCCCTCGGGAACGATTGCCAAAAGAGGGCTTAAGATTAACAATTGAATTAAATTCAATTAATTCCTCTCCGCTCTTTTCAGGATAAAGATTAATTCCCCAAGTATGTTCTCTTTTTGACCCTTCCTGTTCCATTAAAACAACTTCTTCATCAGCATGCATATCTCCACCTATTGCCATTATCCCCTGCTCAACATCAACAACTGCTTTCACTAACTCACCAAATTGTTTTTTGGCAACATCAATAAGCTCCTTTTTACTTATTGGATCTTTTACAATTTTTATTTCCATATTACTTCTTCCCTTCCTTGTGTACCGTATGCTTTCTACACCACTTGCAGAATTTCTTCAACTCTAACTTACCCTCCATAGTTTTGGGTTTGTTTGTAAAATAATTTATTCTTTTACAAGCGCTGCACTGAAGTTTTATAAATGGTTTTTTCTTTTTTGCCATAGAGCCGAGGACGAGATTCGAACTCGTGACCTTCCCCTTACCATGGGGATGCTCTGCCAACTGAGCTACCTCGGCAAAAAAACGTGGGCAGGGAGGGATTCGCACCCCCGTAGACCGAAGTCGCGAGTTTTACAGACTCGTGCGTTTGACTGCTCCGCCACCTGCCCATTTGTAATCATTAACTTATCATAAAAATTATTATTTTTCAATGATTTTTCTGTGTTTTTTGCGCCACTCTTCTATTTTTTTATGATTTCCGGAAACTAAAACTTTAGGAACTTTCCATTTATTAAATATTTCTGGTCTGGTATATTGAGCATATTCAATGAAGCCCTTCTCTTTGGTTATTCTCTGTTTTAATAATTCTTTCTTGCCTAAAACCCCGGGAATTAATCTTGATACCGCTTCAATAGTTATCATAGCTGGCAATTCTCCGCCCATTAAATCATAATCCCCTATTGATAATTCAACATCAGCAATACGTTTAGCTACTCTTTCGTCCACTCCTTCATATCTGCCACAAATCAAAATTAGTTGGTCTAACTTACTAAACTGATAAGCTGTTTTTTGATTAAACTTTTTGCCGCGAGGGGTAAATAAAATCACTTTTTTTTCTTGTTTCTTGTTTCTTGTTCTTTTTTTTAAAGCCGATACGGTTTTAAAAATTGGTTCTACTTTCATCACCATTCCAAACCCACCGCCAAATGGCTTATCGTCAACGGTTTTGTGTTTATCAGAAGTCCAATCTCTCAAATTGTGAACATTAATTTTTATCAGTTTTTTCTTTATAGCTCGCGAAATCAAACTCTCTGAAAAATAAGAATTAAAAATCTCTGGAAAAATTGTGATGATATCAAACTTTATCATAAAGTAAACAAAAACAGTCCTACCATAAATAGTAGCACTGTTTTCCGAAAAGATAAATCTTTTCCGAGATTACAGCTTCAAATCTTCCAATCCTTCAGATGAAGCTTTTTTCTCTTGAGCAACTGCTCTACCGCCTTCCGGCTCTTCAATCTTTAAGTTCACTCTGGCATGATTTTTTAAGCCAACAATTCGAACTAAAGACCTAATAGCTCTAGCAGTTGAACCGGCTCGACCAATGATTTGACCCATGTCTTCGGGGTTTACTTTCAAAGAAAGTAAAACTCCCATTTCATCAACACTTCGGTCAAGTTTGACGTCTTCTGGGTGGTCAACCAGCGCCTTAACAATAAACTCAAGAAAATCTTTGTCAGTATCTTTTGCCATAAATCATTCAAGTTAATTTTCTTACTAAGCAGCCCGACCTTTTCTGTTCATCTGATTTTCTATCTATCCAGAGAACAGGAATCTTAAAAGCTACTATTTTTAATTATACTTTTTTTAAAGATTGTGTCAACCCCGTAGAAGAAATTTGACAGGTATTTTGCTTTGCAAAATACTTTTTGCCGAAAGCAGTCAAATTTTCTCTACGGGGTCAACCCTTCGTCTTTTGGAGTTGTTTCTTTAGGTTTCTCTTCTTTGGTATTTTCGGGTTTTAACTCCTCTTTTTTCTCTTCAGCTTTTGCCTTTTTAGGTTCCTTGGTTTCTTTTTTCTTTTTTATTTTATGAACGGGGATTTTTTTACCTTCTAAGATTTTTTCTTTTACTAATAAATTATGGACACTATCTGATGGTTTAGCTCCTACCGAGAGCCAATATTTAATTCGCTCTGCTCTCAATATTCTTTTTTTGGTTAAAGGGTTCCAAGATCCAACTTCCTCCACAAAACGACCGCCTTTTGGAGGCCTTCTCTTATCAATAACCACAATCTTAAAAGAAGGTTGATTTTTTTTACCGACTCTGAAAAAACGAATACGAATCATAAAATTAATTTAAGATTATATATTTATATACCTTTTACCAAGCTTTTATTTTCAGGGCTTCTTTAGCTGCCGCTTCTTCTGCCTCTTGCTTTGAAGAACCTTCCCCTTCTGCTATTAAATCCTTGTCGAGTAAAACACCGACAATAAAATGCTTAATATGATCCGGGCCCTGTTCTTTCAAAACTTTATAACTGGGGGTAATTCCCGACCTTTCTTGAGCTTTTTCCTGAAAATGTGATTTAGCATCCATAAAAAGACGGGCTTCAATAATATGGGGTAATTCTTTTATTAAATGTTTTTTAATAAAATCTCCGCAAGAATTTAATCCTTGGTCAAGATACAAACTTCCAATAAATGCCTCAAAAGTATCAGCTAAAATATATTGACGAGCTTTACCTTTTTCCTTTAATTCTCCCTGGGAAAGCAAAAGGAAGTTATTGAAACCTATATTTCTGGCAACTCTTGCCAACATTTTAGCATTAACTAAAGCTGCCCGCCAACTAGTCAAATCGCCTTCCGGCTTTTTAGGATATTTTCTAAACAAGTGTTCTGTAACCACCTGTTCTAATATTGCATCTCCTAAAAATTCTAATCTTTCGTTATTTAAAAGTTCAAGATTAAGATTTTCATTTAAAAAAGATCTATGAACAAAGGCCTGAACAAGTAAATCTTTATTTTTAAACTTAATATTTAATTTCTTTTCTAAATCTTTAAATTTTTCTTTTAAATCCATATTACTTTTTCTCAATTTCTTTAAATACGGTTCCTAAAACACCATTAATAAATTTTCCGGAACTTTCTCCACCAAATGTCTTAGCCAACTCAATTGCCTCGTTTATTGCAACTTTTGGCGGAACTTCTTCTTTGTTTCCGTATAAAAGTTCGTAGAGCCCGATTCTTAAAACATTTCTATCAACAATAGTTATTTGTTCAATTGGCCATTCCGGAGCTGCTTTCTCAATAATCTTGTCTATGTCAGAAAGTTTTGAAATAACTCCATTAACTAATTGCCAGACAAAATCCTTATCTTCAAGCCCTGGTCCAAATTCTTTAATATTTTTCTCAACAATCTTCTCTAAATTCCCCGGTTTCTTGCCGGAAAAGTCCCACTCATATAAACTTTGCATTACTATTGAACGTGATAGATGACGAGAAGCCATAATAATTATTTTTGAGATAACCCTTCCATGGTTAATGATTTCCCCTTCTTTTCTTCCTTTTCTTTGGTTGCTATTTCTTTTTGTTTTTTCTTCTTTTCCTTCTTGGTTAATTTCTTCATAACATCAATCACTTCTATTCCTTTATAAAACCCGCAGTTTAAACAAACTGTATGGGGCAAAACCAATTTGCCGCATTTTGGACAAGGCGTTAATTTTGGAGCTTCAAGAAAAATATGCATCCTCCGCTGATTCCTTCTTGATTTTGTCTTTCTTTGTTTTGGAACTGCCATAATAAATCTATCCTAACAAAATAATCAAAATTTTTCAACCCCATCAGAAATAAGACGCTTATAGCATCTGACAGTTGCCTGTGGCAACCTGTCTCTTACAAGGTCAAGAAACCCTAAAACTCCTTCTGTGAATTTTACAAAAACCATATTTTTTTATAATTTGCCTATGGAATTTTGTTGGATATCCTTTATGCTTGTCAAAACCATACCGGGAATATTTTTTATGATATCTCAACATCATTCTGTCCCTGGTAACTTTAGCAATAACACTGGCAGCAGCGCAAGAAAAAACTTTTTCATCTCCTTTAATAATTGATTTTTGAGGAATATCTAAATTTATACCAAAATTCCCATCAATTATCAAAAAATCAGAGCAAGAACATTTCCTCTCTAAGTTCCTCACTGCTCTTTTCATTGCTAATTTTGTTGCTTCTAAAATATTGATTCTATCTATAACCTTCTCTGAAACCCTACCAATCCCCCATTCTATGTTTGGATTTTCCTTCAATATCTCATAAATCTCTTCTCGTTTCTTCGGTGTTAATTTTTTTGAATCTTTTATTTTTGGACTTTGGATTTTGAAATTTTGATTTCCAAATATTGTAATTGCGCAAGCAACAACGGAACCACACAAAGCACCCCTGCCAACTTCGTCTAATCCAATCACTATCTTATATCCTTTTCTCCACAACTTCTTTTCTTCTCTAAAATTAGGATACTTCATTTTATTATTTTATTCCTATTTTAACAAAATTGGTAGTAAAACTTGACAAACTAAAACAAGAGTATATAATACAGATAGTTTAAAAATTGGTCTTTGTAAATTAAACATTTTCTTGAAAGGAAAAAAGATGTCTGAGAATGAGGAAAAAATTGAACCGGAAGAACAAGAAACAGAAAAAACAGAAGAACAAGAAGAAGAAAGGGAAACAGGTCAACCGGAAGGATTTGCCAAAAAGATAAAACCTGAAACCAAAACCGCTCTAATAGCGGCTGGGTTATCGCTAATTTCGATAATCGCTCTGTATTTGGTTGCTTACAGCAATCAAATAACAGATTGCAATCTCATCCTTGGCGGCATCGTTGGCGGCATCGTTGTTGGCGGCATCTTTGGTGTCATCATTGGCGGCATCGTTGGCGGCATCGTTGGCGGCATCTTTGGCGGCATCATTGGCGGCGGCGTTGGCGGCGGCGTTGGCGGCATCTTTGGTGTCATCATTGGCGGCATCTTTGGCGGCATCGTTGGCGGCATCGTTGGTAGTGGCAAAAAGCAAGTTTCTGGTTGGATAATACTTCCCTTAACCATTGTTTTCCTATTGCCTTTTATTACTGTGATGGTCCCTCTTTCTAAATATCACAATCTACGTCAGATAGAACATGATAAAAAAACTGTGGAGATGCTTGAGATAAGCACGGAAAAAGACAAAATAATGATTACCCTGCCTTATGAGCATTGCGAAGAACATTCCTATTTGGAAAAAGTTCTTTTTATACGTGGAGAAGATAAGAAAACGGCTTGGAAAGACATAGCAGTTCCCTGCCGAAAAGGAAATGAATATTGGTATGAAGCAACTTTTGACATAGCGCTTTTTACTAATAGATCACTGGTAGACGATGCAGCGCTTACTCTGTTCTTTGACCATGCTTGGGAGGATTATGAAACAACTAAAGAAATCTTTCTCCCAGATCCAAATTCTCTATAAAAGAGAAAACACAGCCCACGATATTCTTATCGCGGGCTTTTTTATTTCAAGAACTTGCATCGTAATCTCTAACGGGGTAAGATAGTATAATTATAGAAATATAGAAAACAAACGTTTTATATAATTACGGCATTCGTTTGGAAAAGAAAAGTTTACTTTTCTTTTCCTCACTCATTTGTAATTATGAAATTCACCCATTTACACGTTCACTCTCATTATTCATTATTAGATGGTTTGCCGAAGATTGATGAACTTTTGGATTATGTTAAAGAATTAGGCATGGATTCTGTTGCTTTGACTGACCACGGAGTTTTGTATGGAGCTATAGAGTTTTATAAAAAAGCCAAAGAAAGAGGAATTAAACCTATAATTGGCTGTGAGGTCTATGTTGCTCAAGAAAGGATGAACCAGAAAAGACCAAACATAGACAATAAAAGATATCATCTTGTTTTATTAGCAAAAAACGAAGAGGGCTATAAAAATTTAGTCAAACTTATAACTAAAGCCCATTTGGAGGGCTTTTATTATAAACCAAGAATTGATGATAATCTCTTGGCGAAACATTCCAAGGGACTTATCGCTATGACCGCTTGTTTGGCGGGAAAAATCCCTCGTTTAATAGTAGCGAAGAAATTTGAAGAAGCGGAAAAATTAGCTCAAAAATATCAAGAAATTTTTGGAAAAGATAATTTTTATTTAGAAATCCAGCATCATCCAAATATTCCAG
>CAYPVI010000006.1:0-23979 GCA_964414135.1 uncultured Candidatus Saccharibacteria bacterium | reverse complement strand
ATTAAGGAATATCTGGAGATAGATTACTTCTGTTGATGATGTTCCATACTTTAGACTAGAACTGAATGAATAACTGCTTGGGATGTTATATATTCCTGAACCTTGCTGAAAAACTTGAGCCAGTATTGCTTGTAATTGCTGGATTGCTGTCATTATCTCTGATATCTTGGCTTGCAGTTCTGATATGGTCATCTGGTTAATTGGCTTAGTGATTTGAGGAATGCTTGGAAGTTCTATTCCTGATAAATCTAATCCCTGAGCATTAACGTGAACGCCGAGAATAAGTGTGAATAATACGATTCCTCCTAAAATGATGCATTTTGAGGTTTTCATGGTTTCTTTAAATTATGAATTATGAAATTGATTGCTATTAATTGCTTATTATATTATAGTATTTATTATAAGTTTTGGAAAAAAAATAAGTAGCTTATCTCCTTAAATATTGGCCGGTGTAGGATTTTTTTACCTTGGCTATATCCGAAGGCGCGCCTTCGGCCACAATATATCCACCCTCGTCTCCTCCCTCTGGACCTAGATCAATACACCACTGAGCATTACGAACAATATCTAAATTGTGCTCGCAGCAAAGGACAGTATTTCCTTTATTAACCAGTTCTCTTAAAACCTTGAGCAATTTCTTAATATCGTCTGGGTGAAGACCGGTTGTTGGTTCGTCTAAAATATATAATGTCTTACCAAATGACTTTCTGGAAAGCTCAGTAGCTAATTTTACTCTTTGAGCTTCTCCTCCAGACAAAGAAATGGCCGGCTGTCCAAGTTGGATATAGGATAAACCAACTTCATCTAAGGTTTTTAATTTCCGAGAAAGACCGGGGATATTTTTGAAAAAATCTAAGGCCTCTTCAACTGTCATTTCTAAAACCTCGGCAATGTTTTTTCCCTTGTATTCAATTTCAAGAGCTTCTTTATTATATCTTTTTCCCTTACATTCTTTACATTCAACATAAACATCCGGCAAAAAATACATTTCAATTTTAATCTGGCCTTGACCCTCACAAGCCTCGCACCTACCGCCTTTCACATTAAAACTAAAACAGCCGGGCAAATATCCTCTAACCTTGGCTTCCCGGGTCTTTGAAAAAAGCTCTCTGATATAAGAAAAGGCGCCAGTATAAGTTGCTGGGTTAGAACGAGGCGTTCGACCAATCGGGGATTGGTCAACTAAAACAACCCTGTTTAAGAACTCAGCGCCTAAAATCTTCTTATACTTGCCTGGCTCTTGTTTTGCGTGATAAAACTTCTTAAGCAATGCTTTAGCTAAAATATCATTCATTAAAGAACTCTTGCCAGAACCAGAAACTCCGGTTATACAAACAAATTTATTAAAAGGAATTTTAACATCAATATTTTTTAGATTATGTTCCTGAGCCCCTTCAATTATTAAATAGTTTTGCTTGCCCGTCGAAACTTTAGCGAAGGCGGGAGTTTTGACTTTTGATTTTTCTGATGTCACTTCAACCCTCTTCCGCCCTGATAAATATTCGCCTGTTAAGGTTTTTGACTTTAGTAATTGTTTTGGTGTTCCCTTAAAAATAATCCGGCCGCCGCGCTTTCCTGCTCCGGGGCCAACATCAATTACAAAATCTGCCGCGCGAATAGTTAGAGGATCGTGTTCAACAACCACAACGGTATTATCAAGATATCGCAACTCTTTAAGCGTCCCAATCAGTTTTCCCTGATCTCTTGGATGAAGACCTATTGATGGCTCATCTAAAACATACAAAACTCCGGTTAATTTTGAACCAATTTGGGTAGCCAATCTTATCCTCTGTCCTTCTCCTCCAGCCAAAGTAGCGGCTTTCCTATCCAAAGTTAAATAATCAAGCCCAACATCAACAAGAAACTGAAGACGGATAAGAATTTCTTTAACTATTGGCTGGCCAATTTTAGAAAACTCTTTCTCAAACAAGAGTTTTGCTTGACTAATTGGCATCTCTACTATTTCATCAATTGATTTGTCATCTACTTTCACTGCTAACACTTCCGGTTTTAATCTTTTTCCTAAACATTGAGAGCATTGCCTTTTTACCATATACTGTTCAATTTCCTGGCGGGTCCAGTCGGAATTAGTTTCATGATATTTTCTTTCAAGACCAGGAATCACGCCTTCAAAATCTTTATTTCCGTAAAGAATAATATCTAAAATTTTCTCAGGTAAAATCCCAACTGGTTGGTCCAAAGAAAAATTGTATCTATCTGCTAAATCAGAAAGCTGCCACCAAAGATAACTCCGTCTGCCAATTTTATTTGAAGCCCGCGCCAAGGACCTAACTGCTCCCTCGGCAATAGTTAAGTTTGGATTTGGAATAATTAATTTTGGGTCAACTTCTAATTTCTCGCCTAATCCCATACATCCTAGGCAGGCACCATAAGGACTATTAAATGAAAAAAGACGCGGCTCCAACTCTGGCAAAGAAATACCGCATTCCTGACATCTAAAGTTGCTAGTAAATAATTTTTGATTCACTTTCACTTTTCCTTTACCAATACGAAGAGCTATTTTCAAAGAATCAATTAATCTTGCTCTGTCTAAATTTTTATCCAGAATTAAACTGTCTATCACTATTTCAAGATTAAAGTTGTCTTCCGGAGCTTTATCAACAAAATAAATTTTTCCCTTAATTCTTACCCTAATAAATCCTTTTCTTTTAACTTCTTCTAAAGAATAATTTACCGGAGCTAAAATAGTAATCTCTGATTTTTGAGGAAGTTTCAAAACCCGCCCAACAATCTGGTCAACTGTCTGCCGAGAAATTGGCTTTTTACATTTCGGACAGTGGGGCTTTCCGATTCTGGCAAACAAAAGACGGAGATAATCGTAAATCTCCGTTATTGTGCCCACTGTGGAACGAGGATTATGAGCTACCTTTCTTTGGTCAATAGCAATAGCCGGACTTATCCCCTCAATTCTTTCTACATCAGGTTTATCCATTACTCCTAAAAACTGCCTGGCGTAGGTAGATAAGCTTTCAACATATCTTCTCTGCCCTTCAGCATATAAAATATCAAAAGCCAAGGAGGACTTGCCGGAACCTGAAATCCCGGTAATCACCACTAATTTATTCCTGGGAATATCAATGTTAATATTCTTTAGATTATGAACCTTAGCCCCTCGAATTTTAATAAAATCATCGTTTCTCATAAACCAAGAAGGTAATCAATTATACCCAAAATCCCAAAACTTTTCAATGTTGACTTCTTAGTAAGGTTCTGATAACATATATTAATGCGCGTAGGGAAACTCCTCTTTCATATTATCTCTGGGGCATTAGGTCTTTTTTTGGCTGCTAAGTTTGTTTCAGGGGTAGAATTTTATGGCACTTTTTTAATGCTCTTGATAATTGGAGGAGTTTTAGGTCTTATTAATTTTTTTCTTAAACCAATTTTAAAAGCAGTCTCCCTGCCCTTAAGGATATTGACTTTTGGCCTATTTAGTTTAGTGATAAATATGGGCTTGGTCTTGTTAATAGAGATTCTTTTCCCAAAAGATTTAGAAATTACCGGCCTCCTTCCTCTTTTCTGGACAACAGTTATAATCTGGGCACTAAATTTTCTTTTTGGACTATATGTTCCAAGAAAAAAGAAAATTATTAAAGTTAGATAAACTATGCAAACATTTTTACCGATCGCTCAAATTATTATTGCCATACTCTTAATTGTCTTTATCCTCCTTCAACAAAGAGGGACTGCTTTGGGCTCTGCTTTTGGAAGCGAAGGAGGTGGTTTTTACGCCACTAGACGAGGTATTCAAAAGAAAATCTTTTGGGCATCTGTAATCTGCGGAGTTTTATTTATTATTTTTGCCTTGTCAAATCTCATTCTCTAACTTCTGATATAACTTAATTTCTGACGGTCGTCAGAAATTAAGTTATTGACTATGAGAAAAAAGAGGAAATTTTTATTTATAAAAAAATGGCCCGCCAAATTTCGGTGGAGGCAATTTTTTAAAGTTCTAACGAAAAAAGAAAAAATCGCTTTTTTTGCCTTTTTTCTTTTAGCTCTCGGCTCTTTCGCTTTTCTTTTGCTCAATTTTTATTTTAAAAATACTGAAATCGCGCCAGCCAGAGGAGGAACTTACACCGAAGGAGTAATTGGTCAACCGAGATTTATCAATCCCGTCTACGCTAATTCCGATGTTGACCGGGACTTAGTTCAGCTTATCTTTTCCGGTTTAATGAAATACGATGAAAACTTACAAATAGTTCCTGATTTAGCTAAAGGATATCCTGAGATTGAAGAAGATGGAAAAATTTATAAATTTTATCTGAAAGAAAACATTTTCTGGCAAGATAAAACTCCTTTTACTTCTGACGACATAATTTTCACTATCAAAACAATCCAAAACCCTGATTTCAAAAGTCCTCTCCAGGCAAACTGGGTAGGAGTAGAAATAGAAAAAATTAATGATTTGGGGGTTAAATTTACACTAAGAAAATCCTACAGCGCTTTTTTGGAAAATTGCGCCTTAAAGATTTTACCAAAGCATATTTGGGAAAATGTTTCTCCAGAGAATTTTGCTTTTGAACCCTCTAATTTAAAACCGATAGGATCAGGCCCTTACAAATTAAAAAAGATAAAACAAAATTCTAACTGGACAAAATCTTTAACCTTGGCCGCTAACTCTCTTTATTCCGGGGAAAAACCCTACATTTCTGAAATCAAATTTATATTTTTTGATAATGAAGAAGAACTAATTGAAACAGCTAAACAAGGAAAAATTAAAGGACTATCCTTAAACTCGCCGGTAAATATTGGCGGGAATTGGCAAACTTACTTGCTCTCTCTGCCAAGATATTTTGCAGTATTTTTTAATCAAGAAAAATCAAAAGTCCTGGCTGAAAAAGAAGTCCGGTTAGCTCTAAATTATGGAGTTAACAAAAAAGAAATTGACCAAAAAATTGTCCAATCCCCCATTTTGCCAGAAATCTACGGGATTGACGCGCCTTCAGAAATTTATGAATTTGATATTGAAAAAGCAAAAAACATATTAGAAAAAGCCGGCTTTAAAGACGAAGACCAAGACGGCTTGAGAGAAAAGATTATTATTAAAAAACCTGTTTTTGAATTTAAAAGCCGCTTAACAAAGGGGTCAAAAGGGAAAGAAGTAACAGAACTTCAGAAATGCTTGGCTAAGTTTCCAGACATATATCCTGAAGGAGAAATAACTGACTATTTTGGTGAAAAAACAAAAAAGGCAGTAATTAGATTTCAGGAAAAATATTATGAAGATGTTCTAAAACCATGGGGTTATACAAAAGGAACGGGGACTGTAGGCGATAGCACCAGAGCCAAATTAAATGAAATCTGCTTCCAAGAACCGGAAGAAGTTCTATCGTTAAAGTTTAGCTTAGCAACTGTTGAACAGCCTCAAATGATTAAGGTTGCTGAAGTCCTAAAAGAACAATGGAAAATATTAGGAGCAGAAGCTGAAATCCAAACCTTTCCTATTTTCCAATTAGAGCAGGATTTTATCAAACCAAGAAATTACGAAAGTTTACTTTTCGGAGAGGTCTTGGGAGCTATTCCTGACCCTTTTCCTTTCTGGCATTCTTCTCAAAAAAAAGACCCGGGATTAAATTTAGCTTTATACGAAAATAGTAAAGCAGACAAATTATTGGAAGAAAATAGGAAGTCCCCAACTCCTGAGACCAGAGCCGAAAAATTATCCCTTTTTCAAGACATCTTAATTGAAGACGTTCCAGTAGTATTTTTATATAGCCCGGATTATATTTATCTGGTCTCAAAAGAAATAAAAGGAATAGCAGTAGAAAAAATTATTAACCCTTCAAAACGTTTCTCAGGAATTGAGAAGTGGTACATTAAGACCAAACGGATATGGAAACAAAATTAAAAAATAAAAAGCCGGATATTCGCTACCTAAACAATATGCGAGAGGTTGTTTACGATAAAAAATGGCTTAAAACAACTCCAAACCTTGAGCTTTATTATATGTATAGGGGTCTTAAAAAAAAAGATGGTTTAAGGTATGATATTACTCTTATCCCCGCTAAGATGTTAGGATCAGAATTCGTAAAAACTAAAGGGCATGAACATATTGGAGATTACGAAGAAGTCTATATTGTCCTTGAAGGAGAAGCAATTTACTTGATGCAAAAAAGAAAAGGCAAAGAAATTACGGACGTCTTTGCGATAAAAGCTAAAAAAGGTGATGTTGCCATTATTCCATCAGGTTACGGACATATTACTATCAACCCTTCAAAAAAAGATTTAAAAATAGCAAACTGGATGATGGACAGAGTAAAAAGCGACTATACTCCAATTCTAAAAATGGAGGGAGCTTGCTATTACTACACAGAGAAGGGATGGATCAAAAATAAAAACTATAAAAAAGTTCCTAAACTGCGTTTTGAAAAGCCGAAAAAATCAATACCAAAGAATTTAGATTTCCTGGGTGGAGCGGGTATGGCGGAACAGCAGACGCGTTAGGTCCAGGACCTAATGGGAGAAATCCCTTGGAGGTGCAAATCCTCCTACCCGCACATGTAAAAAAAGGAGTTAAGCTCCTTCTAAATACTAAATAAAAATTATGCAAAAAACACAAAATAATCTACAAATAATTCCTTTAGGCGGATTAGGCGAAGTAGGTCGAAATATGATGCTCTTTGAATATGAAAGAAAGATTTTAATTATTGATATTGGTCTAGGTTTTCCAGAAGAAAATATGCCGGGAATTGATTGCATCATCCCTAATATTGGCTACTTAAAGAACAAAACAAAAAATATTTTAGGAGCAGTTATTACCCATGGCCATTACGATCATATTGGTGCTATTCCTTATCTAATTGAAAAAATTGGCAATCCTCCGCTTTTTACTTCTGTTCTTACCCGTGGAATTATTTTAAAAAGACAAGAAGAATTTCCTAACCTGCCGAAATTAAATATCACCACTATTAAAGACGGTGATAGGATAAAACTTGGTCCATTTGACATTGAATCTTTTCGCCAAAACCATAATATTCCCGGTAATCTTGGTTTTTTTGTCAAAACGCCGGTTGGAAATATTTTAATTACTTCTGATTTTAAGTTTGACCAAAATCCAGTCAATGAACTCCCTACTGATTTTAAAAAATTAGAAATGTTAGGAAAAAGAGGCATCCTGCTTTTAATCTCGGACTCAACTAATGCCGAAGAACCCGGCCACTCTCTTTCAGAAAAAACAATTGAACAAAACTTAGATGAAATTTTCAAAAAAACAAATGGACGAATTATTGCTGCTACCTTCGCCTCTCTCTTAAATAGAGTCCAACAGCTTATCACTCTTTCTGAAAAACATGGAAGAAAAGTTTGTATTGAGGGTTATTCAATGAAAACTAATGTGGAAATTGCCAGAAGTTTAAATTATCTTAAAATAAAAAAGGACACATTAATTAAAACAAAAGAAATAACTAAATACCCCGATTCTAAAATAACTATTATTTGCACCGGCGCTCAGGGAGAGGGTCAAGCAGTTCTAATGAGAATTGCCAACCAAGAGCACAAATTCATCCACCTTAAAAAAGGAGATACAATTATCTTTTCTTCCTCTGTGGTTCCCGGTAACGAAAGAACGGTTCAGGTTCTAAAAGATGAATTTTATCGCCGAGGAACCAAGGTTTACCACTACAAAATGATGGACATTCATGCCGGCGGACATGCTCATCAAGAAGAACTTAAAGAAATGATAAATATTATGAAGCCGAAATTTTTTCTCCCTGCTTACGGCCAATTTTCAATGTTAGTAACTCATGCCGAAGTTGCTCAAAGAGCAGGTATTCCCTCAAAAAATATTATTTTATCCGAAAACGGACAAATAATTAATCTAAACAGACAGAAAGTTTTTATAGACAAAAAAACCGTCCCCTCAAACTATATTATGGTTGACGGCTTGGGCGTGGGAGATGTCGGAGAAGTTGTTCTAAGAGACCGCCAGATGTTAGCTCAAGATGGAATGTTTGTTATTGTAGTAATTGTTGACAGACAGACCGGTCAAATTAAGGGTTCTCCCGATATAATATCGAGAGGGTTTGTTTATTTAAGAGAATCAAAAGAATTGCTTGCCCAAACCCGGCGCAAAGTAATTGATATTGTCAATAGAGCAGCTGGAAGCGGCGGAGCTGTTAACTGGGTTTATGTTAAAGATGAAATCAGAAACAAGGTTGGGCAATTTCTTTTTTCAAAAACCGAGAGAAGGCCAATAATATTACCGGTAGTAATTGAAGTTTAATTTATGCGAGTTTTATCTGGTATCCAGCCAACCGGCTCAATACATATAGGAAATTATTTGGGAGCTATCAAACAATGGATTAAACTCCAAGAAAAAAACGAGTGTGTTTTTTTCATTGCTGACTTACATTCTTTAACTATTCCCTATAAACCAAAAGAGCTTCAAAAAAACATTTTAGAAACTGCTATCGTTTATCTGGCAACTGGCATTGACCCTCAAAAAAGTATTTTCTTTATCCAATCAGATATCAAAGAACATACCGAGCTCTGCTGGCTCTTAAATACTATCTGCCCGATTGGAGATTTAGAAAGAATGACTCAATATAAAAAAAAAGCCAAACAATTTAAAAAGAATATTAATGCTGGTCTCTTGGTCTATCCAATTTTGCAAGCAGCCGACATTTTACTTTACAAAACAGAGACAGTGCCGGTGGGAAAAGACCAGGTCCAACATATTGAATTAGCAAGAACAATTGCCAGAAAATTTAACCAGAAATTTGGCGAAACCTTTGTTGAACCAAAAGCACTGCTTCCAAAACTTGGAGCTAAAATTATGGCTTTAAATAATCCTAAGCAAAAAATGTCAAAATCATTGAGCCCCCAAAGCTACGTTTCCCTGTTTGAAGAGCCGGAAGAAATCAAGAAAAAAATAATGTCAGCTGTAACTGATACTGGAAAGCAAATAAAGTATAATCTTCAAAAAAAACCGGGAATTTCAAATCTTTTAACAATTTATAGTTTATTTAGCGAAAAACCAATAAAAGAAATAGAAAAAACTTTCAAAAGCAAAGGTTATGCTTACTTTAAAAAATCTTTAGCTGAACTTTTAATTAACTCCCTGGAACCTTTCCGCCGAAAAAGAAAAGAACTTCTCAGACGAGAAGTTTATGTTCAAGAAACTCTTAAAGTAGGGGCTAAAAGAGCCAGCGTCATCGCCAAAAGCACTATCCAAGAAACCCGCGCTAAAATGGGTCTGGTTTAATCTATCACCTTAAGCATAAGATGAAGGAGTTATTAAACATTGTTTAATAATTTCAGAAGTTTATTGTGAATTTTTCCATTTGTTATTACAATATGAGACGTACCTTGACCACAATATTTATTATCTAATCCAGTAATTTTAGCTCCCGATTCTTTGGCAATAACTATCCCTGCTGCTATATCTAAAATTTCCTGTTTCCCACTCAGATCAAAATATCCCTCAAGTCCTCCTTTGGCAATAGAACAAAGACTA
Organism: uncultured Candidatus Saccharibacteria bacterium; assembly: GCA_964414135.1. Lineage (GTDB taxonomy): Bacteria > Patescibacteriota > Minisyncoccia > Minisyncoccales > GWA2-38-27 > CAYPVI01. The sequence goes on along the minus strand of CAYPVI010000006.1, from coordinate 14,501 downwards.
AAACTACCTAATCCAAATACACGAAAACGGTAAGTATTTTTAAGGATTGCTTCTAATCTTCTCATAGCTATTTTCTGCTTACTCGGATTTAATTTATTAATAGAAGCAATATCTAAAGTAATCATTGAATTTTTTAAATTGTTGACACTCGATACTTTAATTCTTTTTTGATTACAAAAAGCTCCTTTTCCTTTTTCTGCCCAATAAATATCGTTAAAACCTGGCAAATAAATTACTCCGATAATTGGCTCATCATTTTTCCATAGAGAAATTGAAGTACTAAAAAGCTTTATACCATTTATATAATATTTTGTTCCATCAATTGGATCAATTATCCAAACATAATTACTCGTTCCTTTAATTTTTCCCTTTTCTTCGCTATAAATTTTATGATCGGGGTATTTGATCTTAATTCTTTTAATTATCATTTCCTCTGCCGCTATGTCTACATTTGTACAAATATCTCGTTTATCAGATTTAGTTTTTTTAACAATAACTTTATCAAGTCCAGATATTAAAATCTTGCCCGCGTCCTCAGCTAACTTGATAGCAAATTTTAGTTCTTTAGTCATTGATTTTTTATTAATGGATTAATCTTCAATTTGGGTTACTCCAGATTCATTAACAAGTTTGCAATCCAAAGAAATCAATAAATCAATAATTTCTTTGGTTTTTTCTTTAACTTTTTTAGAACTATCTGCTTCCATATTAAATCTAATGAGCGGATCGTTTGCTGAAGGTCGAAGATTAAAACTCCAATCAGGGAAGTTAATAGTCAAAGTATCGAAATGAGAGATTTTGCCATCCTTATGCTTTTGTTCTACTTTTTTCAAAATCTCATTCATTATCTTAAAAGCCTCGGGCGTTAAATCATCAGTGGCTTCAAAACCTGGTAAAGAGAAGTTGTATTCACCGCTTACTGGATATAGCTTTCTTGGCTCTCTAGTTAGCTCTCCCAAGCTTTTCCCAGTTTCGGAAACTATTTCCATTATTTGTAAAACGGCAATTAAACTATTCTCAACCATAAATTCACCAAAATTATAATAAATATGACCAGAGGACTCAACCCCAAAAAGCCCATTTTCCCTCTTCATTCTATTTTTAAAAAAAGCATGCCCAACCAGCTCAATCTTGGGAATTCCCTTACCTTCTTCAACCATCTTTTTTAAATAGTTTACCGCTCTAACATCATGCAAAATCACTCTGCCGGGATTGTTCTCTAGCATCTTTTTGGCAATCAAACCACCGATATAAACTCCGTAAAGATAGTCGCCATTTTCATCAATAAAATAAACTCTGTCTCCATCGCCATCAAAAATTAAACCCATATCCGCCCTTACCTCTTTAACCTTATCTATTACTTGCTTCCTGTTTTCCGGTAAAAAAGGGTTAGGTTCGTGCCCAGGATAATTACCGTCTAATTCCCAATTTATTTTAATAAATTCTACTGGTAAAAATTTTTCAACCTTATCGATTTCAATTGCTCCAACAGAATTAGAGGCATCAACAACTACTTTAAAAGGTTTTATCTTTTTAACATCAACAAATTTTAAGGACTCCCGGATAAAATCATCCCAAACATCTATCTTTTTTATCTTCCCCTTCTTTTTAGCTGTTGGTTCTGCTTTATAATTCTCATATAATTCTTTTAAATCTTCCATACCAAATCCTTTTCCAAAAGGTTTAGCTGCCTGCCCAATAATTTTCATTCCACTTAAATATCCAGCGGAGTGGGAAGCAGTTATCTCTACCCCAGAATCAAACTTATAAAAACCGCCGGCAAAATAAACTACATCCGTTCCTGCTAATCCAATATCAAAAATATCTGCTCCACCATCAGCAACACTTTTAATCAAAGCTTTATGAATCTTTGGTGAATTTAAACTAATATCTCTACCAACAACAAGATTTTTAGCATTAAATAGCTTAACGATGCAACGACCAATTTTATAAACAATTTCATCATTGATATCTTTTGGATACTCTCCTCGGATATCGTAAGCACGAAAAATTTCCATAAAATTTTTACTATTTTTTAAATTTATTAAATAATTTTATTCCTTCTTTAAGTATTTTTTTTACTTTTCTATAATCGTCTCCGTCAGTAATTATTCTGAAAGTTCCTGGTTCGGTTTTTGATTGACGAAACCAAATATAAGAATTTTTGTCAATTAATACCTTGAGCCCGCCAGTAATACCACCTGTTTTTTTAATCTTGTAACCTTTACTTTTAAAGTATTTCTCTAATTTATTCTTAATCTTAATAACTTTTACCGGTGAGCAACTTGTTACTGTCCGTTCTGAATAATATTTAGGATAATTCTCTAAAATATCAACTAAAGATCTCCCTTTCTCAACAATCATCTTCAGAATCAGAACTGTACTCACAATACCATCCCGACATTTTATCGGAGGAATAATCACCCCGCCACAAGAACCTTCACCTCCGATAATGCTTTTTTGTTTTTCCATTTCCTCAACCACAATCATTTCTCCAACTTCTACTTCTTTTATTTTTGCTCCATATTTTTTTATAATATCTCTAACTAAATAAGAAGTACAGTCATTGGTTACTACTACTTGGTTCTTAATACCTTCGAGATAGGCATCACAGACTAAAGCTAAGACATACTGTCCAGAAACTACCGGTCCCATTTCTTTGGCAAATTTAGAAACAGATGGTATTACAAATTCAACCCTATCTGCATCACAATCAAACCCACAACCAAATTCAAATTTGCCGCTATCTACTTGTTTTTTTAAATAAGCAAGCGAGCTAACGTTCGGCTCTATCAATCGAACAAATTGGCCTAATTTATTATTTATAATTTTGACTTGAAGACCCAATTTTTTAAAAAGTTTTTTAAAAATTACAATTCCCGAACCGCCATTTGGATCAACTAAAATCTTGAGCTTAAATTTTTTTATTTTACCTGCTGCCGTTGGACCAATTTTCTTGAGAACAAAACGTATGTATTCATCAACGATTTCCTTGTGTTTATTTATTACTTTTCTCCTTAATTTTGTTATTTTTGGCTTGCGGCCTGGAATTTTATGAGCTTTCTTTATTAATTGATTAGCTTGCTCCGGATATAACAAGGCACCATCTTCTTTTAAAAATTTCCAACCATTATATTCTGGCTCATTATGAGAGGCGGAGACATAGACACCTCCTGAAGTTTTAAATTTTAAAATTCCATATTCACAAACTTGGATTGGAACCACTCCAACATCTATAATTTTTTCTATTCCCCAATCATTAAAAGCTTTAATCATTGCTTTTTTAAGAATCGGCGTTGAACTTCTACTATCACCCCCAATTATTAAACTCAATGCATTGTTTCTAAATAATTGGCAATAAGACCAGGCATATTTATAAGCAAACTGTTCAGTAATGCTCTGACCATATATTCCTCTAATTCCAGAAAACGACTCAACCAAATCTTGATTTTGATTTTTTCGTTGAGTCTGGGAGTTGATTTCCATGTAAATATATTATATCATAATAATATAAATCCTTCACCTTTTGATGGAATATTAAAAAGGTGAAAGATAAATTTATGAGTTTTTCAGTAGGTATTATCGGTCTTCCAAACGTTGGAAAATCCACTTTATTTAAAGCTTTAACTAAAAAGAAAGTTGATATTGCAGCTTATCCTTTTACTACTATTGACCCAAATGTTGGTGTGGTAGCTGTTCCTGACGAAAGATTAAAAAAAATCGCCCAAATAATAAAGCCCGAGAAAACTATTGAAACTGTTATTGAATTTGTGGATATTGCTGGGTTAGTGGAAGGAGCTCACAAAGGAGAGGGAATGGGGAACCAATTTTTATCATATATAAGACCGTGCGATGCGGTAGTAGAAGTAATCAGAGGATTTAAAACTTCTGATATCACAGAAAAAATTAGTCCTAAAAGAGATATTGAAATAATTGAAAATGAACTCTTAATGAAAGACCAAGAAATTGGCGATAATGTTCTAACCTCTAAACCAAAAATCTATCTTTTTAATACCAAAGATAACGAAGAACCGTCCTTCGCTGAACAGCGGATGACATTTCTCTGCATCAACCTGAAAATTGAAGAAGAAGCTTCTGAGTTATCTCCAGTTGAGATAAAAGAATTAGAGATTGAGTCAAAGCTTGACCAATTAATTCTTGCTTGCTATAATACTCTTGATCTTATTACTTTTTTCACAATAACAGGAGGAAAAGAAACTCGGGCTTGGACTTTAAAAAAGGGTTCCGATGTCCTTGAAGCTGCGGGCAAAGTCCATTCTGACTTCAAAGAAAAGTTTATTAGAGCAGAAGTAATTCCTTGGCAAAAATTAGTTGAAACAGGTTCTTGCCCCTCGCTACCAAAATTTGGTGTGGGGGCATGGACTAAGGCAAAAGAATTAGGCCAAATAAAAACAGCAGGGAAAGAATACATTATTCAAGACGGAGATATATTAAAATTCAAAGTATGAATATATAATCTTGAATTAATATGAAACTTTACGAACTAACCTATCTTATTTCGCCGGATCTTTCTGAAGAAGAATTAAAGATTTTTTCTGGAAAAATAAGCAATTTCATTCAGGAAGAAACTGGCACTTTAGAAAAAACAACTGGACCCTCTAAGAAAAAACTGGGTTATCCCATAAAGAAAAAAGAGGAAGCTTTTTTAGTAACTTTAAATTTCTCTTTAAGCCCTGAAAAATTGGGGAATTTGGAGAAAAAACTCAAATCTGAAAACCAAATTCTCCGCTATATAATTTTAACCAAAAAAGCTCCTGAAAAAACTCTCCGCCTAAGGCGCCAGCCTCAGGCAGATCCGTCTCAGACGAAGACCAACCTCGGGCTGGCAAGCAAGGTTCCTCCAAAGATAACTAAACCAAAAAAGGTCGAATTAAAAGAGATTGATAAAAAAATAGAAGAAATCCTCAGTGAATAATTAAATATGAATTTAAATAAAGTTTTTGTTTTAGGAAATCTTACTGCAGACCCAATCATTAGAGCCCTGCCCTCGGGTCAATCTGTAGTTAATTTTGGTCTAGCTACTAATAGAATCTTTTATAATAAAGACAGACAAAAACAACAACAAACCGAATTTCATAATATTGTTGCCTTTGGCAGAAACGCAGAAATTGCTCAACAATACTTAAGAAAAGGTTCAATGGTTCTAATTGAAGGAAGGCTTCAAACCAGAAACTGGCAGGATTCCTCTGGGAATAGAAAATACCGAACAGAAATTATTACTGAAAGATTACAATTGGGGCCAAGAACCGCCTCTCAGCCTACGACTGACCAGCCAAAGGCCGGTTTTCAAACGACTTCTCCCGAACCCTCTGTTCCGAACCAAAATCAGCCCCAAAAAGAAACACCTCAGGAAGAAATTCCAATTATTGAAGAAGGAAAACCCATTACTGCCGAAGATTCAGAAAACAAAGATGAAGAGATAGACGTAAAAGATATCCCTTTTTGAAAATTGAGAATAAGAACCTGGCTTCGCCAGAACCTTGATTTGCTAAGGTATAAATATATATTCTTAAATTTAAAAATTGAAAATTATTTTATTATGGATTGTCACTTTTGCCAAAGAAATATTAAAGAAATTGATTTTAAAAACACAGAGCTTCTCTCAAGATTTATCTCCGGCTTGGGTAAAATCAGAGCAAGAAAAAGAACCGGAGTTTGCTCTAAACATCAACGTCAGCTCGCGAAAGCAATAAAACGAGCAAGACATTTTGGATTACTTCCTTATACGACAAAGTAGATATTAAATATTTAATATTGAAGTAAAAACAAAAAAACAGCTCTAAGGCTGTTTTTTGTTATCCAATATCCAATATCCAATATCCAATCAAATTTGTTCTACAATAGCTTTTTTTATTTTTTTCGTTATTTCAGGGTTCGCTTTTAAAAATGTTTTAGCGCCCTCCATTCCCTGCCCTAATTTGGTATTTTCATATTGGTACCAACTGCCTGCTTTTTTTACAATTTCCTGTTTTAAACCGGTGTTTAAGATATCTGCCAAATAAGAGATGCCTTCATTATAGTAAATATCAAACTCAGTGGTTTTAAAAGGAGCAGCTACTTTATTTTTAACTATTTTTGCCTTAATTCGGCTGCCAATAATTTCATCCCCATGTTTTATCTGAGCAATTCTTCTCAAATTAATCCTAACCGAAGAGTAAAATTTCAAAGCTAATCCTCCTGGTGTAGTTTCCGGATTTCCCCACATCACTCCGATTTTCATCCGAGTTTGATTTAAAAATATAACAGCTGTTTTTGTTTTGGCAATGATCCCAGAAAGTTTTCTTAACGCTTGACTCATCAAACGAGCCTGGAGGCCAATCTGAAATTCGCCCATCTCTCCGGCAATCTCTGCTTTTGGAGTTAAGGCAGCTACAGAATCAACGACAATAACATCAACATCACCTGACCTTACTAAAGTTTCAACGATCTGCAAGCCCTGCTCTCCTGAATCTGGCTGAGAAATCAAAAGGTCATCAATATTAACTCCAATCCTTTTGGCATAATCCGGATCCAAAGCATGTTCGGCATCAATGAAAGCAGCCGCTCCTCCTTTTTTCTGGGCCTCAGCGCAAATATGCAAAGCCAAAGTGCTTTTTCCTGTTGATTCAATCCCATAAATCTCAACCACTCTCCCTCGGGGGATTCCGCCTATTCCCAAAACTGAATCCAAAGAAATGGAACCGGTAGAAATAGCGTCAACATCAACCGCTCTGGCCTCTTTAAGCTTTATAATCGCCCCTTCGCCAAAACGCTGTTTAATCTCATCTATTGCTTCTTGCAAATTCTTTTTTTCTCCGCCAGTCAACGGATTTTTCTCCTTTTTCTTTACCATACAATTTATTTTAACTTATTTAAATCTTTTACTCAAGACCCTGTTGACGACAGTCATCAATTAACAATGTCAAACTTTTTCCCATCCATCCTCGTTTTCTGAATTTTCCGGCTCCCCGCTCTCTACCTGCTGAATCTCCGTATCTCCATATACTTCTCTTGGCTTAGCCCCTTCCCCAGGCCCGACCACACCTTTTTCTTCTAAAATATCAATCAACCTGGCTGCTCGGGCATAACCAATCCGTAATCTCCGCTGCAGCAAAGAGGCAGAGGCCTTCCTTGCTTCAATAACCATCCTTTTTGCTTCCTCATAAAGAGGGTCATCCTCGCCATAAAGAGTCCCGGCTCCCGAAGCCCTTGTTTCCCCTAAATCTTTCTCTAACTCTTCAATTAACTGGTTTTCCATTTCTACCGAGGGCTTTAACTCCTCAACTTTTGTTATATGCTTAACCACCTTTCTCACTTCTTTTTCTGAAACATAAGTCCCTTGGATTCTTTTGGGTTTAGCCACTTCTGCTGAAATATAAAGCATATCTCCCAAACCTAAAAGTTTTTCTGCGCCGGCTGTATCCAGAACTGTTCTAGAATCAACCTGAGAAGCAACTTGAAAAGTAACCCTAGATGTTATATTTGCTTTAATCAAACCGGTAATTACTTCCACCGATGGTCTCTGGGTAGCTACTATCAAATGAATGCCAACCGCTCTAGCCATCTGAGCTAATCTAACAACCCCAGCCTCAATCTCTCTTCCCTTAGCTGCCATTAAATCAGCCAGCTCATCAATAATAAGAACAATAAAGGGCAATGGATCAGTTCCGTTTTTTAAAGCTATCCCATTATACGAAGCGATATCTCTTGCTCTAACTTCTGATAATAAATCAAATCTTCTTTCCATCTCGCCGGTCAGCCATTTTAAAGCAGCAATGGTTTTGGTCGCATTATAAATCACCGGGCACAAAAGATGAGGAAGGTTATTATAAACCGGAAACTCAACTCTTTTAGGGTCTACCAAAATAAATCTTAGAGTTTCTGGGCCTGCGCTCTTAGTAGGAGTGCTGGGCTGAAAAAGCAAACTCAAAATCAAAGAATTGAGAAAAATGGTTTTTCCAGTGCCAGTACTGCCAGCTACCAAAAGATGAGGCAGTTTAGCTAAATCCGTATAAATAGGAGCACCTGAAACATCTCTTCCTAAAGCAATTGCCAAGCTTGATGGAGATTTTTGAAAATTAGGATTTTCAATTAAATTTCTCAATCTAACCCGGGCCCGAACATTATTTGGAACTTCAACCCCTACTAAAGACCTTCCTGGGATAGGAGCTTCAATCCTAATTGGGTGACTGGCTAAAGCCAGGGCTAAATCATTGGAAAGTCCCGTTATCTTAGATAGCTTCACTCCTTCGGCTGGCTTCAAAGTATATTGAGTAACAGTCGGGCCTGTATTTATCTCCGACATCGTAACTTCAATACCAAAGTTCTGTAAGGTTTTTTTAATAATGACTGAATTTATTCTGGTGTCGCCGCCGGCAGGAGCTCCATGATCGGGCTCCAGCAGATTAAAAGGGGGAGGTTGATAAGAAAAAACAGTATCTTTACCTATTGGTTTAGCTTCCAACTTCATCCCCGCCAAGACGGGAGTTTCAGATTGTCCCACCTCCTTGGGAGCAAAACCAGGAATTTCTTTAACTTTAAATCTGGGAGTAAAAATTCTTTTAATAATGGAGGGTTTCCCCTCCGCTTTTTCTGGAAAAACAGGAGGTTTGCCCGGAACCTGAGCAGCTTCGGGCTTTTCTTTCTTAAGAAACCTGCCTAAAAATTGCCAGAAAATTAAACCCCCGATAATAACCAAAGCTAAAAATATAAGATGGGTTGCCCAAAATCCGAAATACTTTAAAAGAGGCCAGCCTAAAACATAACCTAACCAGCCCCCTCTCATATTTTGAGGATTAAAACTACCTAAAATTCCGGTGAGCCCTAAAATTAAAATTAAAACAGCTAAAACTATAGGCCAAGCAAGAAGTTTCCGCTGGCTCCGATATATCAAAAAAGCAATACCCGCTAAAACAAAAATTAAGGGAATGAGAAAAACTGTATTACCAATTAGGAGCTTAGCTCCTTTCATAAAACATAAACCCGCCTTGCCGGCTTTCTCAAAAAAACTTAAAGCAACTAAAATTGCCAGTAAAATCAAAATCACACCTAAAATCATATGCTTAATTTCTTGAGGCAAAGCAAATCTCTTCTTTTTCTCCTTGTCGAATTTCCTCTTAAATTTTCTTTTTTTTGTTTTGGACACGACCTTAATTCTCAATTTACAATCAATGAATAAATTTTCAATTTACAAACTGTTTGAAAATTAAGTCATTGCTGGATCGAACGAAGCGAGAGAATTCCCGTAGGGTTGCAATTCAATGAAAATTGAAAATTAAAAATTATTTCACCGTTAATCCTTTCTCCCTCGCTCCTTCTACATATAGCTTCTTAATCTGGGCTGAAGTTAGAGCTTCTGCGTAAATATAAACTTCGTCAAGAAAACCCTTAAACTTTCTAGTTGAATATCCTGCAATATTATAAAAACTTTGGCTTGTTCCAGATGAAGGGTTAGAATCCTTCCAATCAAGTTGACCATTGATATAATGACTAATCACCGAACCGTCCCATACAGTAACAATATGGTTCCATTTATCATAAGGCACAGAGCCTAAATTGCTACATCTCCAGTAATCATTAGCGAAGTCATATGACCAAAAACAAACCCGGGTGTTTGTAATTTCCCAAAAATTCCTAAGCATAGAATGACTGTAATCTCCTCCTTCTTCATTATAAACCCAAGCTGATAAAGAAAATAATGGAAGTTTTTCTGTGCCAGAGATATTAACTTGATCATTATTGGTTCCATCAAAATATAAAGAACATCCCTTTCCAGACGGAGTATAGTTTGAATCATCACTGGCGCATTTCCATTCAGCTCCAGTAATTGTTCCGTTGTTTTCATTACCACTGGTGTCTTTTGCTGTAGTTCCACTTCCTTCATCAAAATCCCATATTCCTACCGTGTAAGCTCCGAGAGCGTGATGGACTTGGGCAGCAAAATTAAGACTCTTGGCAATTTTGGCTCTTTCTCTGGCTCCTTTTGTAGTTATCAAAACAATACTTGCCAACAAGCCAATAATTGTTATTACCATTAATACTTCAATTAGAGTAAATGCCTTGTTATGTCTTCTCATTGTCTTATTATATCACTATACTGTCAAATTAAAAACAAAGAGCCAAGCTCTTTGTTTTTAATTTTTAATTTTGGATTCAAAATTTCTTAATTCAAGATTATATATTTAACCTTAGCAAATCAAGGTTCTGCCGAGCGTTAACGAGGCAGGTTCTTAGACAATGGCTTGCCCGAAGGGCAAACATTCAAGGTTCTGTCGAGCGTTAGCGAGGCAGGTTCTTATTTCTTAAACCCGGTTCCTGCGGGAATGAGTTTCCCGATAATCACGTTCTCCTTAAGTCCTCGCAATTTGTCCTCCTTTCCTTCAAGAGCTGCTCTAATTAGAACTCTGGAGGTTTCTTGGAAAGAAGCGGCAGACAAAAACGAATCAGTGGTCAGAGATACTCGGGAAATCCCCAAAAGAACAGTAACTGCTTTTGCCAGTTCCTTTTTTTCTTTTTTTAATTTAGCATTTTCTTCAAGAAACTTAGCTCTTTCAACAACTTCTCCAATTGTAAAAGCGCTATCTCCCGCTTCTTTAATTTTTACTCGGGAAAACATCTGGCGAATTATCACTTCAACATGCTTATCGTGAATAACTGCCCCCTGAGAAACATAAATTTTCTGAATCTCTTCCAAGACATACCGCTGGGTCTCTTCTCTGCCTTTTATTTTAAATAGTTCTTTTAAATCTAAACTCCCTTCACAAAGCTGCTGTCCTTTTTTGATATCTTGCCCTTTTTCCACGAAAACTGCTGTTTTAAGAGATATTTTATACTCAATAATTCCGTCTTTTTTAGCCCCTTTGGATTTTGGATTTGATTTGACATTTGATTTTTGGGCTTTGGATTTAATCCTAATTACCCTCTCCGGGGTTATTTCTAATACCTTCCCTTCAACCCGGGAAATTTCTGCCTTTCCTCCGGGTATCCTTGCCTCAAAAATCTCTTGGACTCGGGGAAGACCAAAAGTAATATCACCGCCGCCGCCGGCCACTCCTCCGGTGTGAAAAGTCCTCATCGTTAGCTGGGTACCGGGTTCTCCTATTGCCTGAGCAGCAACAATTCCTACCGCCTCCCCCTTATGGACCAGTTTATTTACCCCAAGATTCCAACCATAACATTTCTGACAAATTCCCCGGACTGACTTACAGCTAATTGGCGAACGGATCTTAACTTTTTTAATTCCTTGCCCACTTATTTTTCTTGCCGCTTTCCAATTAATTATATCTCCTTTCCTGATAATACCCCTTATGCTTTCTAAGACCTCTCTGCCAACAATCTTATAGACAAAGTCCTGGCCTAATTCATCAGCATCTTGTCGAAATACTTCAAAGCCGTCCTGGTCTCCGCAATCCTCCTCTGAAATTACCACTTCATGAGAAACATCAACAAGACGTCTTGTTAAATACCCGGCAGTTGAAGTCCGCAAAGCTGTATCTGCTGTTCCTTTCCTTGCCCCATGCGTAGAAATGAAATATTCCAAAACATCAAACCCCTCTTTAAAAGAGCTTTTTACCGGCAACTCAATAATTTGGCCGGCTGGATTAATTACCAATCCTTTCATTCCCGCCATTTGAACCGGTTGAGTCCAAGACCCTCTTGCCCCCGAATCAACCATTGAAAATACTGAACCCATTTCAGGCAAGGTTTTTGGCAGTAATTTCTCAATTTCTGATTTTGCTTTTGTCCAAACCTCAATTACTTTACTGCTTTTTTCTTCTCTGGAAAGCAGACCTCTTTTAAAATGATTTTCAATCAACTCAATTTCTTTCTCAGCAGTTTTAATAATTTTTTCTTTCTCCGGAGGAACAATCAAATCATCCATCCCCCAAGTTATTCCAGAAATTGTAGCGCTTTCAAATCCCAAATCTTTAATTTTATCTAAAGTATCCTCAATTATTTCCTGTTTATATTTCTCAATAATCTCACCCGCTATTTTCTCTAATTTTTTTGAATTTATTACTTCATTAACAAAAAGGTGATCTTCGGGCAGAGTTTCGTTAAATAAAATACGTCCAACAGATGTTTCTGTCAAAATAGTTTGTATTCGCACACGAACGCGAGCCCGTAAATCCACATCGCCAAACTCATAAGCCATAATTGCCTCTTCTGGACTAGAGAGATTCTTTCCCTCTCCTTTTGCTCCTTTCTTTATTTTAGTAACCCAATAACAGCCGAGGATGATATCCTGAGTAGGAGCTACAACAGGAACGCCGGTAGCGGGCTTTAGTAAATTAAGGGTAGACAACATTATCTCTCTTGCTTCTTTTTGAGCTTTTTCGCTTAAAGGAAGATGGATCGCCATTTGGTCTCCGTCAAAATCAGCGTTAAATGCCTTACAAGTCATAGGGTGAACCTCAATTGATTCTCCTTCAATCAAAACCGGTTGGAATGCCTGGATTCCTAAACGGTGAAGGGTAGGGGCGCGATTTAGCAAAACCAGTTTATCTTTGACCACTTCCTCTAAAATTGCCCAGACATCATCGGTTCCCTGTTCAATTAATTTTGAAGCTCCCCGAACATTATAGGCAAGTTCTTTACCTAAAATTCTCTTAATAACAAAGGGTTTAAATAATTCCAAAGCCATTTTCTTGGGAAGTCCGCACTGATGAAGTTTTAATTTCGGACCGACAATAATTACCGACCTCCCCGAATAATCAACTCGCTTTCCCAAAAGATTCTGGCGAAATCTCCCTTGTTTCCCTTTAAGTATATCAGCTAAAGATTTTAATAACCTTCTTCCTCCGGTAGTAGCCGTAGTCAAAATTCCTTTTCTCATCCCGTTATCAATCAAAGCATCAACCGCTTCCTGGAGCATTCTTTTTTCATTTCTAACAATCACTTCCGGAGCAGCGATCTCCAACAAGTATTTTAAGCGATTATTTCGATTGATTACCCTCCGATAAAGGTCATTTAAATCAGAAGAAGCGTAACGACCGCCATCTAATTGAACCATCGGTCTTAAATCGGGAGGCAAGATAGGAATAACGGTCAAAAACATCCATTCAGGTTTAATGCCAGCCTTAATCAAACCCTCTAAAAACCTTAGACGCCTTAAAATTTTTCTTCGAGATATTGACGTTGCTTTTTCTTCCTCCTTTTTCAAATTCTTAATCTCTTTTTTTAAATCGGCCTTCTCAAAAATCTTTCTTAAGATCTCAGCTCCTGTTCCCGCTTCAAAGATTTCACCATATTTCAAAGAATAATCATAATATTCAACTTCAGAAAAAACTCTTAAGGGCTTAATCCCTAAAATCTCTTCCCTTGTTTTGTTCCTCGCCACCTTCAATTCCTCTAAATCGGCTTTTAATTCTTTTTTGTTTTTTATTTTTTGTCCCGACTTTATCAAGGATTTTTTATTTTTTGTTTTAATTTTATATTCTTTCTCAACTTCCTTCAAAGTTTTTTCCTTTGCCTCTTTATTAACGTTAGTAATAATGTAGGCTGCAAAATAAATTACTTTTTCCAACTGCTGCATAGGAATACCTAAAACCATTCCTATTCTTGAAGGAACTCCCCGCAAAAACCAAATATGAGAAACCGGACATGCTAACTTTATATGCCCCATTCTTTCCCTCCTCACCGATGATTTTGTTACCTCAACCCCGCATCTATCGCAAATTATCCCCTTATAACGAATTCTTCTATATTTACCGCAATAGCACTCATAATCTTTTCCCGGACCAAAAATTCTTTCACAAAAAAGACCATCTTTTTCAAATTTCTGGGTTCGATAATTAATGGTTTCGGGTTTAGTAACCTCACCGTAACTCCAATTCAAAATCTCCTCTGGAGAGGCAAGTTTTATTCTTATTGCTTCTAAATCTTGAACCCTCATAGTAATAATTTTTAATTTTTAATTATTTGTTTTTTCCTCCTTTCCCTTTCTCTTTCACCTCAATACTAAGCCCCAAAGATTTAAGCTCGTTGACAAGTAAGTTAAATGAGGCCGGGATGCTTGGATTTTTGATTGGCTCTCCCTTCAAAATCGCCTCATAAGTTGCCGCTCTTCCTAAAACATCATCTGACTTTATGGTTAACATCTCTTGCAAGATATTAGCTGCTCCGTATCCTTCTAAAGCCCAGACCTCCATCTCTCCGAATCTCTGACCTCCAAACTGAGCCTTACCACCCAATGGCTGCTGAGTAATTAAAGAATAAGGTCCAATTGAACGCATATGGATTTTATCTTCAACCATATGGATTAGCTTCATCATATAAATATAACCAACTGTAATCTTTTCAAAAAATGGAAGACCAGTTCTTCCATCATATAAAGTAAGCTTTCCTTCTTCTGGAAAACCCGCCTTTTTCAATTCTTCTTTAATATCTGCCTCAACAGCGCCAGCCATAGCCGGGGATATCGCCACATATCCTAATTTTTTAGCAGCTAAGCCAAGGTGAGTTTCTAATATCTGTCCGATATTCATCCTTGAAGCCACGCC
>CAYPVI010000005.1:14881-27508 GCA_964414135.1 uncultured Candidatus Saccharibacteria bacterium | reverse complement strand
CATTCGGTCCTAAAATAATAAAAAATTCTCCTTTTTTAACCTCAAAAGACAAATTTTCAATGATTTCATCGTTATTCAATTTTACACTCAAGTTATTTACTTTTAATATTGAATTATTACCCATATCATTAAAGCATGCTACCGTATTTTTTGAAAAAGAAAAATCAAAGTCTATCAAAAAATATATCTTACATTTTTTTCATCGCCTTAAGCAATCTTACATAACCGCTAAAGAAAGAATATTCTTCAAAGCGGCTGAATCTCTCCGAAGACAATATTTCTGACAAATTTCTTTTAATAAAATCAAATGCATAAGGGCATTCTATAAGTTTAAAAGGAATTCTTACGTAAAAAGGCATTTTTTTTATTGAAAACTCATTATAATCCAGAATGAAAAACTCACCATCTTTTTTTAACGTTTTGAAGACGTTTTTAATAATCTGTTTTCTGATTTCCCTGGGAAATCCATGCAGCACAAAAGAAATAAAAACTTTGTCAAAATAATTCTCGTAAGTCAATTCTTTATCAATTCTTTCATTGGTGATTTTGATATTAGGAAAATCAGCGCAATTTTTCTTAAATTGGGAACGCATCTCTTCAGAAATATCAAGCCCTATCAATTCTCCTTTTGGAGAAAGACATTTTGCCATCAAACAGGCATTCCTACCCGTACCAGCACCTAAATCAAGAATCTTATCATCTTTTTTAATATCCATTAACTGAACAGCTCTTTCTATCATAGAAGAATACTTTCCAAGGGTTATTATGTTCATTAATCTATCGTAATGTTTCGCTATAAATCCTTTAACTTCAACTTTTGATTTTGGATAATAAATAGACATTGTTATATCTCCTTTTTAAAGAACTATAATCAGCCGGTCCAATTTTTTTGTTCTAAGTTCAAAAATTTCTGCAATTCTTTTTTATCCATTGTTGTTGTTTTTATTTCTATATCCATTTTTAACCTATCTAACGGTTCTTTTACTAAATTAACCAAAAGCTCTTTAATGAGAATATTTTCAAAGGGAAAAGCCAGGGTAATAATTACTTTATTACCTTCAACTTCTACGTTTTTAATTATTCCTAAGTTCAAAAGCGTATCGTCAATGCTAGGATGTTTTACCTTTTCTAATAGTTTTTTAATAGTATCTGAAGATACGTTAATAGTCATTTGTTTTTTTAATTTATGTTTTTGATATCTTTTGAATTATCGTCTAATATCTCTATAGTAAGCTGAGCTCTTTTTCTCATGCCAATTTTCGGTACGAAAGAAGCAAGTAAATCGCCGAACGATTTATCTTTATCCTCAAAACCAATATGATTATATTGTTTATCCCCTAATTTTTCTATTCTATTAAATAAATAACCTTCTATTGTTTTTTCCATATTTCTCTTTTAATTTTAAAACTTTTTTAAGTTTTATTTTATTTTTAATCTACCTTTCTTCTATTTTAAAACTATCCCCGTTTTTTCTTTTTTATCCTTTTCTTCCATTATTTCATTAATATTTTCTTTAATTATTTCAATCGCTTTTTCAATATTTAATTCCCTAATGACAACCGGAACAAACTTAATTTTTAAGCGAATGATGTTCGGCCCAAGTATTTTCCCCACGATAACGTCAACGCCGACCAAAACAGAGGCTACTTTTTTTGCCTTCTCGGGATCCCCATGAATTTTTGATTCATCTTCTTTATATTTAATATTTTCTCTCTTTTCTTTGAAAACTAAATCTCCGTTTGAATATTCCCATATTGAATAATATTTAGACATTCCAACATGGTCATCTGCTTTTATTATCTCGCCGTCGTCAGTGCCGATAGCAAATATTAATTTTTCTTTAATGTCCATCACCGCTTTTTGAGGACAGGCCTTTAGACACATTCCGCAATTTATACATTTCTCTTTATCAATTACCGCAAAACCAGATTCATTAATAGAGATAGCGTCTACCGAACATTTAGCAACACAAAGCCCGCATCCAACACACTTGTTTTTACTTATGTGCATCATTTTAATTTTTTATAATATTACAATAAATATGTGGCAGTCAACTATCTGCCTCGTCCACCTCCGCCTCCGCCTCTGCCTTGACCTCTACCGTCTCGGGGTCCCCTGCTAAAACCTCTTCCTCTGCCTGCGCCCATACCTCTTCCCGTTCCTTTGCCCATACCATAATCTGGATTAAGGTTTGGATTTTTATCTACTTCATTAGATTTTCCTTCTTCCTCCCCGAAACTAATAGCGCCTTGAGGACATGCTCTGGCGGCATCTTTTAAACAACTGGCGTTTTCATCCTTTATTTCAGCTTTTCCGCCTACCATTTCTATGCCCGCTGGGCAAATATTGGCACAGATAGCACAGCCAATACATTTATTTTTATTTATTTTAACCATAAAATTATTTATTCTCGTTGTTTCTCCCGACCTTTATTTATTTTTCTCTTTAAAAAATTTAAATATACTTTCGGCGGCAATCGCCCCTTCGCTGCAAGCAGTAATAATCTGACGAAAATTATTAGAAGCCGCAGTAATATCGCCAGCAGCCCAAACCCCGTCTTGGCTAGTTTTTTGGTCAGGACTTACTTTAATATAACCCCCTTGGTCTGTTTCTAAAGATAATTTTTCTATCAACATTTTTTGTGGAATCGTGCCTATTTCAACAAAAAGACCATCAACAGCTATTTTTTTTGCTCCTTGATAAGGGACACTTAGAATAATCTTCTCTAATTTTTCTTTTCCCTCCAACCCAACAATTTCTGTATTATAAATAACTTCAATTTTTTTATTATTCACTACTTGTCCGGCCCATAAGCTATCACCGCGTAATTTGCTTTTCCTGTAAATTTGATAGACCTTCTTTGCTATTTCCGCAAGATAAAGCGAAGCAGTATTAGCACTATCAGCGCCGCCATTGACAGCAACTATTTTATCCTTATAAAACATAGCGTCGCAGGTCGCGCAATAAGAAATTCCTTTGCCTAAAAATTCACTTTCATTCGACAAATTTAACCGGCGGTGTTCGGTACCAGTAGCTAAAAGGATAGCATCTGCCAAAAAAATATCCCCTTTTTGATTAATAACTTTAAATGCTTGATTTTCTCTAATAACATCTGTTACTTTATCTATTAGCAAGGTCGCACCTAAGGACTCAGCATGCGCTTGCATCTTTTCAACAATCTTCGTGCCGGAAATTTCTTCTTCCGTGGGGAAATTACAAATTTTATGAGCCTCAAAAGCTAACCCTCCCAAAGCTTCGCCAATAACTAAATGATCTATTTTATAGCGAGAAGCATAGATTGAGGATGTTAATCCGGCAGGACCAACCCCAATAATAATTAAAGGGTATTTATTTTTCATATTTGTTTATAAATTATTTTAAATGACCTCTTAATCTCTCCGCAGCCAGTATTCTTCTTATAGCAATAATATAAGCAGCGGTTCTCAAATCTATTTGGTTCTTGCGCTCTCTATATAGAGAAAATACTTTTTTCCATGAAGTAACCATTTTCTGTTGCAAGAGTTCTTTTAAATATTTCTCATCTAATATATTGCCCGTTTTATTCTGAGCCCATTCAAAATAGCTCACAATAACTCCTCCGGCGTTCGCTAAAACATCTGGCACTACCATAATGTTTTTTGCAAATAATATCTTATCTGACTGATAAGTAATTGGCCCATTAGCAATTTCCACGACATACTTAGCCCTGATATTGTCTGCGTTCTCTTCAGTAATTTGATTTTCCAAAGCCGCCAAAATCAAAATATCAACCGGCAATTCTAATAATTCCTTATTGCTGATTTTTTCTCCATTGGAATAATTAATTACCGAACCTAATTGATTTTTTGTTTTAACAATCTGATCCACATCTAAGCCAGCTTTATTATAAATGCCTCCCTTACTGTCACTAACGGCCACAACATTGAAACCATCTTCCTGAAGCATTTTAGAAAGATTTAACCCGGCATTACCAAAACCTTGGATGGCTATCTTTAAATTTCCTTTATTTAACCCAAATTCTTTTATCGTTTCTTTTAAAATAATAAAGCCCCCTTTAGCCGTAGCATCTGCTCTCAAAACGCAACCTTGTAGCTCTAATGGTTTACCAGTAATCATCCCTGGTTCATGACGGCCTGTCTTCTTTTCGTACTCATCAAGCATCCAAGCCATAATTTGGGAATTGGTGTAAACATCTGGCGCCGGAATATCTTTGTCCTGTCCTAAGAATTCGTAAAATGCGTCTATATATTTTCTACTGACGGTTTCTAATATTTGAGGAGATGCGTTTTTAGGATTAAATTTAACTCCGCCCTTAGCGCCGCCGTAAGGCAGTCCGGCCAATGAATCTTTAATCATCATCCAAAAAGCTAAAGAAATTACTTCGTCCTCATTAGTATCGGGATGAAACCTAATACCTCCCTTGCCGGGACCTAAAGAATCATTAAAGACAATTCTCCATGCCGGCAAGTTTATATCATTTATTTTGAGTTGGGCGTTATTAATTCTTTTTGGGGTTGAAAGCAGTTGAATTTCTTTGTCGGTTAAATGCTCTATATCCTTAATTTCGTTCAACCTTTTAATGGTATTAGAAAATATTTTATTTTTCATCCCGTTAGAAATTTTTGATTTTAGCATATTTTTGTTTTACAACCCCTCAATTTATAATTTGGCTTATAGGGTTGGAATTAATCTAATTTTTTAATTAGACCTAAAGTTCTGTTTCTAATTCTGCTCTGAAAATCTGCTTTGCCCGCAAACCAATAAATACTTTCACCGCTTGACCATTCTTAAAAAGCTGCATATTTGGAATACTTTGAATTTGATACTGCATAGCTAACATCTGGTGCCCGGGAAGTTCGGTATTTAATTTGCCTATCTTCAATCTATCGCTAAGCTCTTCCGAAAGTTCTTCTAAGACAGGCGCCATCATTAAGCAAGGCTGGCACCAAGGCGCCCAAAAATCTACTAGAACAGGAAGGTCTGATTGTAAAACTTCTTTATCAAAATTTTCGCTTGTAATTTCAATTATTTTTGACATAATTTTTTGATTATTTATTTTTAATAATTTCTTTTAGCAAAAACTCAACCGTTCTTCGCTTCTTTAAATTAATAGACCGAAGGCAAGAGGCTATATTTGTTTTAAAATATAGCTCCATCGCTTTTTTTAAGCCAGAATTAATCGCGTAAAATTGTTCTGTTACCTTGCGGCAATTCTCATTTTTTTCTATAAGATTGGCTAATCCATCAATTTGACCCGTAACAATATTAAGCCGCTGGATTATAGTATTTTTTCTCATGTATTTTTTTATATTTACGTTTTTAACAATAATGAACTTATCATATACCCACCGGGGGTATATTGTCAAGGGACGCACTCTATTAGAAATCATAGAAACAAAGAAAAAAACTTAGATAGAGTAAATCTCTAAGAAGATATATTGCCCTTGAAAAAAGCGGCTCAAAAATTGAGTCGCTTGAACTTTTTGCTTTATTCTCTTAGTTTTTTGTAACGAGCAATTGCATCTTTTAATGCTCCGGTTGCAATACTGCAACAACCATACACATGTTTGGGCAATCTCTTGGATCCTTCTCTCAGAAATTCTACCACATCCGAAACATTCAATTTGAATGCTTTGTCAATGTTCCTATTCTTCGCCATTTCAGCCAAAGCATCTGCTGAAATAACCGCGCCAGAACAACCATAAGTAACAAATTTTACATCTCTAATTGTGTTCTCTTCAACCCTCAAATAAATATCCACATGGTCTTCACAGGAACCGGTAAACCCACCGATTGCATCTGCATTTCTTTTTAAGGAATCCTCATCAAGCAAAAAATTCTTTTTATACCCGAAAAATTCAAGGGCTTTATCCGAAAAACCTGCTTCCTTTAATCCTGTTACAACTGATTATTCTACCAATTTCAACCTTCTCAATTCTTCTAATTCTTCTATGCTTATTTCAGGCATTTTTGCTTCCTTTCTTTCTATAAATTTCTTTTAAAACTTCTGTCTATTTTTATCACACTTTTCCAAAAAAAGTCAACAACCACAACCCTTAAAGCCCTAACTCCTCTGAGATTTTCTGCATTGCATTTAAGGTGATTTCAATAAATTTCTCTAAAGGCAAATCTAACAAATCCTCACATTTTTTTATTATTTCTCGATTAGCTCTTTTGGCAAAAGCTTTTTCCTTAAAGCGATTTAAAACATTTTCGGTTCTTAAATCATTTATTTTTTTAGAAGGTAAAACCAGAGTTGCAGCCACAATTAATCCAGTTAAAGGGTCAACGCAATACAAGGTTTTTGCCATTAAGGTTTTAGGTTCAATTCCGTGAGCTTCGTTATGGGTTAAAATCGCATCACAAATTTCTTCATCAAACCCTAAATCCTTTAACATTTCAGCTCCTACTTTAGAATGTGATTCTGGATCTCCTTTAGTTTTTTCATAATCAATATCATGCAACAAACCGCAAATCCTCCATCTCTCTTTATCTCCTTCAAAATGCTCAGCTAAATCTCTCATTGCTGCTTCTACAGCTAAGCAATGCTTAATTAAGTTTTGATTTTTTAAATTCTCTTTTAATAAATTAAAAGCTTTTTCCCTTTCCATGATTTTTTTACTTAAATTTTTTTAAAACTTGGAAATCTTTTTTTAAAACTTCTTTCATGTTTGCGTTATAAGTTGCTACAGCTGGATGATAAAAAGGAATTAAAGTTATTTTTTGAAAAAGGCTTCTTGACTCAAAAACTTTTCCATGAATTTTACTAATTCCTTGAATTTGGTCTTTTAATCCAAATTTTTCCATTAAAAATTCCATTGCAAATCTCCCCAAAGGACAAACTACTTCTGGTTTGATAATTTCAATCTGTTTTTCCAAATAAGGAACACAAGCTTCAATTTCCTCTTTTTGAGGATCGCGATTTCCCGGTGGACGACATTTTAATATATTACAAATGTAAACCTCTTCTCTCTTTATCTCTACCGCGTTTAATAACTCATCTAAAATTTTCCCGGCTGCGCCACAAAATGGATACCCAGTCCGGTCTTCTGAGGATCCTGGCCCCTCCCCTACAAATACTATTTTTGCCTGATGGTTTCCTTCCCCAATCACCGGATAGTTCCTTGTTTTATATAAAGAACACTTTCTGCAATTTATAATCTCTTCTTTAATTTTTTTTAGTTCTTGCTCTATGTCCATTTTAATCTAAGTTTAATTTCTTAAACTTTTGTTTTACTGAATAAATATGAGCTGATATAATCATTATTGATCCAAACGCTAAAAGATTTTTGATTTGAGGAGATTCTTGAGGAGACCGGGTCTCCTTAAATTTCTATTTCAATCATTGTTCCATCTGGCATCATATTATCAGGATGAATTTCTTTTCTTTCCTCGGCTTGGTATCTTTTACAATTTTTCCAATTATTCTCAGTTTCACAATATTCCTTTCTCCATTTATCACTTATCTTTCCCTCTTTTTCTAATCTTCTCAGAGGACAAAGATTATTCCACTTACAAGTCATTTTATTCAATGTTAATTACTTTACCAACTCCGTTCCCGATGAAATTATCGCCATATTCTTCTTTAAATAATTCTCGGCATCTGTCTCCTGAACAGTGACAGGGAGCTGTTTTTTGAACTCCGAGTTCTCTAAAATCTTTTATAATAGTTTTTAACTCTGAATCAGAAACTCCATCCAAATGAAATCCTCCTAACACTAAATAGATATTCTGATCCGGGAACATTTCTTTAGTTTTTTCGATCATAGTAAATAGTGTAGGGTGAACTTCTTTTCCCTAAAAGAGAGGAGATAGAAATCTGTCTCCAAAATTAAAATTACTAAAGTAAAAATTAATTTTTTGACATTTCATCTTACCTAGATTAATCCCAAAACCATAGCTATTCCTAACCCTAAAATGACAAAACCAGAAACTAAATCTAAATATTTTATATTTCTTGCTTGCCAGCCTGAAATATCTTCAATATTTGACAAACCAAAATAAATTACCGAAACTATTATTATCATCGGCAAAACAAATATTAAGTTATAAAGCAATAACCAGGGAAGAGATTTCAATGTACACATAGCGGAAAGAATTCCGCCACAAATAATGTAAGGTCCGATAGTACAGGGAAGTAGAAAAATGGTTACAAAAGCCCCTACTAAAAATGCTCCCTTGGGACTGGTTATTTTAGAAATAATTTTATTCACTCTCGGTGAGACTTTGCAAACTCCTCCCCGGAAAAAATCTCTAAGTTTGAAACAACCCAAAATTATTGCTCCCAACCCTAAAATTTTATAAAGTAAAACTCTAACTGAAGTTAAAGCTTGAATAAGTTGAAAAGATTTAATAATCACTAATCCATAAATCAAATACATTATGAAAACTGAAGCCGTAAAAGCTAAGCCAGCTAATAAAATATTTTTTCTTTTAGTAGGATTATAAGTTAAGATAGCAATTAACATTAAACTTAAAACCGCCAAAGCACAGGGGTTTACAGCATCTATAATTGCCAGAGACAAAATTTTTGCTAAAGTGAGCTTTGGTTTAGTTTCTTGGGATGGTAATTCCTCTCCTGAAGGGATTTCTTCTTCTGAAGAGTAAGCCGAAATTTCCAGTTCTAGTCCATTCCATTGGAAAATCCAATTTCCAATTTTTATAGCATTCTCAAATTCAACATATTTTCCAGAAAGAGGGATTTTTTTTGGTTCTATTTTTTCAAAACTAACATTTTCCAGAACCTCAGATAAATTCTCATTTTTTAATAAATTTTTTAATATTTTACTATCTCCTCCCAATCCTGTTTTTATTAGAATTTTATCTTTAGTCCAGATTTTAGGAAAGCCCGGCAGAGCAGAGAGATTTAATTCCTCAAAATCAACCAAGCCCCCATCAATTAAAGGACAAGGATTGGAGCCTTTCTCAATAATACTTCTGACCTTATTTAAAATTGGTCTATCTCCAATAATATACTCATCTTCATTGAATATTATTAGAGGAATTCCTAACCCTGAATTATATTTTTCATTATATTCATAAAGGAAAGGAGCATTTTCACTTTGTTGGTAAATTTCGTACTCAATAACAATAAAATTTGGATATTCTTCTGGTAAATCTTCAAGAACTACCGGATCAGCTTTTGCACAATGAGAGCAACCAACACCGGTGAAATAAACTGCACAAACATTATCTTCTTTGGGAATTTGAGCCGAAGCAGAATAAAAATTGCCAAACACTAAAACTAAGACTAAAATAAAAAAAACCAAAATTATCTTTTGCATAGACTAATTTAATTAGATTATTACTCTGGAAGAATACAAAAAGTATTGTTGAAGCGGTTGATATAGTTAAACAAGCCAATGATTGATACAACTTCAACTAACTCTGCCTCAGAAAATTTTTCTTTTAATCTCTTGAAAAGTTCTGGGTCACAAGTAGCTTTCTTGGTGACTTCTTTCACCAAATCCAATACTCCTTTTTCTTCTTCTGAGAGGTCTTTCTCTTGTCTTAGTTTTTCTAAAACTTCGTCTGAAGCTCCTAGACTTTTCAGCATTTTACC
Source organism: uncultured Candidatus Saccharibacteria bacterium (assembly GCA_964414135.1). GTDB lineage: Bacteria > Patescibacteriota > Minisyncoccia > Minisyncoccales > GWA2-38-27 > CAYPVI01. The sequence continues at coordinate 17,946 of CAYPVI010000005.1, read as the reverse complement.
TGTCACATCTACACAAAAAGGGCACCTTAATGTTTGGGAAACAGTATAAGCTATCTTCCACCTTAAAAGAGGTTCTATGTACCCTTCCCCCATTACCACCTTAAAAAGCTCGGTAAATTCTTTTACAACCTTTGGGTTATGAGCCATCACTTTTACCCATTCCGGTACTTTTCCTGTATCTTTTTCAAACTTTTCGTAAACTGCCTTAGCAGCTTCTTCAACTTGGTCTTTTTCTAAAGACGAAATTATTGTCATAATTTTAAGTTATTTTTATAATGACTTTTTTATCTCTATTTTATCTCATTTTCTTAAAATTAAAAACCCTTTGTACGAGATGAGTACATAGGTAACGCTTTGTCTATTTTTTTTATTGCTCCAAAGGGGCAAACGCTCTCCCCTCCGCATTTTTCAAGTTTTTCTTGGCTAATAATTTCCGCTTTATCGTCATCCCCCATTTTTGTCCCTCCAGGGCAAGCCTGAACACAAGACCCGCAACCAAGACATTTATTTTTATCCACTTTAAACATTTTAAAATTGTTTATTTTAATACTTGCTTTAAATCGACTTTGTTTTCTCCCTTAAAGGAATCGAAATCTTTAAATAAACTTTTTTCGTATGTCGGCTTTTGAATTTTATAAAAAATTCCGATAGGAATTCGGGTATTATTTTTATTATAGTCCCACTCTTCTATTTTTTTTAAAGCTTCCTTCTTTGAAATCAAATTATCTTCTTTCGCTTTATAAACTCTGGTGTTATAAAACTGAAAAGTGTTGAAAAAGGAAATACAAGGCTGGAGAATTTCAATAAAAGAAAATCCTTTATGTTGAACTCCTTCTATAATTAAATCTCGGAGATGTTCTGTTTTAGACGAATACCCACGGGCTATAAATGTCGCATTGGAAGCAAGCATTAATTTTAAAGGATTAAGCGGTTCCTCTATACTCCCTTCGGGAGTAGATTTTCCTTTAAAGCCCTTTGGCGAAGTTGCCGTAAACTGGCTAGTTGTCAAAGCAAAACTTCTATTATCGTGGATTAAAACAGTAATATCGATATTTCTTTTAGCAGCATGAATTAAATGGGAAATGCCTTCATTGTAGGTCCCTCCGTCTCCGGCGAAAACTATAACTTCAAGACCAGGATTTCCTAATTTTATTCCTTCGGCTGAAATAATTGGCCGTCCGTGCAAAGAAGAAAAACTGTTTAAATTAAGATAATCAATAATTTTTGAGCTGCAGCCGATTCCGCTAACCATCACCATTTTTTCTTTCGCTATTCCCTTTCCCACTAAAGAAGAAATCGCCTGTTTTAAAGCAATTAAAATACCGAAATTTCCGCATCCCGGGCACCAAGTATTTTTAGCGTAGGTATTTAATTCCATAATTTTAAATGATAAATTTTAAAATTTAAAATTTTCTTAACTTTTTTTCTATTTCTCCAGGTAAAAAAGGTCTGGCATTATATTTTAAAACTTTCTTGTCAACTTTTATCCCATAACAATTTAAAACCTTTTCCATTTGCCCTAAACCGTTTGTTTCCACTAAAGCAATTTTTTTAACTCCTTTCAGAGCGTTTTTCATTTGCTTTTCCGGAAATGGTTCAACAATAACCGGCTGAATCATTTTAATTCCTAATTTTTCAGCTGCTTCTTTTGCCGGCCCTTTCGTTGAACCCCAGGCAATAATCGCTTTTTTGGCTGATTTCTTTCCGTAAACATTTACTGCCGGCAGCTTATCCGCTTCTTTTCTCATTTCTTCAAACTTTTTCAATCTCTTGTTTTGCATCTCTTCCACCTCTTTTTCATCCTCTACGGTAATTCCAAATTCGTCATGCTCATAACTGTTTGCTTTGACAATCACGTTTTTCTCTCCAGGAAAAGCAAGGGGAGAAACACCATTCCTTGTTTTTTTATATCTTAAATATTTTCCTTTTTTATCCCAAAGCAATGATTTCTCGCATTTAACTTCATCTAAAATACCCGTATCAAAACTAAATGTGCTTTCGGAAACCTCTTTGTCTATTAATAAAATTGAAGGCGTTTGATATTTCCAAGAAAGATTCAAAATTTTCCCAGCCCAAAAACAGGCCTCATCGGCATCGCCTGGAGCAATAACAAACCTTAAAATATCGCCATGCCCGGCCGTCAAGACAAAAAGCAAATCCCCCTGGCCATTATAAGTCGCCACTCCGGTGCCAGGAGACATTCTCTGGCTTTCTATCACTACTAAGGGCGTTTCACTCTGAGCCGCCAAACTAAGTCCCTCTGTCATCAAAGCAAATCCCCCTCCTGAGGTTCCAACCATAGTTCTTGCCCCGGCATAAGCCGCTCCAAGAGCAGCATTGACAACTCCTACCTCGTTTTCCAATTGGGCAACCTTGATATTGAAATCTTTTTTGTGCTTGGCTAAATAATGCAAAATCCCGGTAGCCGGGGTCATTGGATAAGCAATATAAAAAATTAGGCCTGCCTTAACCACGCCTAAAGCTACTGCTTCATTGCCAGTTAAAAGAGGCAAGGGTTTTTGGTCCAATTTTTCAATCTTCACCAAATTTTTTGTACTGCTAAAAGCCTCCTCGGCTATTTTTAAATTTAATTCTTGAAATTTTTTGAGTTCTTTCTTTAAAAGTTTTTCTAACGTTTTCCAATCAATACCGATAATCTTCGCGAAAGCAGCCACCAAGGCGGTATTTCCCATTATAGGAGTCCCGCCTGCTTTTTTAACTATTGTTTCCATTGCTACCCCCACTGCATTCTTCTTTTTAAGAGAAACTTCGTCGCTGTTATAAATAATTATCCCCTTTTTATCTAAATCTGCTTGGTGTTTCTTAATAGTGGTTTCATCCAAAGCTAAAAGAAAATCTATTTTTTCCCGATGAGATAAAACATTACTTTTAGAAGCTCTAATTTGAGAAAAACTATGGCCTCCTCTAATTAAAGATTGATAATCATCGTAAATAAAAATCCTGTAGCCGAATTCAGAAAGTAATTTAGCAATTATAAGACCGGCTTTACGAGAGCCCTGTCCGGCAGCGCCTCCGATTAAAATTGAATAATCTTTAGTCATTTT
>CAYPVI010000005.1:0-14781 GCA_964414135.1 uncultured Candidatus Saccharibacteria bacterium | reverse complement strand
ATCATAGAAAAAACTATTCCTTTTTCTTTTTGCTGAAATAGAAAATGTAAATGATTTCTAAAATAGCAAGAGTATTCAAAACTAGCATAGCAATGAACCATCCTAATTGTTTGTTTTTGGCTGATTTCCATAAAGCTACTCCCTTCCAGGGAAGAGTCCAGAGGGTTATCAACAAAAAAATCCATGAATTTCCTAATATAAATTCTTCCATAGTTTTTATTTAATTTTTTAACAATAATTATTTGACCTTTAGTGCTAAAGTAATCTAAATTTATTAATTATTAAACCGAAATCATAACCTAAAGATTCAGCTGCTCTCCGACAAAAAACCATTCTGTCGGTAAAAATTTCAAAATACTCCATTATAGGAACGAAATTAGTATCAATTCTTAAGGTCAAAGTAATCCTTTTTTTCTTTTTATCGGTTTTTAGGTTGCTCATTCTGGTAGCGTAGTTCACTCTATCGTGAATATCTGTTTTTATTTCTTCAATTTTCTTGACAAGCACCCGGGAGCGATGGACATCGGATTTATCCGCCAAAATAACTATAGCGGAAACTGCGCTGGCGAAACTCATATCTTCCACTTTCTTGTCATGGTTGGAAATTGCCTGCATAATAGTAACCGATTCTTTTGGCTCAAATTTATCTTTAAAGGCCTGATGAAAAAGCAAAGCGCCGAAATAATTATGGTAAGTACGGCTTAAGAAATTTCCCATATCATGACAAAAACCGGCAATTGCTGCCATTTCTTTTTCTCTAACACCTAAACCAATCTCTTGAGCAATTTTCCTCGCCCGGTCAGCCACTAAATCAGCATGCCTAAAACCATGGTCAGTATAAGAAAGAGCAGCTAAAACTTTTTCTGTTTGCCCGATAAACTCTAAAATCTGAGGATTCTTTTTTACTTGAGCTGAAGTAACCATTAAAGTATTATACCATTTCTTTTAATTAATTCCGAATTCTTTTGCTTCTTTGATTTTTATTAACTAAAACTCTACCGACCATTTTTGTTTAAATTTTTTATTAGTTAATTTAGCTGCTTTAATTTTCCCAATTATAAAAGAGCCGCAGTGTTTATCCTGACTCCCCACAGTGTATCCATTAAAAATATGACCCGGGCTTAAGCGGTCCTTTCCGTAAATTAAATGTTCCCCTTCCTTTCCTATGTCTGTAGTTAAACTATATGGCTCAACCTCTCTCCATCCCTCAGGCGTATTTTCTGTTTTAGGATAATAAATCTCCACTGTCTCCATTCTCCCGGCAGCTTTGGCAATAATTTCCAAAATCTCCCTAAAATCAGTGTATTTCATAATAACAAAATCTCTGCTTCTTTTACTAAACGTTTAAGATGCTGCTCTGATATTTTTGTTTCCTTGGCGAATTTTGCGACATCGATTCTCAAAACATCTTGGGCCAGCATTATTTTTTTTGAAGCAAAAATTTCGGCTAAATACCGATTGAGGGAAGGAAGAATTGTAATTGGATACAATTTCTGGCTATCTATTAAATATTCCAATCCCCCATTTCTTGGATAGTTCCATCCCAGAAGTTCCACCCCCACACAATTAGAATAGCTAATGGATTTGGTTGTAAGTTTAGTATTAGTAATAAGCAAACTTTTTATTCTTAGATTTTTGCAATTGTTTTTATTAAAAAATTTTCCTTTTTTAATGTCTAAAAAACGAGCATAATTTGCCAAAGCAGTATTTGAATGAACTCTACCTCCGGGCAAATTATGATATTTGCACTCGCCAATATATAACAAACTATCCTTTTTAGCTACAAAATCTATTTCATATTTACAACAAAAACCTGAAATATGCTGATTTAACTTTACTTCAAAATCATTTCTTGAAAAAATTGCCCCGACATATTTTTCAAAAGGAAAACCGGTAGGACCTAACTTCTTTATCCCCCTTTTTAAATTAAACTTTAAAGCAGCTTTAGGAGTTTCCTGTTGAAGTAATTTTTTTACCCGTTTGAAAATCTCTAAAGTCGTAATGCCAGGATAAACTTCTTTTTCAATAGTTTTAGCAATCTTCTCAGCTAATTCCTTAGAAGCCCCAACCCGTCTGGCTGACCTATACACCTTTTTTAGGGAAAAGGACTCTCTTTCCTTATTGGAATTTATAATATATACCGAAACCATATTATTATTCTATCCTCGCTACCGAAAGTTTTCAACTTTCACTATTTTTACTTTATCAAAAATCTGCTATAATTACAAACAAGGAAGAAAAAGAAAAATTTATTAAAATTCTATTGTTGTTTTTTATGAAATTTGATATAATTATTAATAATATAATCAACATTACTCAATCTATTTTTTTAACTTGTAAGGTTAGATTAAGAGAGAGAGTAATCAATGCTCTCTCTGTTTTAAGTTTTATAAAAATTTCTCATAAAAGCGCTATTTTTGAATAGTGTTTTTTTTTGATTTTGAAAACCTATGTTTGAATCAATCTATCTGCCAATCTTAATTGCCGGTTTTGGCAGCGGAGTGATTAGAGGCCTGGTTGGATTTATCAAACATCAGTTCTCTTACAAAAATGTTTCTTTTAATTTGCCTGATTTTTGGCAAGAGAAATAATTTAAGTTTTATTTATGATTGACTCCGTTATTCTAAAAATCAATCGAAAAATACAGAGAGATTTATTAAAACGATTGGGATGCAAAAGAAAAAGGTTTTATTTTCAAAAAATCATTTCTGTCTTGATAATCAGTTTTTTGGTGTTGCAAATTATAGCTGGAGTTTTTTTACCAATTCAGAAAACTCAAGCAGATCCTGGCTGGTTGTCAGGATACAATTATCGCAAGAAAATCACCATCCAAAACGCCTATGTAGATTCTAATTTGACTAATTTTCCTGTTTACATAGATATTACTAATGATTCTGATATTGGCAGTAATGCTCTTTCTACTGGTTATGACATCAGATTTACTCAAGATGATGAAACTACTCTTCTAAGTTATGAGCGAGCGTACTTTAACATTTCAGAGGGAGTTGCCACTGGACACTTTTGGGTAAAAGTACCTACAGTAAACAGTGGTTCTTCTACTGACATCTATATCTATTACGGAAAAGCAGATGCTACCGATGGAGAAGATACCTATAATGTGTGGACTCAGGATTTTATTACGGTTTGGCATTTAGATGAAAGTGGTGATGGGACAGCAGATGAATATGCGAATTCAACTGAAGATGAACATCATGGCCAAGGTGGCGAGAGCACCAGTACCAAAACCCCTTCCCAAGTAGACGGAGTAGGTGGAGCAGGTTATAAAGCCCAGAGTTTTGATGGCAGTGATGATTACATCAATGTAGCGGATCACGATGATTTAGATGTATTTGATGGAGATTTTACTGTATCTCTCTGGGTAAAAACTTCTGATGCAGCAGATAAAGCACCACTTCTCGGACAGTACGGTACTCCCACCCAAAATCGTTGGGCATTAAGGTCAAAGGATGGTACGACAGCAGGTCAGCTGGGGGCGGTAATGTATATAAGGGGTCCTGCGGGAGGTGCTGAAAGAATTAAAGGTGCTACGTCTATAATAGGAGATGACCAGTGGCATTACATAGCAGCTACAGGCACCGGGGGGGGAGCCGCAGACGTTGGAAAAATGTATCAAGAAGGTGTAAATGACACGGGTCTCTCTGATGATGTGGAAGCAGGTAATCATCCAGATAGGAAGCTGACATTTGCTTCAAATGAAAACGGCGCCAGTGCCACCGCATGTTTAATAGACGAAGTGCGAATATCAAATATTGTGCGCACCGCGGACTGGATAAAGTTTGAATATCGGAACATAACCGAAGCTGATAATGAATTGACCTGGGGAAGTGAAGAATCAGCAGTTGCATCAGCTACCATTTCCAGCGCGGCCAATCAGACTTTTGGGGTGAGTAATTCAGCCACCGGTATTCAAACGATTACTATAACCGATACTGATCCTCCTACTATTACCGCCGCCAACGATATCCGCATAAAGATTCCCTTAACCTTTAATATGACCTGGGATACATCAGATACTACAGCTAATATCGCAGGAACAGATTGGGATCACACAGGCGCGACTTCTCAAGATGCTGAGGTGACTGTTAGCTATGAAGACAGCAATCAAACAGTGGTTATCCCCGTAACGATAAATTTTGAAGCAAGCGACGATATTACTATATATGGACTTTCGTTTGCAAATTTTACCGCTGTCTCAAGCACAGATAATTTAGAATTAGAAGTAGACAATGCCGGGACAACTGCAGATTATGATGATAAGACCATTACCATTGTTGCGCCCACCATATCCAGCGCTGCCAATCAGAGCTTTACGACGAGTGATTCAGCTACTGCAATTTCTACGATTACTATAACTGATGCAACCCCCGCTACCATTACTGCTGCCAATGACATCCGCATAAAGATACCGGATGACTTCAACATGATCTGGGATACATCAGATTCGCTCGCTAATATAGGGGGAACTGATTGGGACCACACACCAGCGTCAGCTCAAGACGGTGAGGTTAGCGTTACTTTTGAAGGTACCGATAATAGTCAGATTGTGGTTATACCTGTAGATTTAAATTTTGAAGGAGGGGATGACATAACCGTATACGGGCTATCTTTTACAGACTTCTCGGATGCCTCTTCTGCTGATAATTTAGAATTAGTGATTGCCGGTGCAGGTGGCGTAACTGCGGCTACAGATGATAAGACAATAACTATAACTATAACCCCTGATATTAGTATTAGCGTTTCTCAGAGCAGTGATGATGCTGAACAAAATACCTCTACCGGTGCTGTAGTTATAACCAGCACCGATTTAGAGCTGGCATATGATGGGCATGACCAAATAGTAGGTATGCGTTTCCAGAATGTTACCATTCCTCAGGGTGCCACCATAGACAGCGCTTATATTGAATTTGAATGTGATGCGGGTACCTGGACAGGAGATGTTTATTTAGAGATTAGGGGTGAGGACATAGATAATGCACCTACGTTTACTACTGGTACCAGCAACATTTCTTTGAGAACTTATACAACTGCTTCTGCTTCATGGACAATTACAGCACAATGGACAGTAGATAGTAAGTATCAATCCAGTGATATCTCCACTGTTGTGAAGGAGATTGTAGACAGAGGAGGATGGAATAGCGGTAATTCCATGGTTTTTAAGATCGCTGCAGCGTCTGGCACAAACAAAAGGGAAGCGGAGGCTTACAATGGGGAGACAGCAGCAGCGCCACTTCTTGTTGTGAATTATACTCCTGCAGCTGGCGGTGCAATCACAATTTCTTCAGCAGCCAACCAGAGTTTTGCAGTTAATCAATCCGCCACCGCTATCTCTACGATTACTATAACTGATAATGCTACTACTGCTACTATTACCGCTGCTAACGATATCCGGATTACCATCCCGGCAACTTTTAATATGACCTGGGATACTTCCGATGCAGCGGCTAATATAGCAGGAACAGATTGGGATCATACAGGAGCTGCATCTTCCGGAGACACAGTTACAGCCACCTTTGAAGACAACAATCGCACCGCAGTTATTCCGGTAACGATAAACTTTGAAGCCGGGGATGACGTTACTGTATATGGATTATCTTTTGCTAACTTTACGGATGTCTCCTCTGCGGATAACTTGGAGTTAGAAACAGATAATAGCGGAACAGTTGCCGATACCGATAATAAAACTATTACTATTGTCGCTCCTACTATCTCCAGCGCTGCCAATCAGACCTTTTATGTGAATGATGCAGCTACGGCGATTGAAAGAATTACCATTACCGATGCGGCTGCCGCCACTATCACCGCTACCAACGACATCCGTATTAAAATACCCGCTACATTTAATATGACATGGGACCAGACAGATACGACGATTGACGTAGCTTCAACATTGTCAGATTATTCAAGTTACTACTATACTAATGATTTGGCGCAGATAACCGGTGATTGCTCGAGCGTTACTTATAATCCGCTCACAGATACTCTTTTCTTTATTATCAACGGTACGCCGACAATCTATGAATTCGAAACGGACGGAAGCTATTTGAGGACCATTACAATGACTGGTTTTATTGATACAGAGGGAATAGATTGGATGTCGGGTACAAGTTATGCGGTGACTCAGGAGAGGGATCCATATGATATTATAATAATTACAATTGATTCAGAAACAACGTCGATAGCTAAAAGTAGCGGGACAGTGATAACACCGACCATGATCGTGACCAGTAATCTGGGTATGGAAGGAATCAGCTACGATTCGGATAACGATTGGTTTTACGTGGTTACTGAAAAACACGCTGATGGCAGTAATGGCGGACGGGTGTTTAAGGTTGAAATGGATGGAACTACTACTGAATTTACTACTCTAGCGACCAACCTGCTTGCCGCCGGTTATAAGGATTTGGGCGACCTTTCTTATGATAGGGTTTCCGGGCATCTTTTTCTTTTATCCGAAGAAAGCAATATAATAATTGAGGCAGAAACAGACGGAACAATAGTAACGACAAGAGCGGTGGACGTAGGGATATTCGGTCAGCCGGAAGGGTTGGATTTTTCTCCAGATGGTAACTCAATGTTTATTGCAGGAGAAGCTGACGATTATCAACACTTGATTCGTTCTCTTAAAATTTCTACTACGGCCAGTTACGAGGATGCAAATAAAACCTTAGTAATAGATGTTACAGAAGATTTTTCGGCTGGAGACGCGATTACAATTTCAGAATTATCTTTTGATAATTTTTCAGACACTTCTTCTGCCGACAATCTTGAATTGGTTATTAGCGGCTCCAGCGGCTCGACTACAGCTGCGGACGATAAGACAATAACCATCTTAAGCCCTACTACTACAATAGCTGCTTCTACTTCTCAACCCTCTTATATTTACGTCCCATCTCAAGATACCGTCTTGGGTTCAGCTAGTATAGCGAGGAATGTAACCACAAGCATAGTCACAGCAATAACCTTGAAAGAGAACTCTGGAACCATTGATGCTGATGATGATTTGGAAAATATTGAATTATGGCTGTCTTCAGACGACACTTGGGACACCGGCGATAATCAATTGGGAAACACTGGGAATTTTGACGGCGCTGACGGAGAATTAACTTTTACCGAAACTTTTGATGTTACCACCACAACTCAATATTTAATTGCCAGAGGAGATGTAAAAAGTGAAGTTACGACGGGTAAAACTTTTGAACTTCAATTCAAAACAGTTTCAACAACAGACACGGTGTCCGGCGCTCCTCTAAATATTTCCGGCACATCTACTGTTGCCTCTTATTGGTGGAACACTGACTGGCTCTACCGCAAAAAACTCACTTTTGATAACTCTGCCCAGGCGGAAAACTTAGCTAGTTTTCCAGTAATGGTCAAATTAACTTCTTCTAATTTTGATTTTACCAAGGCACAGTCATCCGGTCAGGATTTAAGATTTGTTGATTCTGATAATTCTACCGAATTAAAGCATGAGATTGAATATTGGGACAGTTCGGGCCAGACAGCAATCATTTGGGTCAAAGTTCCTCAAATAGATACCTCTTCCGCCACTGATTTTATTTATATGTATTACGACAACACCGGGGCTTCTGACGATCAGAATATAACCGATGTCTGGAGTAATGGATTTGCCGCGGTTTACCACTTTGCCGAACAATCTGGATATTACCAAGATTCTGCTGGAACTAATCATGCCAACAATCAACAAGTAACATCGCGAAATAATACAGATGCGAATGGCTTGGGATATTATCCTTATTTTGGAGGTTATACTCCCAGTGATTATGTCGGTATTCCAGATGCTACTGCTTTACAGTTTGGCACTAGTGATTTTACTATACTTGTTCGGGCTAATGCCGCAACTGAGACCACCTTAACAGATACTGACTTAATAAGAAAAGGCTCCACGAATACAGCGGACCCTGATTCTTGGTGGAAGTTAGAATGGGGTTCGGGTGTTACCAATCAAGTACAGTGGGAGGTCCGGGTAAACGGCACTGCTAAACAGGCAAAATCTATATTCGCACCCGATAATAATTGGCATGATTTCTGGGGCACTCGTGATGCCACCGGTAATGTAGTAGAAATGTTTATAGATGGTTCTCAAGTTGCTTCTGTAGTAGGTATTAGCGGCAGTGTTGACCCTACCACTTCTACTAATACAGGAATAGGAAGTAAAGATACTTACGATGATGACCACTTTGACGGTTATCTTGACGAGGTAAGGATTTCCAATACATTAAGAAGTGATGATTGGATTGCCGCTCAGCGTGATTCTTTAGAAAATGACCTTATTACCTTTGGCTCTGAGACTCAAGGGGTGCCCACTGCTCCTTCTACTTGTTCATCTACTAGAGACAGTGATACCCAGCTTACAATTACTTGGACAGATAATTCTTCAAACGAAACCGGCTTTAAAATAGAACGCAAAACCGAAGCTGGCGACTGGACTCAGATAGATACTGATTCCGCTTCACCTTATGTTGATACCACCACCTCGGCCAACCACTCTTATCAGTATCGCGTCAGGGCATACAACAATGCAGGCAACTCCGACTACAGCACTGCTTCGGCGATTTATACTTTAACTGGCACTCCCACCAATCTTACAGCTACTGCAGTGAGCACAAATAGTATTACTTTGTCAGTAGATTCTTTTCCTAATGATACGGCTAGCTCTTCCGGTTATTATTTCTCTCGTTCCGGAGCTAATTCCGGCTGGGTTCAGACCAATACATGGCAAGATACCGGTTTATCCTGCGGCACTTCCTACACTTACACCGTTAAATACAGAAATGGAGACGCTGTGCCAACAGATACAATTTCTTTGACTAAATCCACTAATGGTTGTGGCGGCGGCGGTTTGCCTTCAGGGGCATATAATCCTCCAAGTCCACCATCTCCTACCTCAGAAAGTCCCAAAGGAGGATTTAAGGTTTTGATTAATAATGACGATAAATATACCGAAGAAAGAGAGATTGGTTTAAAATTGTTTGCTGGAAGAGATACTAAAAGAATGACTATCTCCAGGGACCCTAATTTTTCTCTAGGAGCAGATACAGGTCAGATTACTTATCAATCCTCCTACGATTGGGATTTATGCTATAGAAAACCACAATGCCCGGAAGGAACTTATACTGTTTATGTTAAGTTTTACACTCAATATGGCCAAGCTTCAGAGATTGTTTCTGACACTATTATTTTAAGAAAAAAGAAATCTATCATAGAAAAAATTCCCGAAATAATCAAAGAAATACCAGAAAAGATAAAAGAAATACCAGAGAAAATCAAGGAAATCATTAAGCCCAAACCAAAACCAGAAGAAATACCAGAAGAAATAATTACAGTGCCAGAAGAAGCGCCTTTAACAATGCAAGGTAAGTGGCAGTTATTGCCTTCAGGGTCAATCAGAGAATTTGTTTTAGCACCTTTGCCAAAAGAGATTAAGGAATTAGCTGAAAAATTTCCTGACCTTGGAGAGACCCTGAAAAAAGTTGGGGTAACCAAAATCACTGATATTAAAAAATTAAAAACCGTTAAATTGACCTTGCCCGGATTAACTGAAAGAGTTGGTTTGCCAACAGCAAGAATTGAACCGGGAAAATTTGCTTTGCCCAAAAGCGTTCCAATAGCTGAATTATCGGCCCAAGCAAAACAGCAAATTCCCACAGAAATTGTTTTTGCCAAAACTGGCGGAGAATTGATTGATTTTAACATTGTTTTATCTGTTGCTGAAAAAGGCGAGCCAGAGCAAAGAATTAACACTATTTCCGGCAAACCACTTCAGTTAGTGGTCAAACCGGACAAGCCGGTGAAAAGCGTTAAGGGATATGTGGTTTTTAAATCAAAGAAAAAAGAATTAGGAAGCAAGAATCAGGAATTATCGCTAAATTCATTGTTAGCGTCAATGGTTTTTGCCTCGCCTTCTTTTGCCAAGGAATATGATCCCGTAGAAATTGAGGAACGATTAGTTTTATTAGAATTTGAATATACTGATCCCGATGATGATGGAATTTATACTGCTGAAATTCAAGCGCCAATAGTTGAAGGTGAATACGAGATTATCACGGTAATGGATTTTGAGGACCCAGCGTTGGGAACAAAAGAAATCCGGCTGATTACCGTGGTTGACCCGGAAGGATATGTTTATGAAAAAGACGGTGAAAAAGAGACTCGTATTCCTGGAGCTATTGTTTCTCTTTTTTGGCTAAATCCTGAAACCAAACAATATGAATTATGGCCAGCAAAAGAATATCAACAGGAAAATCCACAAACCACTGATATTAGAGGCACTTACTCATTTTTGGTGCCAGAGGGTTATTATTATTTAAAGGTTGAGGCGCCAGGTTATCTTGTTTACGACGGCAAACCCTTTCAGGTCAAAGAAGGCAGTGGTGTCCATTTCAACATTGAATTAAAAACCAAATACTGGTGGCTAAAGGTCGTTGACTGGAAAACTATTTTGCTGATTGCAATTATAATTTTATTGCTTTACAACTTTTATCGTGATAAAATAAGAACCATGAAACGCTCTCGCGTTTCAGAACCTTGATTCACTGATGTATAAATATATATTCTTAAATTAAGGGAAAGAATTAAGAAGTAAGGATTAAGAAGTTAATTCTTAATTCTAAGAATATGAAATCAAAAATTTATTTATTTATTATAATTATAATTATATTATTAGTTGGTAATGTCTTTTTTGGCGCTAAATATTTTGCTGTTCAAAAAGAATTTCAAGAAACACAAACTGGTTTAGAAACTCAAAAATTAAATGAGAAAGTTTTAGAGTTTACCAAGCTTTTTATTGAGAAAGTATTGAAGGCAGAAACAGAAATTGATTTTGAAACACGACTAAAATTAGAAAATGCGGTTAGAAATTTAGACAATGAGGAAATTTTAGTCCAATGGCAAAAATTTGTTGACAGCGAAACTGAAGCTGAAGCTCAAAATGAAGTGAAAAATTTATTAGAGATGTTGGTAAATAAAATTAAGATTTAATTAAAAATAAGCCGGGATTACTTTTACAAAAAATCGCTCTTTGGGCGATTTTTTATTTCCTTCCAATAACTACCATCATTGTTTGTGGTATTTTTGGTCGGTCTCTTCTAAAAGAAAAATATTTATCTTTGAGGCAAAAAGTGCATTCCGGGATAGTTTCAATGTTTTCTTCTCTCACTCCTAAATTAGTTAATTGAATTTTAGCTATTTTTTTTAGGTCTAAAAATAATTTTCCGTTTTTATTTAATAGAGCGTCTCCCAAATAAGGTTTAAATTCTACTAACAAATCTTCTTTCACTTCAAAATGGCATTGGGAAATCCCCGGACCTATCCCAACTAAAATATCTTTTGGTAAACTTCCAAGATTACCCGCCATTTTTTTAATAACTTGAGTCAAAATATTTTGAGCCAAACTCCGCCAGCCGCCGTGAACCAAACTAATAATTTCTTTTTCCGGGTCGTAAATAAAAATCGGTAGGCAATCAGCCACCGTAATAGTCAAAAATAAATTTTTATCTGCTGTTATTAATCCGTCGGTTTTCTTTATTACCTTCCCGGCTTCCTCATTAGAAACAACCTTTACATTGTTCCCATGAACCAAACCCGCTTTCACCGTCAACCTATCTTCAATCCCCAATTTTCCTAAAAATCTTTCTCTATTCTCAATAATCTCCTTGTCCCCCATTGAAGCGCCAGATAACTTCATTGTTCCGTCTTCCTTTCTTGAAACAGCAGCGATTATATTTGGATATTTTTTAAAAACCTCAAACATACATTTAAATATTTCCTGCATCCTTACTATATTAACACATTGCTCGGTTAAAATGTAAAAATTCATTTTTACATTTTTCCCTTGCTTGTGTTAATAAAAAAGGGTGGTTTTAATTAACCACCCCTAACATCTTTTGAGTTCTTTTGAATAAATCAACCGCTTGGTCTTTACTAAGTTCTCTCCCTGATTTAACAGCTTTCAAAACTCCCATAACTTCTCCGAGTATGGATTTTCCATCTTGCGCTAATAAGTGAGCGAAGGTAATAGGAACGAATCCGGGGCTGTTCCCGTAATACTCAGCAAATTCAAAATAGCTGCAAGCCCAAGAAAGATTGACCAAACAAGGAAGCAAATTATCTCCATTTTTCTGCTCGGAAGCCCATAATAACTGACTGGCATTTTTTAACCTTGCGCGGGCTTTCTCAAAAAGAAAAGGAGCAGCTGCTTTTGCTGTTTCCTTGACACGAGAAAAAGATATCATAGTATTGCTCCTCAGCAAACCAAACTCTACCTCATTGCCTTCCAACAAAAAACCAGTTATAAGGGGTTCGGTGATTATGGGGTCAAGCCTCCTTAATCTCCTTTGAAATTCGCCTTTGCCAATCGTCAAAATATCTAATTTTGATTTTGGTGATTCGTAAGGGCGAACTCTGGTTCTCCTCTTATCTATTACCGCCATTATATTAACGTTGTTCCCCGCCAAATTGCCATACCAGACCAGGTATTTAATATACTCTGGATTAATTTGTTCCTTTACTTTCTGAATAATTTCTTTTTTATTCATTATTTTATCTCCTGTTTTATAATTTCTTCCGGTTTTTACTCAATCAGACGCCTTCTTTTTAAAGAGCTACCCTAAGAGGGTTTAATATTTCTATTTTAATCATAATGAGTAAATTTGTCAACCCCGTGTACTGGTTCAATAGCTTGGGAACACTTTAGGATATAAAAAAGGGGCTTGATAAAAGCCCCTTTTTAAAGATCAATAGGATGAAGAAGGACGGCGAATTTAATTCCCGTTATCGGGCATTGTACTCCACTTAACCATAGGAAGGAAATAGTAAACTAAATTAAATCCTTTTTTTAAGTTAGAAGTCCCTTTCTATCCAAATTCACACAATGTCCCGTTTCATCCTTGATAAATGGGAAAAGCTTAAAACGAAAAAAAAATTAATAAAGTTCAAGCTCTCTCTATATACGTGGGTTGTAAACCTAACTGATTTTACCTTTCTCTTTTTGCTTAGCTCGCCTATTATCATTGAGCATTATAGCGTAATTAAAATAACCTGTCAAGCCCTCGCGCCATAACAAGGACTAACTTTGTCTTTTTGTCCCGCCAAAGGCGGGGCTTGTCCTTGTTTAGTTGTGAGGGTAAACCAAAAAAATCGCCCAAGGGGCGATTTTTTACTTCATCTTTCCCAATATGCTTCTGCCTCTCTTTCCATCTTTTCAAGCCGTGTATATTAAAAAGAAAATCAGAGTTGAGGTTGAGTATTATTATCTTCCTCATTTCTATTTTCTTTTGGTAATTTTTCACCGAATGCTTCAAAAGCCCTTAAAACCTCTAAAGGTACTGCAAAAACAATAGTATTTGACTGGTCAGAACTTATATCATTAATTGACTGAAGAGTCCTTAAATGCAGGGCTCCTTTTGATTCTGATAAAGTTTTAGCAGCTTTAGCCATATTGTCAGAAGCAACCACCTCTCCTTGAGCTTTTATAATCATTGCTCTTTTTTCTCTTTCTGCTTCTGCCTGCTTGCCAATAACCCTTTTCATCTCTTCTGGTAAGGTTATATCTTTCAACTCAACATTGATAACTTCAATTCCCCAGGGATCGGTAGCTTTATCTACAATAGTTCTTATACTTTCTGAAACCCTGTCTCTCTGGGAAAGAAGTTCGTCTAAATCAACCTGGCCTACGGCATTTCGCATTGTTGTCTGAGCCAACTGAGAAATAGCATAATAAAAATCTTCTACCTCTAAAATTACCTTATCAGCACTTCGGACCTTATAATAAATAACAGCATTAACGCTTACTGAGATATTATCTTTAGTTATTGCTTCTTGGCTTGCTACATCTACTGCTTTTACTCTTAAATCTACTTTTCTATAGGACTGAATAATAGGAAAAACCAATCTCCATCCCGGATTCATCAAACCAATATACTTACCCAGCATAAACTTTACTCCTTTTTGATACTGATTAACCTGCTTGATGGAAATCAAAATAATGAAGATAATTATTCCTAAAATTATTAAGATTGTGTTTATCATATTCTTAAATTAATTTAGTTAATTATTAACCTTTCCGACCTTTTGTTTTTAAATTTTAATCAATTATCTTAATACTTTCAATAACCACATCGTCAATAGGGCGATCCGGGCCTTCTGTGGCAGTATTCTCAATACTTCTAACAACATCCATTCCCTCTATCACCTTACCGAAAACAGTATGCTTGGAATCAAGATAATTATTGTCAACAGTATTGATAAAAAACTGGCTGCCATTAGTATCTGACCCGGCATTAGCCATAGAAATCGTGCCAGCAACGTTATAGTTATTTGAATGAATCTCATCAGCGAAAGTATATCCTGGCCCACCTGTTCCCCATTTATTTTTAAGAGAATCGTCCTTGCTTAAAGGGTCACCGCTTTGAATCATAAAGCCTTTAATTACCCTGTGAAACTTTACATTGTCATAAAATCCAGATTTAGCAAGTTTTACAAAGTTTTCTACTGTTTTTGGCGCGTCAGACGAAAAAAGCTCTATTTTAATCTCGCCCAAATTAGTCTGCATTATTACAACCATATTATTAGATAGATTTAAAATATTATTATCCTCTTCTTCATTCCCAATGTATTCTGTAAATAATTTTCCATCTGGTGTTTTACATTGCCTTGGATAGATTTCCATCGCAGGATAGCCGGCAGAGATACATTCCTCAAAACTATTTATACTATCATTATTATCAACCGGTGTTTTATCCG
>CAYPVI010000004.1:23177-27998 GCA_964414135.1 uncultured Candidatus Saccharibacteria bacterium | reverse complement strand
GAATTTTATCTAAAGATGAAACATTATTTTCTGAGATTTCAGGAATAGGAAGAAAGAAAGCGATGACGATTATTTTGGAACTTACAGGTAAGATTAGGGATATTTCTAAGGCGCCCGCTTTTGCTAAAGGAACCTCGGCTGAGCTCGGTCGAAGCCCTACGGCGGACGAAGCAGAAGAAGCTCTTATTGGACTTGGTTTTCCCCGCGAAAAAGCGAAAGCTGCTTTAGTAGAAATTCCAAAAAACATAAAGGACTCTGAACAAAAAATAAAACAGGCCTTAAAAATCTTAGGGAAATAAATGAAAGAATTAATTAAAAAATTTGTCCCTAATTTTTTATTGGGGTTTTATCACTATTCATTAGCACTAATAAGTGCTTTTTTATATGGATTTCCTTCAAGAAAAATGACTATCATTGGTGTAACCGGAACCAGTGGAAAATCTACGGTGGTGGAATTAACCACTAAGATTTTGGAGGAAGCAGGATTTAAAACGGCTTCTCTATCTTCTATTAAATTTAAGGTCAGAGACAAAGAATGGGAAAATAGATTAAAAATGACAATGCCTGGTAGAATGAAACTTCAGCGATTTTTAAGGCGAGCAGTCAAAGCTAATTGTAAATACGCGGTTTTAGAAGTAACTTCCGAAGGAATAAAACAATTTCGCCATAAATTTATTGATTTTGATGTTGCTGTTTTAACTAATTTAAGCCCGGAGCATATTGAAGCCCATGGAGGTTTTGAAAAATACCGGGAAGCAAAAGCAAAACTTTTTCAACAAACAAAAAATATTCATATTATTAATACAGATGATAAAAATGCAGAATATTTTTTAAAGATTCCTGCTAAGCAAAAAATAAAATATGGAATAAATGATAAGAATCTTTTGCCAGAGCATTTTAATCTTTTAGGCAATTTTAATTTATATAATGCCATAACAGCGACTAAAATCGCAATATCGCAAGGGGTTTCTTTGGAAACTTGCAAAAGAGTTTTGGAAAAAGTAAAAGGAATTTCTGGAAGAATGGAAATTGTGAATAAAGAACCTTTTACAGTGGTTGTAGATTATGCTCATACGCCGGAAGCTCTTGAGAAAGTGTATAAAACCATCATAAAAAATAATAAGCGCATGATTTGCGTTTTGGGTGCCTGTGGCGGTGGAAGAGATAAATGGAAAAGGCCTGTTTTGGGAAAGATAGCAGTCCAATATTGTCAGGAAATTATTGTAACTAATGAAGACCCTTATGACGAAGACCCAATGGAAATAATTGAACAAGTTGCAGGAAATACAAATGCTAAAAAAATATTAGATAGAAGGGAAGCGATTAGAGAAGCTTTAAAAGCAGCTAATCCTGGAGATGTTGTGATAATTACTGGCAAAGGATCAGAGCCCTGGATGTGTGTAAAAGGAGGCAAAAAGATTCCTTGGTCTGATAGACAAATAGTACTTGACTTTTTAAGAAAATTGACTAAGATGGGACTATAATTATTGAACTTTAACAACCGAAGATTTTTAGAAAGGATCTAAAAATGAGCGTAGAAAAATTTGAAGAGTTCTTTAAACGTTATGAAGGAAATCCAATTTTAACCCCGGAAAATTGGCCCTATAAAGTCGGTTCGGTCCTTAATCCTGGGGCAGTAAGATTTAATGATGAAGTTTTACTTTTAGTGCGAGTTGAAGACAAACAAGGATATTCTCATTTAACTATCGCAAAGAGCAAAGATGGAAAAACAAATTGGCAGATAAGTCCCGAACCGGCCTTAGCAGCAGAATCAGAATTTAGTGAAGCTGTATTTGGATTAGAGGATTCGAGAATTGTTTGGTTAGAGAAACGGCAAGAATATATAATTACCTGTGTTTCTTTCTTTGGGGAAGTGGCTGAAGAATCTCCTGGTATTTCTCTGATAGCAACTAAAGATTTTTCAGATTTCCAACGTTTAGGGCAACAATTAATACCTCCCAACAAAGATGCTTCTTTATTCCCCAAAACTATTAAAGATTATTACGCCTTAATAAACAGGCCGGTTGTAGATGGAAGAGAAAATATTTGGGTTTCTTTTTCGAAAGATTTGGAATTTTGGGGTAAAAATAGGGTTTTACTTACTCCTAGGAATCGAAGCTGGGATTGCAGTAAAGTAGGATTAGGGCCTCCACCTATTGAGACGCCTGATGGTTGGTTAATTATTTATCACGGAGTGCGAGAGACAGGTTCGGGTATCCTTTATCGGGTTGGTCTGGCTTTGTTGGATTTGGAAACCCTTGAGGTAATTCGCCGAAGCAGAGATTGGGTTTTTGGTCCGGAAGAGAACTATGAAAGAGTAGGCAATGTAGGTGATGTTGTTTTTCCATGCGGCGCGATCGTTGATGAAAAAACAAATGAGCTTTTAGTTTATTATGGAGCTGCTGACACTGTTGTTGCATTAGCCATTGCTAATTTAAACGATATTCTTGATTATTTAAAAAAGTGTAAAGAATATTGATTAAAATCAATTTAAAACCCCTACTATCAATTTATTGAAGTAGGGGTTTATTTTTAAAAAGGTTGATTTTTATTTTATTTTAGATTAAGATATAAACATTATCATTATGTGTTTGTATTTTTTTAATTGCTTCGCAATTGCAAGAAGCAAGACGGCTAGTTTAATTTTATATCTGCTGTTTTTAACTTTCATAGCTGGAGTTAATTTTTTTGTATTATGGGAAAAAAACGTATGCCAAAATCACTTCGCAAATTTATTAGAAAAGAGAAAGCCCGAATTCGTCGGGAAGTTTTAGACGTGAAAGAGCAGCAAAAATTGATTTCAGAATTATGCCAGAGATTTACAAAAAAAGATAAAAAATAAAATCTGTGACAATAAAAGAAATCTACAATTTGGCTATTCAGATGGGGATTAAGGCAGATTTTCGTGAGGAAGAAGGGATTAGGAAATTTTTAGAGAATAAAAAAAAGAAATACGAGAAAATGAATGAGAAGGAAAAAAAAGAATTTGACAAAGATGCCCTAGAAAATCCCTATTTGGACTCAAGAAT
The DNA here is from genome assembly GCA_964414135.1 of uncultured Candidatus Saccharibacteria bacterium. Taxonomy (GTDB): domain Bacteria; phylum Patescibacteriota; class Minisyncoccia; order Minisyncoccales; family GWA2-38-27; genus CAYPVI01. The sequence goes on along the minus strand of CAYPVI010000004.1, from coordinate 24,969 downwards.
TTATTATATTGCCGAAGACAAGGAAATAAAAAAAGTTTTGGTTGGAATTGATATTGAGCCGGCCGAGCTTTTATTGTCAAAAGAAATCAATGGCATAGATTTAATAATTGCCCATCACCCCATTGGTAAAGGATTAGCCCATTTAGCAGACGTAATGGATTTGCAGTGCGATGTTTTAAATTATTACGGAGTGCCGATAAATATTGCTGAGGGTCTTATGAAAGAAAGAATTTCTGAGGTTGCCAGAGGAGTTAATTCGGCTAATCACCAAAGAACTGTTGATGCCGCTAAATTATTAAAAGTAAATTTAATCAACTCTCATACCCCCTGCGATAACTTAGCGGCTAAATATCTAAAAGATTTAATTGAAGAGAGAAAACCAGAAAGAGTCGGTGAATTAATTGATTTGTTAAAAGAAATTCCCGAATACAAAGAGGCAATGAAAATTGGGGTAGGTCCTAAAGTTTTTGTAGGTGATAAAGAAAATCGCTGCGGGAAAATTGCTTTAACTGAAATTACCGGCGGCACCGCAGGTTCTCCAAAACTTTATGAAAAAATGGCTCAAGCAGGAATTGGCACAGTTATTGGCATGCATATTTCCGAAGAACATAAAAAGGAAGCCGAGATGGCTAATTTAAATGTAGTAATTGCCGGCCATATGTCTTCCGATTCTTTGGGAGTAAATTTGTTTTTAGATGAATTAGAAAAACAAGGAATTGAAATTATTTCTTGCAGTGGTCTTATTCGTGTTTCTCGCGTAAAATGATTTTCTCAAATAATGGACGGCCGTCCATTATTTGAGAATGAGATTTATTTCATCGGGACTGGCTGAAAGGCCGGTTTTTTGGTAGAATTAAGTGATGGGAACCAAGAAATTGTTATTCTATGTTGTTTGTGATAATATACGGAGTTTAGAGAATATTGGTTCTATTTTTAGAACTGCTGACGCTTTAAACGTTGATAAGATTTTTCTTTGCGGGATTTGCGGAAGACCGCCCAATCAGAAAATTTCCAAAAGCGCGCTAGGTGCGGAAAATTGGATTGACTGGGAATATTGCGGCTCATCCTGGAGATTGATAGAAAGATTAAAAAAAGAGAAAATTTTTATCACAGCTCTAGAACAAGGGAAAAACAGTTTAGCTTATACTAAATTCAAGCCAAAATTCCCTTTGGCTTTGGTAATAGGAAATGAAGTCAAAGGAGTTTCACCTTCTGTTTTAAAAAGAGCAGATAAAATAATATTTTTACCGATGTTTGGCAGAAAAGAATCTTTGAACGTGGCAGTAGCTTTTGGAGTAGCTAGTTATGAGATAAATAAAACAAGAGTTTTGCCCTCATAGTTTAATTGGACAGAGCATCAGCTTCCGGAGCTGAAAATATAGGTTCGAGTCCTATTGAGGGCACAGAATTGGAGGGGTACCGAAGTTTGGTCATACCGGCACGGTTTCGAAAACCGATGGTCGTTAAATCGACACGTGAGTTCGAATCTCACCCCCTCCGCAATAGTCCGCTGTTGTTGGGCTTTTTTCTTGAATAAAAGGAAAATTTATTTTAAAATGGGATTATAAGAATTTATGTTTAAATTTTTTAAAAAAGATAAAGAGCCAAAGGATTTGAAGGAGGTTTTGAAACAATTTAAGGGCTTGGAGAAAGAAGTTGAGAAAATTTCTGAAGGATTAGAAAATCTGAAAAAAGAGGGAAAATTTTCTATCCAGAAAATGGGAATAGTTAGGTATAATCCTTTTTCTGAAGTCGGAGGCGACCAGAGTTTTTCTGTTGCTCTGCTTGATGG
>CAYPVI010000004.1:1758-23077 GCA_964414135.1 uncultured Candidatus Saccharibacteria bacterium | reverse complement strand
GAAGCTATTAAAGATTTAAAAATTACTGCCAAAGAGTCCGGGGGAATTACTCAGCACATCGGAGCTTATGAGATTGAACATCAGGGGAAAAAGATTATTTTTATTGATACTCCTGGCCATGAGGCGTTTTCGGCTATGCGCTCCCGTGGAGCTAAAGTAGCTGATATTGCTATTTTGGTAGTGGCGGCTGAGGAAGGGGTGAAACCCCAGACAAAAGAAGCAGTCTCGCACATAAAAAAAGCTCAAATCTCAATGATTGTGGCTATTAACAAAATGGATAAGCCGGAAGCTAACCCCGAGAAAGTTAAAAGAGAATTATCAAACCAAGATGTTTCGGTTGAATCAACGGGAGGCAAGATTCCTTCGGTAGAGGTCTCGGCAAAAACTGGTAAGGGGATTTCCGACCTTTTAGAATTGATTTTATTAGTAGCCGAAATGGAAGATTTTAAAGCAGATATTTCTAAACCAGTTGAGGGAGTGATAGTTGAATCATATTTAGATCCTCAGCGAGGGCCAACAGCTACTTTAATTTTACAAAATGGGATTTTGAAAAGAGGCGATATATTGGGAACATCTTCTGTTGTCGGCAAAATTAGGATTATGGAAGATTTTCAGGGTCTATCTATTAAACAGGCTTCTTCATCAATGCCGGTTATTGTTATTGGATTTGAAAATGTGCCTGGGGTTGGGAAGAAGTTCAAAGTTTTTGCTGATGTTGAAGCGGCTAAAAAAGAACTTGAAGGACCAATTAAACCAGCTCCCCAAGTTCTTGATATTAAGTCAGATAAAAAGGTTTTAAATATAATCTTAAAGGTTGATGTTTTAGGCTCGCTTGAAGCAATTGAAGAAATCTTAAAAAATCTTCCTCAGGAACAAGTTATTTTGAGAATTTTAAAGGCAGAGGTTGGGGAGATAAATGAGTCAGATGTAAAGTTAGCCGTAGGAGCTAAGGCTATAATCGTCGGTTTTAGAGTGAAAACAAATCCAATTGCTCAAAAATTAGCCCTGAGGGAAAAAATAAAGACAATGTGTTTTGAGGTAATATATGAATTAGCTCAAGGAGTTAGAGAGGTTTTGGAAAAAAGGGTTAGGCCTGAGAAAGTTAGAAATGATTTGGGCAAGATTAAAGTTTTGGCAATTTTTCGGACCGAGAAAAATCGCCAGATTATTGGAGGAAAAATAATTGAAGGCGAAGCAAGAAGAGGGGCTTCTCTGGAAGTTTTCCGAAACGAAGAAAAAGTTGGCGGAGGTAAAATTGTTAATCTTCAGCGAGATAAAAAAGAGACTGAGGGGCTAACAAAAGGAGCTGAATGCGGGATATTATATCAGGGAGATACGAAGATAGAAGAAGGGGACATTCTATGGGTATATATTTATGAGCAATCGTCTCCAGCGCGTTAATGCGTTGATAAAAAGCGAGCTAAGCCGGATTCTTTTGAAAGAAGTTGATTTTCCTAAAAATGTTTTGGCGACTGTTACCCGGGTGGAGAGTTCGCCGAATTTAAGTGAGGCAAAAATATATATTTCAGTAATATCTGCCTCGCCGAGTCAATGCGGGCCTAAAAGTAACGTCGATGAAGTAATTAAGATTTTAAATAAAAGAATTTATAATATTCAGCAGAATCTAAATAGACGTTTAAAAATGAGACCAATTCCTAAAATAGAATTTAAAAAAGAAGAAAAAACCGAGAAAGCAGCAAGGATTGAGGAACTTTTGGAGCAGTTGAAAAAAGAGTAAAAAGATGTTATAATAAAATAATGGCCACGTAGCCAAGTAGCTAAGGCGCTTCTCTGCAAAAGAAGTATACGTCGGTGCAAGTCCGACCGTGGCCTCAGAAAAGAAAATTTGCCGCGGTGGCGGAATTGGTATTACGCGCAACACTTAAAATGTTGTGGGGTTTTATCCCCGTGTGGGTTCGAGTCCCACCCGCGGCACAAAATAAAAGCCCCCGCCTTGGCGGGGGCTTTTTAATATCTAATTTTAGCTTTCTAAAATTTCAATATATGTGTTTTTTGCTCCAAAATCTTTTGCTTGCCAATAGTCAGGGAACCAAATGTCAACATGATAATAACCCTTCCTCTTATTCATTCTGTCCTCAACCACAAAAATCTCATCACCATATAATTCTGGCATCCTGATTAATGTTCCAAAGGCCAAGAGATTATTTGCCACAATTCCCTGTTCAACTGTTTTTCCTGAAGCAGTTATAAATGGAGTATCGTCTGTCTGCCAAGTGGTACTGGAATAGGCAGTAACTACCATTTTTACTTTTTTGATTTTAACCGGAGCTTCAGGACTGGACACTGCGAAAAGAGAATTTCCTTGAATTGTAGCCAGTTCTAAGGCAGAAGCCGGCTCATCGGCTTTTGCCTGCTGCATTTTTATTATTTCTAACCCTAAACCGCTGGCAAGAATTCCAGCTATTATTAGAATAACTAAGATTTTTTTGACCCGTAAATGAGGGTCTTCTATCTCAATGTAAATATCCATTTTAAAATCCCGTTAGACGGGATTTTTACACTTTAGCATATTCAAAAAAGGTTGTCAAGGGTTAGGTGTTTTTTGAGTGAGCGGGTGAGCGGAATTGAACCGCCATCTCAACCTTGGCAAGGTTGCATAAGAACCATTATACGACACCCGCTTGGATTTTTGTGCCGCGAGTCAGACTTGCACTGACCACCCCAGCTTTTTCAGAGCTGTGCTCTAACTACCTGAGCTATCGCGGCAAGTGGGCGGTGAAGGACTCGGACCTACGACCTCCTCGGTGTAAACGAGGCGCTCTAGCCACTGAGCTAACCGCCCATGGTGCCCAGGGTGGGACTTGAACCCACACGCTCTTACGAGCCATGGCCCTCAACCATGTATGTATACCGATTCCATCACCTGGGCTCTTCTTTTTTCTCTTCCGCTGGTTTTTCTTCCTCAACCTCTTTCGGCTTTTCACCGACTGTTATTTCGGTAAATTCTCTTCTTTTTAGTCGGGCTTTTTTGCCCTTTGCTGTTCTTAGATAATAAAGTTTTGCTCTTCTAACTTTTCCTCTTTTTAAAATTTCTATTTTTTCAATAGTCAGGGAGTGAATAGGAAAAATTTTCTCTACTCCAATCCCAGAAATCACTTTTCTTACAGTTATTGTAGCAGAAATTCCCTTTCCATGTTTTCTGGCAAGAACTATACCCTCAAAGGCCTGAAGTCGCTCCTTGTCTTTTTCTTTGATTTTTTGATAAACCCGAATAGTATCACCTGGACGAATGTCAGGCAAGTCTTTTTTTAATTGGGTTTTGGTAAAAGTTTCAATTTTTGTAGGCATAATTTTAAATCGTCTGATAATGTTGACTTAAATTCTTTTATTTCTCCATTCGGCAGCTTTATTTTAATATAGCTGGCATGTAAAAATTGGCGTTTCAATTCTTCTGGGCAGGACTGATTTTTAAAACCATACATTTTATCTCCAGCAATTGGATGGCCAAGATAAGAAAAGTGGCATCTAATTTGATGTTTTCTCCCCGTTTTGAGAAGAACTTCAGCCAAGGTGTAATTTATCTTACCAGAAGCGGATCCGAATCTTTCTATAATTTTATATTTAGTAATCGCTTTTCTTTTCCCTTTTGCGTCCGGATCTAAAGGCAGATAAACTTTCTGTTTTTTTCTGTCTTTTGGCGCTCTGCCAACCAATGTTTCAATTGTCCCTTGATTACTTTTAATATTCCCGACCACTAAGGCAATATACTTTTTTTCTACACTTCTTTGTTTAAACTGTTTTTGTAAAAAAATCAAGGCCTTTTCATTCTTCGCGATTAAGAGAGCTCCTGAGGTGTCTTTGTCTAATCTGTGAACTTTGCTCAAGTTAGGGTGTATATCAGTAATTACAACTCCTGCCGGCTTATTAACAACCAAAACATCATCATTCTCATAAATTACTTTTAATCCCATGTGGGCGCTGAGGGATTCGGACCCACGACCTTCTCGATGTCACCGAGACGCGCTAACCACTGCGCCAAGCGCCCTTTATTGTGCGCACGGATGGATTCGGACCATCAACCTCGGCCTTATAAGGACCTTGCTCCACCATTGAGCTACGTGCGCATAATTTTCTATCTTACTTTTTTCATCTTAATTTTCAAGGAAGATGGCTTAATTTTTCTTGATTTTTTACTTTTTCCTTTGCCCGTCGTAGTCCTACTAAGCCGGGTGAAGGCTGATGTTCCCTGTTTCATTAACTTTTCAAATTCTTCTTTTTCGATTGTTTCTTTAGCAATTAAGGTCTGAGCAATTTTATCAAGTAGTTTTTTCTTTTTGAATAAGATTTTTTCTGCCTCTTTTTCTGCGTTTTTAATAAATTTCTCAACTTCTTTGTCAATCTGGGCAGCTACTTTTTCAGAATAATTTCTTTGTTCTGAAATCTCTTTTCCCAAAAAAACTAATTCTTCCTTTTCTCCAAAAGAAATTGGTCCCAAAGAAGACATCCCATATTCTTTAACTAATTTTCTGGCTAAGTCAGAAGCTCTTTTTAAATCATTGGAAGCTCCGGTGGTAATTTCTCTAAATTTTAGTTTTTCAGCGCAGTAGCCGCCAAGCAAAGTTGCCATTTCAGCTAAAAATTCTTTTTTGGTTTTAATTTTTCTTTCTTCGGCTGGCATTTTTAAAGTATAACCAGCTGCCATGCCTCTGGCAATAATTGAGATTTTCCTGACTGGTTCAGCTTCAGACAGGGAGGCAGAAACTAAAGCATGACCTGCTTCGTGGAAAGCGGCAATTTCTTTTTCTTTTTTAGAAAGGATATGACTTTTTCTTTCTGGTCCCAATAAAACTTTTTCAATTGATTCTAAAAATTCTTCCTGATAAATCTGGTTTTTATTTCTTCTGGCAGCTAAAATTGCAGCTTCATTGGCCATATTGGCTATATCAGCTCCGGAGAATCCCGGGGTTCTCTCGGCAAATTCTCTTAAATTAACATTTGAAGCTAAAGGTTTGTCCCGGCAGTGAATTTTTAAAATTTCTTCCCGGCCGTTAATATCTGGCATATCTAAAACTACTTTTCGGTCAAACCTGCCGGGCCGCAAGAGAGCCGGGTCTAATATGTCCGGCCTATTTGTGGCGCTTATGATTATCACCTGGGTTTCTCTTTCAAAACCATCCATTTCCACTAAAATCTGATTCAGGGTTTGTTCTCTTTCATCGTGCCCTCCTCCAAGACCAGCTCCTCTGTGTCTGCCAATAGCGTCAAGCTCATCAATGAAAATTATTGAAGGGGCCGCTTTTTTAGCGGTATTAAAAAGGTCTCTTACTCTTCCAGCTCCAACTCCCACAAACATTTCTACGAATTCTGAACCGGAAATAGAAAAGAAAGGAACACTGGCTTCGCCAGCTGTTGCTCTTGCTAATAAAGTTTTTCCTGTACCGGCTGGACCCATCAACAAAACTCCTCTTGGTATCCTCGCTCCTATTTTCAGATATTTCTTGGGATTTTTTAAAAAATCAACAATCTCTTTTAATTCTTCTTTAGCTTCTTTCAAACCGGCAACGTCTTTAAAAGTGATTTTTTCTTTAGAATGGCCTTCGGCGCCGAAAAGTCGAGCTCTGGCTTTGGTGAAACTGAATGCCTGGGAAGCTCCGGCTTTTGCCTGACGGAAAATCATCCAGAAAAATAAACCAAAAAGCAAGAGAGGAAGCACGAATATCAAGATGGGTCCTAACCAGAGCCAAGTCCCTTGCTCTTTTTTTGCCTCAATATCCACTTTTTTTAATTTTCCTAAATCTATTCCCAGATTCATCAAAGATTCAGAAAGAGAACTTTCTGTTTCTTTTCTTGATTTTACCATTGTTTCATCTTGATATAATATAGAAAGCTCTGAGCCGGAAACAGTAATTTTTTTAATTTTTTCCTGATTAATCTCTTCAACTAGTTGGCTTAAAGAAATTTCTTTTTCTTTTTTAAACGGCTGGGAAAACAAAGCAAAAACTGCTGAAATTATCAGAAAGATCAGTAGAATAAAAACAAAATTTTTAACTAAATATTTCATAATTGTCAGCTAACTTGTTATATTGTTTAATTTACCATAAATTTTAAAAAACTTCAATTTTTATTCGTATTAACTTATTTATAATAAAAATAAAAAACCTCTTATCGCATTATTGCGAGAAGAGGTTTTACAAGTTAGCCTGGTTTGGTTTTTTAAGCTGCGGCAGTTTCTTGAACAACATTTTCTGCCTCGCTTTTTCTGTTTGTTTCTCTGTTTTCAGCTTTAGCTTTGCGCGTAGCAGCGATTTTTTCGAGCCAGTGTATTGCTTGTTTTAGGGTTCTCATTTCGTTTTTTATGTTCTCAATTTCATTGGCTTTTTCTATTAATCCATCTCTTATGAGCGATTCCCTGAATTTTTTGAGAACATCTTTCAGGAAATCCTTTTTCCAGCCGGAACCTTTTTTGCTGACGGTTTTATAAGCGGCATCCCAATAGGATTTTGTTGAAACTTTCAAGTCCGACAATTTGTTTAAACGGGAAGCCAAATTTTCCTTTGCGCATCCGATGGTATAGCTAAAAAGCGACTCAAACGGAATGTTACACAAATCTCTTTTTTCCTTTTCTTCTTGGTAGAAGGCGAAACATTTCTTGCATACCATATCGCTTGGACGTTTCGATTCTTCCATGCATGCCGGACAGACGAATCCTTTTCTTTTCTTGTCTTTTTGGGTTCTCATGAAAAACCTTCCTTTCTTGTTTTTTAAAAAACAGGCTAACTTTTATAACTACACTATACATCTAAGCTAATCTTTTGTCAACCCCATCACTACCCCGCTAAGTGAGGTGTCAGGGTAAAAGTTTCAGAGTCATCCGGTGTTTAGCCGACTCAATTAATAAAATTTTAAAGTCGTATTTTTTTTTAATCTTCAGAGCTTCCTCCATTTTTTTCTGAGAGCCAAATTCAGAAACATGACATAATCCCTGAATTTGGGGAGAGATTTTAATAAAAGCGCCAAAGGGATTAAATTTTGTTACTTCTCCTTTGACAATGTCTCCCTTTTTATGTTTTTCTTCAATATCCTTCCAGGGGTCTTTTTTTAAAGCTTTTAGAGATAGAGAAACCTTTCCATTTGAAATATCAATAATTTTCGCTTTAATTTTTTGGCCAACTTTAACTATTTCTGAGGGGTCTTCAATTAACTGCCAATCTAATTCAGAGATGTGAATAAGGCCTTCTAAATTTTCCGGAGTTTCTTCGGTGGAATCCTTCTTCGTTTTCGTTAAGGATGGCGGGAATTTTATAAATGCACCGAAATCTACAACACCGGTAATTTCTCCTTCAACTATGTCTCCTATTTTATAATTTTTTAAGATTTCTTTTATTTTTTTAGTTTCTTTTGCTTTCTCAGATAAGATGAGTTTTTCTTCTCTTTGGTCAAAGTCAAATATTTTTACTTCCATTTCTTTTCCAATAAATTTCTGAAGGGCTCTTAAAATTTTCTGAGTATCTCCTCCTTCTATTTTAGGATAATTAGTGAGAGAGAGCTGGGAGACCGGCAGAAAAGCGGGAATTCCTGATACCTCTGTTAAGAGTCCTCCTTTGTTTGCTCCTGAAATTTTTACAACAATATTTTCATCTTTCCCCTTTTTTTCCGAAAGCTGCTCCCAAGCAAGTTCTTTTCCTGCTTCGGTTAAAGAAAGTTCAATATAACCTTCTTCATTTTCAAGGTCAATTATTTTCGTAAAGACACTATCCCCGATTTTTAAATCTTTTAATTTGTCTTTTGCTTCGTAAAATTCTTTTCCATAAATTATCCCTGTTCCCAAAATTCCCAAATCCAGAAACACTGAGGCTTTGCCTTTTCCTACAATTTTTCCCTGAATAATCTCGCCAATCTTAGGCGGTCTTAATAAATCATTTTTTTCAATTATTTCTTTCATGCTAATATATATAACATAAAATCTGTATTATAGCAACATTGCCCGGTAGGACTCGAACTATCATCAATTTAGCGGAGCGAATTTTATTCAGATTCAAGACGCGAGGAGTGAAGTGTGCCTTTAGGCACACGAGCGACGAGCAACACAGAAGCTGGATAAAATCCGCCCGCCCCAGAGGGAAGTGAAAGAATAGGCCAATTTCTTCGTTACTTCTCCTCGAAGTGTTATTTAACACTCCTTCGTCATCGTGCCTCGAACTTGACCTATTCTTTCGCTTCTAAAGCTGATGATAGTTCGAGTCCTGCCGGGCTTAAATCAACGATTTAAACACGAAGCCTGTAGGGCAAGAATTGAAACTAAATTTTATTTATGATAGAATAAAAAATACAGTAATTATGAATATTATTTGGTACGGACAATCTTGTTTTCAAGTTTCTTCAAGTCAAGGGAAAAACAATCATGTCTCAATTATAATTGACCCTTTTGGAGGAGATATTGGCTTAAAGCTTCCCAGAAAGCTTGAAGCTGATATTGTATTGGTTAGCCACGATCATTTTGACCATAATAATATTAAAGCAGTTTCTGGTTCGCCCTTGGTTATAAAAGGACCTGGCGAATATGACGCAAGAGGTGTTTTTGTTCAGGGAATTTCTGGCTATCACGATAATTCTCAAGGAGCAGAAAGGGGAAATGTAACAATTTATATTATTGAGGCAGAGGGAGTGCGAATATGCCATTTGGGAGACCTGGGTCAAAAAGAATTAAGCTCTGACCAACTTGAAAAGATTGGAGAAGTTGACATTCTAATGATTCCAGTTGGAGGAGTTTATACAATTGATGCTGACGAGGCAATAAAAATAATGGCTCAAGTTGAACCCAAAATTACAATACCAATGCATTATCAAATTCCTAAACTTAAAATCAAACTTGGGGGAATAGATAAATTTTTAAAAGCTCTAGGGATGAAATCCTTAGAGCCGTTACCTAAGTTATCTATTAAGAAAAAAGACATTTCTTCTGAAGAAGCAAAAATAATTGCATTGAAGATATAATCGTGAATATCTTAAATAAACTACGAGGTCAACCTAAACATATTAGAAAGGTAATACTTTGGGTTGTAGTAATAATCGTGGGTTTGGTTCTGGCAGTATTGTGGATTCATAATTCTTATCAGGAAATAAAAAATCTTCAGTCAAAAGAAATTATTAAAGAACAATGGATAAACAACATAGAACAACATCTGAAATAGGAAATATAAAAAATCGGGAGATAACTGAGGAGATGAGAGATTCCTACATTGATTACGCAATGTCAGTTATTATCTCTCGAGCTCTTCCCGATGTCCGCGATGGCTTAAAACCCGTCCACCGCCGAATTTTGTATGCCATGCATGAAATGGGATTAGGACATACTGCGAAGTTTAGGAAATCGGCTGCCGTAGTTGGAGAAGTTCTTGGGAAATTCCATCCTCACGGCGACCAATCCGTCTATGACGCAGCGATTAGAATGGCTCAAGATTTTTCATTGAGATATCCTTTAATTCAAGGGCAAGGGAACGTAGGCTCTATTGACAATCCGAGCGAGTTTGCAGCTATGAGATATACCGAGATGAAACTCTCAAAAATTGGCGAAGAAATATTAAGAGATATTGGAAGAGATACGGTTGATTTTAGACCCAACTATGACGGCACAAGAAAAGAACCAATAGTTTTACCCTCTCCTCTACCTCAACTTCTTTTAAATGGTTCTTTGGGAATTGCCGTTGGAATGGCTACTAATATTCCTCCTCACAATCTTTCTGAAGTTTCAGAAGCTTTAATTTACTTGATTGACCATCCTAAAGCAATAATTGAGGACCTTTTTAGGTTCATCAAAGGTCCGGATTTCCCAACCGGAGGGGTAATTTTTGGCAAAAAAGAAATAATTTCTGCTTATTCTCAAGGAAAAGGGCCAATTGTAGCTCGGGGAAAAGCAGAGGTAGTAGAAAAAAATGGCCGTGGTCAAATTATTATTACTGAAATTCCTTTCCAAGTTCAAAAGTCAAATTTAATTGAACAGTTTGCCAAATTGGTTCAAGATAAAAGAATTCAGGGGATAAAAGATATCAGGGATGAATCAGACAGAGAAGGGATGAGAATTGTGCTTGACCTCCAAAGAGACGCTTATCCCAAGAAGGTTTTAAACCGGCTTTACAAGTTTAGTGATTTGCAAAAAACCTTTCATCTAAACATGATAGCTCTGGTAGATGGAATTCAGCCAAGAGTATTATCGCTTGTTGATTTTTTAAATTATTTCATCGTCCATAGAAAAGAAGTGGTTGTTAGAAGAACAAAATATGATTTAGATCGCGCCAAAGAAAGAGCCCATATTTTAGAAGGTTTAAACAAATGTCTGGCAAAAATTGATGCGGTGATAAAAACGATTAGGACCTCAAAAAATAGAGAGGAAGCTCAGAAGAATTTAATCAAGAAATTTAAATTAACCGAGATTCAAGCTAACGCTATCTTAGAAACAAAATTAGCTGCTTTGGCAAAGTTAGAGAGAAAAAAAATTGAAGATGAACTTAAAGAAATGCAGGCTAAAATTAAAGAGCTTACAGCAATCCTTAAAAGCCCTCAGAAAATAAAAGAGATTGTCAAAAAAGAGTTGGTAGAACTTAAAGAGAATTTTGGAGACGAAAGGAGAACAAAAGTTTTTGTTCAAAAAATTGGAGAGATCGCAGAAGAGGATTTAATTCCCTTAGAGGAAACAATTATTACTTTAACCCAGGGAGGGTATATTAAGAGAATAAATCCTGCCACTTATAAAATTCAAAAAAGAGGAGGAAAGGGAATTTTGGGGATGAAAACCCTGCAAGATGATGTTGTTGAGCATTTTCTTTTATCTCAGACGCACGACTCATTGCTTTTCTTTATTGATTCGGGAAAAGTTTTCAGGACTTTAGTTTATGAGATTCCTGAAGGTACGCGGGTGGCTCGGGGCAGAGGCCTTTTGAATTTCATTGAGGTTTCCCCTGAAGAAAAAGTTTTATCTTTAATGACTTTTGGCAAGGAGGATATTAAACTGGGGATAAAAAATTTAGTGATGGTAACCCAAAATGGTATAATAAAGAAAACTACTTTGGAGGAGTTTAAAAATGTTCGGAGGTCTGGTTTGATTGCAATAAAGCTTAGAAAAGGCGACCTTTTGAAAGAAGTTGCCAAAAGTACCGGCCAAAATGATATAATTATAGTAACAAAAAAAGGCCAATCCATCCGATTTAAAGAGCAAGATATAAGAAAGATGGGCAGACCTGCTTCGGGCGTCAAGGGAATTAGATTAAAAAAAGGAGATAAGGTAGTGGGGATGGGTATGGTAGAACAAGAAACGAGAAACGAGAAACAAGAAATAAGAAAATATTTATTGGTGGTAACGGAGAATGGGTATGGGAAGAGAACGGATTTGAGAGAATACAAATTCCAAGGAAGAGGAGGAACAGGTATTAAAACAGCCAATGTTACTGCCAAAACCGGAGAACTGGTTGCCTCAAAAATTTTAACAGGCGAGGAGGAAGATTTGATTGTTATCTCTCAGAAGGGTCAGGTAATTAGGGCAAAGATTTCCTTGATTCCTAAAATCAGCCGGGCAACTCAAGGAGTAAAAATAATGAGATTAGACGAGGGGGATAAAGTTGCCTCGTCCACCTGCATATAAACATGAATCAGTCTTTTCTAAATCCAGAAGAAGTATTAGACCAACTTGAACTGCGTCCGGATATGGTTGCAGCTGAGTTTGGCTGTGGTTCGGGCGGTTTTGCTATTCCTTTGGCAAAAAGACTGGAAGACGGGTTGGTTTACGGTTTAGATATCCAGGAAGCTTCTCTTTCTGCTTTAAAAAGTCGGACTCTTCTGGAAAATATTATTAATATCAGGATTGTCCGTTCTGATTTGGAAAAATCAAAGGGTTCAACCTTGCCTGAACTTTCTTTAGATTTAGTCTTTATCCCCAACGTACTTTTCCAAATAAAAGATAAAAATGTTATAGTATCAGAAGCAGAAAGAGTTTTGAAAAATAAAGGGAAATTAGTAGTAATTGACTGGCTGCCCAAAGCAGTCCAGGGGCCTGAGGAAGGAAGGATTTCTCCAGAAGAAGTAAAAGAAATCGCGGAGAAAATAGGATTTAAATTGGAAAAAGAATTTGAAGCAGGAAAATATCATTTCGGACTTATTTTTGAAAAACCCTAAATTGTGATATAATTTTTTAATGAAACCATATTTACCCAAATTAATAGTTTCCTTACTGTTAATTTCTTTTCTTATTCCTTTAACAGTTCAAGGAGTTACAATTAGTAATCCATTGCAAGCTCAGAGTTTTTGGGATTTGATAGATAAACTTATTGATTTTATATTTTACCTTGCTATAGCCGTAGCTCCGATAATGTTTATTGTTGCCGGATTTTACTTTATAACAGCAGCCGGCGACCCGGAAAAAATCAACACAGCTAAAAAAATGATTCTTTGGGTTCTAATTGGATTACTTATTGTTTTTTTAGCTAAAGCATTAATTGTATTTTTTGGAGAGATGTTTGGCATACAAATACCGCCCACAACACCTTAAAATTATAATTGTCATAAATTGTAAAGGTCGATCTCAAACTTAATAACTTTAACAAAAAAATGAAAAAAGTTTTAGTAAGCTTAGTTTTAACAGGTCTTCTATTTATTCCAGTATTGGTATTAGCGCAGGCGCCAGGTCCTGTTACTGCGCCCGGCTGGCAAACTTACAATGTCATACCGACACTCGACAGTGTCAGTAATTATCTTTTTGGATTTTTGTTAGTTACAGCGGCTATCTTTATCATAATTGCCGCCTTCATGTTTGTTACGGCATCCGGAGATCCTGACAAGACAAAAACAGCAAGAAATTTTGTTATGTATGCTGTGATTGGAGTATTAATAGCTTTCCTTGCCAAAGGATTCGTGATGCTTGTAAGTTATATAGTAAGGTAACATAATTTTTTTTGGCGGACTAAGAAAATATTTGTATTAGCCGGCAAACCCCGTTAGAGGTTCTTTTGTTTTGTGCTTTTATCTTAGCATTGTACCCTCTAACGGGGTTGATTTTTTGGTTAAAAAAGATAGGATAAAAAAGCCCTCGTGGTGGAACGGAATACACGCGTGGTTTAGGACCACGTCCCGAAAAGGTTGCAGGTTCGAATCCTGCCGAGGGCACAAAAAACCGCCCGATAAGGCGGTTTTTGTTTACTATTACTATTCTCTTACAGTTATCTTTCTTTTCTTTTCTCTTTCAATCTTTGGCATCCTGATAGTTAAAACTCCTTTTTCCATTGTGGCTTTTGCTCTTGAGCCGTCAACTTCAGCGGGTAGAATGATTTCTCTGGAAAACCTGCCCCAATAACATTCTTGATAGAAATAATTTTTTTTCTCTTCTATAAATTTTTTTTCTCTGTTTCCCTTTATGATAACTAAATCATTTTCAATAGTAATATCCAAGTTTTCCGGTTCTATTCCGGCAATAGCTGATTGAATAATAATTTCTTTGTCTGTTTGATAAACATCAACCGTTAATTGTCCTTCTGATTCAAACCATTTTTTTTCCTCTCCTGCTTCAATTTTTTTCTTTTCAGTTTTCTCCTTTTTTACCCCGTTAGAGACATGTTCTTTCTTTGGTTTTTCCCTGTTCTCGAAATCTCTAACGGGGTTTACCTCAATCTTTTGGGTTTTTTTTCTTTTCCCTGGTTTAGTTTTAGCAGTAGCCAAAACAACAGAAGATTTTTCTTCTGGCAATTCTTCAATATTCATTCCCTTTTTAAGTTTTTCAAGAAAGTCCGTCATATTATAATTGTAAACTATTTATATTTTACAGATGCTTGCCATTTTCTTAAGTTTTCTAAAACCAAAGGAAACAAAAAAAGCAAGACCGCTTAAAATAATAACTAAAGAGATAACTGAGAAAGTTAATAAAAGAGAGTTTTGACTTGTTAGACCTTTCTCAATTTCTATTATAGAAATATTGAAGAGACCATGCAAGAGGGTAGCAACTACTATTCCTTTGATAATTAATTTCAGTCGTTTTTTAGGTTCAAAAAAAGATAGAGCCAAAAAATAGCCCAGGGTTCCGGAACATAAAGCATGCAAAAAAGTAGCTCCTATGAAACGGAAAGAGCTAATAGCTGCGGCTTCACCAAAAAGAAGAGATCCTTTTCCGGAAAATAAAACCAGGATATTTTCTAAAGCAGCAAAACCTAAAGCTATAATAATCATATAAAGCATAGTATCTACAGGTTCATCAAATTCTGGATTATTTATTACTTTTTCTCTAATAATTAGATATTTAGAGCACTCTTCCACTAAAGCTATTATAAGAAAGTGGTATAAAATAAAAAATAAAAAAGGGAAAGTTTTAAACCAATTTTCACCAACTGTAACTAAAACTCCGGAAATTCCTATTTCTATTAAGGCAGCTATTATAGCTGCTATCATTCCATAAAAGAAAATTTTTAAAATCATTCTGTTTGACTCAGGATGAATATCTTTTCGCAAGTAAAAAAGAAGCCAGACAACACTGGGAGCTAAACCAAGAGAGATGTAGAGAAGATAAATCATGATTTTGGCCATTCTTCAATCATTAAGCATTTCTTTTTGTTTTTAATAGGGAGTTTTTGGTAGATTTCTTCTGTTATAAATGGAATAAATGGATGTAAAAGTATTAAAGAAGATGATAAAACATAAAACAAAATCTTTTGAGCTTCTTTATTGTTTTGTTTTTTAAATTCTTCAATATATATATCACAAAAATCATGCCAGAAGAAATTATATAAAGTATGAGCTGTTTTTCCAAACCGAAAATTCTCCAAATCGCTGTTAACCGACTTTATTGTTTTATCTAGTTTAGCTAATATCTTTTTATCTGCCGCAGTCAAGTTTTGATTTTTAGGTTTAGTTATTGTTTCTTGTTTCTTAGTTATTCCGGTTTGTTGCAAAACAAACCGGCTCGCATTCCATATTTTATTACAAAACTTTTTTCCCATAACAATATTGTCTTTTACAAATCTCATATCTTGGCCTCCCATAATTTGGTAAGCAATTCCAAAACGAGTAGCGTCGGCGCCATAGTCGTCAACAAGATTTATTGGGTCTACGCCGGTGCCAAGGGATTTTGACATTCTTTTTCCCTCTTTAGTTAAGATAGTGCTGTGAATATAAACATCTTTAAATGGAATTTTTTTCGTAAACTCTATTCCGGAAAAAATCATCCGAGCAACCCAAAGATTTATTATATCTCGAGCAGTACTCAAAACATCTGTTGGATAGAAATTATCTAAATTAGAGGCGGAGGCGGGCCAGCCGAGCGTGGCAAAGGGCCAGAGAGCAGAGCTAAACCAGGTATCTAAGACATCTTTTTCTTCTTTTAAGGGAATCTTATGGCCCCACCAGATTTGGCGGGAAATACACCAATCTTTTATATTTTTCAGCCAATCAAAATATGATTTTTCAAAACTTTTGGGATGAAATTTTATTTTACCCTCTTTCACTGGTTTTTTTGCCATTTCAGCTAATTTATTCATTTTCAAAAACCATTGCTTAGAAAGAATTGGTTCCAGAACAGTATTACATCTATAGCAACGGGCAATATTATGGGTATATGGTTCTGTCTTTTCCAAAATTCCAATTTTTTTCATATCTTCTACAATCTGCTTTCTCGTTTCCATCACCGTGAGCCCAGCGTATTTTTCAGCCAGTTTTGTCATTCGTCCATCCGGACCGATTACTTGTTTTTTTTCAAGTTTGTATTTTTCGCCTATTTCAAAATCATGAAAATCATGGGCAGGTGTTACCTTCATAGCGCCGGTACCAAAACTCATATCAACTTCTCTATCTCCAATGACTTTCATTTTAGCTTTACCCAAGGCAGTTTGAATAACGATGGTTTTACCAATATATTTTTTATATCTCGGGTCTTTTGGATTCACCGCTACGGCGGTGTCGCCTAATTTTGTTTCCGGCCTAACCGTAGCAATGGTAATAGGACCGTATTTAATGTAATACATTTCGGTTGGTTCCTCTATATATACAACCTCAAGGTCTGACAAACTAGTAGAACATCTTGGACACCAATTAACAACTCTTTCCCCTTGGTAAATCCATCCCTTTTTATAGTAATGTAAGAAAGCTTCTTTTACTGCTCGAGAATAGCCCTCGTCCATAGTAAATCTGGTTCTAGACCAATCGCATGAACAACCCAGTTTTTTTAACTGGTCTAAAATAATATCTCCGTACTTCTCTTTCCATTTCCAGACCTCTTCAATAAATTTCTCTCGTCCCAAATCAAATCTGGTTAGCCCTTCTTTTTTAAGTTTTTTTTCAACTACATTCTGGGTAGCAATTCCGGCGTGGTCTGTTCCAGGGAGCCAAAGAGCTTTGAATCCCTGCATTCTTTTCCAACGGATTAGGGTATCTTGAATAACTGCATTCAGGGCATGACCTATATGAAGCTCGCCAGTAACATTTGGCGGAGGAATAACAATTGTATATGGCTTTTTGTGGCGTTCCGGAAGTTTATCTGGATTGAAAAAACCACTCTTAAGCCAGAACTTGTAGGTTCTGTCTTCAACATCTTTAGGATTATAGGTTTTAGATAGTCTCATGTGAGTTCATTTTACCCCGTAGAAGAAATTTAACAAAGTTTTCTGAAAGAAAACCTAATGGCGTAGGCAGTTAAATTTTCTCTACGGGGTTTAACATATTTTTAAATTAGCGTCAGCTTTAATTTTCTTCCAGGACTTAGTTTCATCTCTTAACCAGACATAGTATCCTGCTATTCCTGTCATCGCTGCATTATCAGTACAAAACTTAAAACTTGGAACCCGAAACCTAAAATTTAATTTTTCTTTTTGAATTCTTTGTTGGAATTGCTTACGGAGTTCTTTATTGGCTGAAACGCCGCCCCCTAAAATTATGCTTTCCGCTTTATAATCTTTTGCTGCTTTAATAGTTTTCTTAATCAAAACATCAATAATTGATTGTTGAGTTTCTTTACATATTTCCCGAATATATTTCTTACTTTTTCTTATCCTTTGGGGCTGGGTTTTAAAATTATACAAAACAGCAGTTTTTAAACCCGAGAAACTGAAATCATAGTTTTTTTGATTTATCATCGGCCGAGGTAATTGTATCTTGTATCTCGACAAATCCGTAGAGGCCGGGCCTCTACGGATTTTTTTTGCTTGGTTGGCAATAGCTGGTCCGCCAGGATAGCCGAGTCCTAAAATTCTGGCAGTTTTATCAAGACATTCTCCCGCTGCATCATCCCTTGTTTCTCCAAGAATTTTGTAATTGCCAAAATCTTTCATTAATATCAATTGGGTATGCCCACCGCTTACCACTAAACAAGTCGCCGGAAACCGAATTACGCGACCCGGCCGCGTAGTTATATTCAGCCAATTGGCGAGTATGTGCGCTTCAATGTGATTAACTGGTATTATTGGTAAATTCCAATCTTTAGCTAACTTTTTAGCAAAATTGATTCCAGTCCACAAACAGGGATCTAAGCCAGGCCCAACGGTTATTGCAATAAGATCTATTTTTGGCCTCTTTGTTTTCTTTAGTGTTTTTTCCAACACAAGAGGCAGATTCTTTTGGTGTTCTCGTTTAGCCAGGGTAGGGTATACTCCTCCCCATTTTCTATGAATTTCCACTTGCGAAGACACAATATTAGATAAAATATCAAAACGAGGCTGTTTTTGTCCTTTACCCCCACACCATAATGAGGACTGACTTCGTCTTTTTGCCCCGCCAAAGGCGGGGCTTGTCCTCGTTTGGTGTGGGGGTCTTGTCTCTACAATTGCGACACAAGTGTCATCACAGGATGTTTCAATGGCTAAAATCTTTACCCCCACGCCATAACAAGGATAGGCGCCAGAGGCGCTTTTTAACGAAGTTAATCCTTGTTTGGTGTGGGGGTTCATATTTCATTATCTTATCAGAAAACTTGTCCTTACGCTAATGAAATTGGTAGCGCCGGGTTGATTTTCTTCAATTTTCATGATAGAATAAAAAATAGATTGGCCCCATCGTCTAGTGGTTAGGACATTTGATTTTCAATCAAAAAACCGGGTTTCGACTACCCGTGGGGCCGCAAATAAAAAATATTGTAAAAAGGTCTAAAAGGGCTTGACAAATTGTGTGGGTATGCTATAATACGGGTGTACTTTGAAAATTAGATGATGGGTTTAAACAGTAACTTTTAAAAGAAAGAGAGGCAAGAAAATGAAACGTTTAATTTTGACAATCACGATAGTATTAGTACTAATTGGTATTAGCGCAGATGTGGTAAATGCTCAAGTTAATTGGCGATACATTGCCCAGAGCGAGAGGATACGTCACAATTCCTATGGACGCCTTCCACGTATAGG
Organism: uncultured Candidatus Saccharibacteria bacterium; assembly: GCA_964414135.1. GTDB lineage: Bacteria > Patescibacteriota > Minisyncoccia > Minisyncoccales > GWA2-38-27 > CAYPVI01. The sequence continues at coordinate 4,760 of CAYPVI010000004.1, read as the reverse complement.
CGGCTCTATGGGTGGCTCGCAAGTTAATTGGCGATACATTGCCCAGAGCGAGATGATACGTCATACTTCCTGTGGACGCCTTCCACGTATAGGCGGCTCTATGGGTGGCTCGCAAGTTAATTGGCGATACATTGCTCAGAGCGAGAGGATACGTCACAGTTCCGGATATTCACGTATGGGCGTAAATATAGGTGGATACGACACTAACGTTCGAGTAAAGAGCAACGAATCTTGGAATTCTCAAGGCGGGCAACGTTCGTATGAACAGTCCCCTGATTACCTTGGGAAAGTAATTGATTCAGCAACCACCTTAGGCGCGCTGGCGATTATTTCCAATTAACACAAGAGCTGTCCAGAAAGACAATAACACGTTACAACCCACAGCACAAAGTACCAAGGCGATCCCAAAATATTGGATCGCCTCTTTTTTTTCTTAATTAGGGCTTTGTGCTATTATACAAAATATAATGGAACAAGATTATTATCTTAGAATTGGCAGAGCTACAGATTTAAAAAATCCGAAAGAGCGATTCCTTTTTAGATTATTTGAAATTTTCCCCGGAGCTCTATCTTGGGGAGTTTTATTTTTAGCTATTTTTCTTTCTTGGAAGCAGCCCTTTTGGGTTGCTGTTTTTATTATAATTTTTGTAATCTTTTGGTTTTTCAGGACGATTTATTTTTCTTTGCATCTTTGGTCGGGCTATAAAAAAATGGCAGAACACGAGAAAATTAACTGGCTCGAAAAGCTTAATAAATTACCGGCTGCAAAAGATTGGAAAAACCTTTATCATTTGATTGTTATTCCAATGTATGAAGAATCTTTAGAAATTGTTCGGGATACTTTTAAAAGTTTAGAGAATACGAATTATCCGAAAGATAGAATGATTATAGTTTTAGCTTGCGAGGAAAAAGTGAGAAACCGGGTTTTTAAAATAGCCAGGGAAATTGAAAAAGAGTTTGGCTCAAAATTTTTTAAATTTTTGGTTACCTGGCATCCAGCTAATTTACCGGGCGAAATTACGGGCAAGGGTTCAAACGAAACCTGGGCAGTTAAAAAAGCGAAAGAAGAAATTATTGATCCCTTAGGTGTTGTTTGCGAAAATATAATTTTTTCCTCTTTTGATGCTGATACCTGCGTTTTCCCAAAATATTTTAGTTGTCTGACTTATCACTATTTAACTTCGGAAAAGCCAACTAAAACCAGTTTTCAGCCAATCCCCCTTTTTGTTAATAATATCTGGCAAGCTCCGGCGATTTCCCGAGTTTTTTCTTTCTCCTCAAGCTTCTGGCATGCTATGAATCAGGAAAGGCAGGAAAAACTGGTAACTTTTTCTTCTCATTCAATGAGTTTTAAAGCATTAGTTGATGTTAATTTTAAGCAAACAAATGTTGTTTCAGATGACTCAAGGATTTTCTGGCAGTGCTTTTTGAAATATAATGGAGATTACCGAACTCAGCCATTGTACTACCCGATTTCTATGGATGCTAATGTAGCGAGAAGTTTTTTTAGAACTTTGTTTAATATCTATCGGCAGCAAAGAAGGTGGGCTTATGGATCAGGAGATATTGCCTATTTTCTTTTCGGCTTTTATAAAAATAAAAAAATCCCTTTTCTGAAAAAATTTTCTTTGGGACTTGAGTTAATTGAGGGGCATCTTTCTTGGGCTACTGCCAGTATTATAATTTTTATGTTGGGCTGGCTTCCCCTATTTTTGGGAGGGCCTGAGTTTTCTCAGACCTTAATTTCTTATAATTTACCAAAAATAATAAGCCGACTTATGACTTTAGCTATGATCGGCTTGCTAAGTTCTATTTATTTAAGTTTTCTTTTGCTTCCGCCCAAACCCCCAGAGTACGGCCGCTTTAAGTATTTAGTTTTTATTTTCGGCTGGCTTTTATTTCCTATAATGATGATATTCTTCACTGCCCTTCCAGCTCTGGACGCCCAAACCCGCTGGCTACTGGGGAAATATATGGGTTTCTGGCCCACTGAGAAAGTTAGAAAATAATTTTTATTCCAAGTGAATTCGTTGTCTAAATCTACTTAACTTTGCCCGTAATTGGGAGTATTTTTTTAATTGAGGATCTTCTAATAAAATTTCTTTTGCTGATTCTCTGGTTTTTTCAACCAAAGATATGTTTTTCAGAGAATTCATCATTAAATCAGGAATTCCCCATTGTCTGGTGCCGCTAAAGTCACCAGGTCCTCTGATTTCCAAGTCCTTTTCAGCTAATTTGAAGCCATCTTCAGAATTGATTAAAGCCCTTAACCGCTGATAGGTTTTTTTAGTGTGTGAGTCAGTGAATAGTAGGCAATAAGATTGATAACCTGCCCTGCCAACTCTTCCTCTAAACTGGTGAAGTTGAGCTAAGCCAAAACGTTCTGCTCCCTCAATCATCATTACCGTAGCGTTGGGAATATCAATTCCTACTTCAATGACTGAAGTTGAAACCAAGATGTCGGTTTTTTTGTTCTTGAAATCTTTCATTATATTTTCTTTTTCTTTGGTTGCCATTTTCCCGTGAAGCATTTTTACTTTTAAATCAGGGAAGATTTCTTTTGAAAGTTTTTCATATTCTTCTTTTACCGCCTTTACTTTAGCCCAGCTCATTTGGGCTTCTGATAATTCTTCATTATCATCATTTTTTTCTATTCGCGGGCAGATTACGAAAATCTGTCTTTTTTTCTTCACTTCTTTTCTAATAAAGTCATAAGTTTTTTCTCTTTCCCCCTGCTTGATTACTTTGGTAATTATTTTTTTTCTGCCTTTTGGTAATTCATCAATTAGAGAAAGATCCAAATCGCCGTAAACAGTTAAAGCAAGAGTGCGGGGGATAGGAGTGGCAGTCATAGAAAGGAGATGAGGAACAATGTCCTGGCTGCGACAAAGCTTGGCGCGCTGTTCTACGCCAAAACGGTGCTGCTCGTCTAAAATGACCAGGCCAAGTTTTCCGAATTTTACCTTGTCTTGGATTAAAGCGTGAGTTCCAATCAAAATATC
>CAYPVI010000004.1:0-1658 GCA_964414135.1 uncultured Candidatus Saccharibacteria bacterium | reverse complement strand
CTATAGTTTTTTCAAGAAGTTTTTTCCTTGAAATTTCTATCACCTGATTTTTTAATTTTTTTGAACGAAACTGGTCTTGTTTTCCGGTTAATAAGCCAATATTTACTTTAAAATCTTGAAGCAGCTTAGCTACTTCAAGAAAATGCTGTTTAGCTAAAATTTCGGTAGGAGCCATAAAAGCAGTTTGATATCCTTGCTTGATAGTATTTAAAGCAGCCATTGCGGCAACAACAGTTTTTCCAGAACCAACGTCTCCTTCGAGAAGACGGTTCATTGGTCTTTGTCTCTCCAAATCCTTTAAAATCTGCCAGGCAGATTTTTTCTGCGCGTCAGTTAATTTGAATGGCAACGATTTAACAAAGTCCTGAATTGTTTCTAATTTAATTGGGAGAGAAGCTGATTTTTCTTGATTAAAACGGTTTCTTTCTCTTAAAACAAAAAGCTGGATATAGAAAAGTTCTTCAAAAGAAAATCTGTCTTGGGCTTTTTGCGATAATTTTACAGAGCTTGGGAAATGAATCTCCCAAAGAGCTTTCTTAACTGGCATAAGATTATATTCTTTTACTATTTCTTCAGGCAGGGTTTCATCAATTTGATTTTCAAGATTAATTAATAAAGGTTTTAGAATAAACCTGAGCCATCTTGAAGACAAGCCAGCTGTTTCCGGATAAACAGGAATGAGCCGGCCGGTATGAGTTAAATCAGAAGACAAATCTCCTTTTTCATAAATAGGGTTTGATAGATATATCCCGTTTTTTGATATTATTGCTTTTCCTGAAAGAAAAACATTATCTTCTTTTTTTAAAACTTTAGTTAAGTAGGGCTGGTTAAACCAGGTTACTTTTATCGCTCCGGTTTCATCTTCTATAATTGCCTGGGTTAGAAACATTCTTCTCTTCCAAGTTCTATTAGTTTTAATTTCAAGAATCTTTCCATAAACTGTACAAATTTCATTAATCTTTATTTTTGAAATAGGAATTAAATTAGAAAAATCCTCGTAGCGACGAGGAAAGTGAAAAAGCAAGTCCTGAACTGTTTTGATCCCTAACTTTTTTAGTTTCTTTTTGAAAACAGGCCCTATTCGTGGAATGTTTTCAATAGGAGTAGCAAGATTCATAAAATTATATTACACTAACATATTAAGCAAAAAATCGTTTAAAATCAACTTTATTATGAGATTTTGCAGTGCGTGTCTACTCGGAATAAAATGTAGATACGATAGTAAAAGCAAGCCGAATAAAAAAGTGATAAAACTTTCAAAAAAGGAAGTTCTGATTCCTGTTTGTCCAGAGCAATTAGGCGGGCTGCCAACCCCGAGAGAAAACCGAGAAATACGAGGGAAGAAAGTCATTACTAAATCAGGAAGGGACGAAACCAAGAATCATAAAATGGGAGCAGAGGAAACTTTGAAATTAGCAAAATTATTCGGCATTAAAGAAGCGATTTTAAAACAAAAAAGCCCGTCCTGCGGCTGCGGGAAAATATATGATGGAACTTTTTCAGGAAAATTAATTAAAGGCGATGGAGTAACAACCGCCTTATTAAAAAAGAACAAAATAAAAGTAATAACCGAAGAAGATTTGTAATCAGGTAATTAAAAAATAGAAAAAATCGCCCCGTTAAGCGGGGTGATTTTTTTGTGTCCCCAGAAGGAGTCG
>CAYPVI010000003.1:0-29066 GCA_964414135.1 uncultured Candidatus Saccharibacteria bacterium | reverse complement strand
GACAAAAGGAAAAGAACTTACTAATATGCGGGCGAAAGGATCTGATGAGGCGATAGCGTTAACTCCGCCGATAAAGCTTACTCTTGAAAAAGGGCTAGAGACAATGAATGACGACGAGTATCTTGAAATAACTCCTGGAAATATTCGTCTAAGAAAACAATTTCTTACAGAAATTGATCGAGTCCGCATTAAAAGGCAGGAAAAATCTAAGATATAACAGGAAATAGAGGTATTTTGAAAATAGATCTATGAAAGAAAAAGTTAAGAAAAATAGATCTGGCACCATTTTTAATAAAAAAGTATGTTATAATATATATTATGATTATCGCTTCTTTAGCTGTCTCAATCGCTACTGCTTTAATTGAACTCTTTACAAGAAACAGAGGTGTTATTATTGTTTCCTACGGCTTTGTTATACCTCTGTTAATTTTTCTTCCTCGTTTTTTTTACAGCTTTGATGCAAAAATTAAAAAAGTTGTTAAAGCTGAATGGATAAAAAAAATTGAATATTTTGGTTTTTTTATAGTTGTTTCAAATGCTCCCGGCAGTTTAATTCTCCATGAGCTGGGCTTCCAGTATGATAGATTTCTTCATTTTTCCGCAGCTTTCTTTTCTTTGATAATTTTCTTATTGCTTTGGATGCCTGTTATGAAGATAAGCGGTGAAAAAGTTAAAAAAAGAAACTTGTTGCTTTACCTTTTCGCCATTTTATTTGTTGCTCTTTTTCTCTGGGAAATGTTGCAGTATAACATTGACCAACTGTTTGGCACAAAACTGTTTTTTGACGCAAAACAAGAAATAAAGATTGATTTTTTGGAAGATATCTTCTTTGGAACCTGCGGATTGCTTGCTGCTGTAATTTATGTTAATTTTTCTTTAAAAAAATTCTTAGGCCTTTTAATCTCCACTTGAAATTTTCTCAAAATAGAGCTAAAAATGTCCATCGCTGGGTGGTTTTTATCGCCAAAGAGGCGATTTTTTGATACAATGAAATTATGAAGGTCACTGTTTTATCTAAAAATTTAGAAGAAATTTTTAATTCGAAATTCTTCTACGGAGTATGACTCAAGAAAAATTTGAAACACTTATTAATGAAAGCATTCAGGCGATTCCTAAAAGATTTTTAGAAAAGCTAAGTAATGTAGATATTTGCGTTGAGGATAATCCTACCTCTTATCAATTAAAAAAACTGAGAGTTAAAAAAAACTCTTTGGTTTTTGGTTTATATGAAGGGGTCCCTCAAACAAAAAGAGGGCATTATGGCCAGGTTCTGCCAGATAAAATAACTATTTTTAAAAGACCGATTGAACGAATTGCCCATTCTGAAAATGAAATAAAAGAAATTGTTAAAAACACGGTTTGGCACGAAATTGCCCATCATTTCGGCCTGGATGAAAAACAAGTCCGAATAGCGGAAAAGAGAAGGAGCTAATCTCTTTTCTCTATTCTCCTAACGTATTCGCCTTTTTCAACGTTAATCTCAATAATGTCTCCTTCTTCAATGAAAAGGGGAACGTTTATTTCTGCTCCGGTTTCCAAAACTACGATTTTATTCCCTGCCTGAGCTCTGCTTCCTTTAATCCCGGGCGGAGCTTGTTTTACTTTTAATTGAATTTTTATTGGAAGCGAGATATTGATTATTTTCTCCTTGAAAATTATCGTTTTGACTTCCTGATTCGGTTTTAAGAATTTCACCGAAGGACTGATTTGCTCTTTGGTTAAACTGAAACGTTTGGAGGGATTATCTTTTTCAGCAAAAAAATAATTTCCTCGGTGAGAGTACAGAAACTTAGCTTTTATTTTGAAAAGTTCAGTTTCCTCAAAAATATCTGAGGGATGGAAAGTTCGAGAAATTATGTTGCCGGTAATTAGATTTTTTAATTTTACCTGTAAAACCGAATGACCCCTTGCTTTAAACATAGAAGACGCCTCAATTATTTCATAAGGTTCATTGTTGATAATAATTTGTTTTTCCTTTTTTAATTCAGAATAGGGGATTGAAGTCATGATATCCTTTTTTGAATTCCTCAAGGGTCATTATCTTTTTTCCTTCTGGCTGGAGTTTTTTAATTATTAATTTTTTCTCTTTTGAAATGCCAGCTTCTAAAATTTTAACCCTTAAAATTTTGTTTTTATGTTTGATAAAAGCAAAGGTTCCCGGCCAGGGACAAAAAGCCCTGATTTGTCTTTCAATTTCTTCAGCTGATTTTTTCCATTCAATTTTACCATCTTCTTTTTTTAGAACTTTGGTATAAGTTGCATTAGATTCGTCTTGAGCTTTTGCCTCAATCTCGCCATTTATCCATTTGGGCAGAATTTTTACAAGGAGATGAGCTCCTTGTTTTGCGAGTGCGCTATCTAACTCTTTATAATTTATATCGTCTGGTATTTTGTATTTAGTCTGAGCTATTATTAAACCGTGGTCCATTTTTTCATCCATTAAAATTATTGTTACTCCAGTTTCTTTGTCGCCATTTAAAATAACCGTTTGAATCGGGCTAGCTCCTCTATATTTTGGCAAAAGAGAAGGATGGATGTTTAAACAGCCATGTTTTGGGATTTCCAAAATTTCTTTTGGGATGATTTGGCCATAAGCCGCGCAAATGATTAAGTCAGGATTTAGATTTTTAATTTCTATTGCAACTTCTTTAATTTTTTCTGGCTGGGTTACTATGACATTATATTTTTCAGCAATTTTTTTAACAGGCGGGGGGGTCAAAACATGTTTTCTGCCAACCGGTTTATCTGGCGCAGTAATAACTAAAACAGGATTGTAGTTATTTTTAATGAGCTCTTCTAAAATAATTACCCCAAAATCAGGAGTGCCAAAAAATATAATTTTAAGTTCTGTTGTTTTTTGTTCTTTGTTCATTTACTTTATTGTCCGCCATTCAATGTCAGATTTTTTTCCGGCAAATTCTAACCATTCGCCGTATCCATCAATTACATACCATTTTCTTTTTGTCTGACTCCAGACCACTTGATTCCCTTGAAAAAATGGTTTTTTTACCACCTCTTTCGGCTTTAATCTGTCTAACTCCAGCCATTTTTTGAAAACCGTCTCTATGGCGTAGTCCAAATTTCTTGATTTTGCCCAATTCGCTACTTTATTAATAGCTTCTTCGGCTTTTTTTACCGAACCGGCTAATTCTAAAAGCTGTTTTGCCGGCTTGGTAAACCTTGAGTAAATTATTTTTTTCTTTTTGGCATCTTTTTTAAGTTGCTCCAAGGATATCTCTTTGGTTTTGAAATAATGAGTAACTACTTGGCGGATAGCAGTTTCTTTTTTTAATTTTTCATAATATTTAATTTTTCCCTTTTTCAAATATTCCTCAATCTTTTCAGCAATACTTTTGCCTATGCCGGGGATTTTTTTTAGTTCTTTAAGACCCCCTTCCTTGTAAATTAAAGAGATATCTTTTTTTAAGTTTTCCAAGGTCTTAGCTGCTTTGCGGTATGCTTTTGGCTTAAAAGCTACTCCTTCTATATCCAAGAGCTCTGCTGTTTCGTAGAGTATTTCGGCAATTTTTTTATTAGTCATTTTTAGAATTAACTTAAAATTTGTTTTATTCTTTCTACTTCGGTTTCTACAACTTTACCTTCGTATTCTCCGGCATGAGCCGGAGCGCTTTTATAAATTGGTCTTTTCTGGTCCAGATGCAAGTTAAAAATTATTTCTTCATTTTTCTCATTGGGCTTGAGGTAAATATGAAATCTCGGGTAGCCGCTTCTTTCCAACGGGCGAACAAAAGATAACTCAGAATCTTTTTCTTGCAAAAAATAATAACCGATTCTTCTCATTAAATTTGTCACATTTTCTCCCGAAGTATTTTTAATAATAAATTTCATATTTTAATTTTAGCTCTTTTTGTGATAAAATTCAATTGAATATGAATAAAAGACGTAGGATTTTTATTGCGATAAATTTGCCGGAAAATATAAAGAAGAAACTGGCAGAATATCAAGCGAAATGGCCGGAACTACCGATTAGGTGGGTAAAATCCGAGAATCTCCATATTACTTTAGATTTTATTGGATATATTGGAGATGAGGAGCTTTTGGAGATTTGTAAGATTACAAAAGAGGTAGCATCAAGGCACCCGTCATTTTTAGTTAATTTATTTGAAATCTGCTATGGTCCTACTGATAAAAAACTGCCCCGGATGACTTGGGCGATAGGGGAAAAGTCAGAGGAATTTGCTTCTTTAAAAGATGATTTGGACAAATCTTTAACTATCTCGGAAAAAAGGCAATTTTCCCCTCATATTACTTTGGGAAGAATTAGGCAATGGGAATGGCAGAGAATTGAACCTGAAGAAAGACCAGCGGTAGATGAAGATATTAATTTAAGTTTCTCGGTGGATTCAATTGAAGTAATGGAAAGCATATTAAAGAAAAGAGGGCCAGAATATATAATTTTAGAATCCTACGATTTAAGAACATGAAAATACATTTTATTGGTATCGGGGGGATAGGTGTGTCTGCGCTTGCCCAATATTATTTGGCAAAAGGTCATAAAGTTTCTGGCTCTGATTTGGCGCATTCTGAAATTACTGATTTTTTAGAGAAAAAAGGAGTTAAGCTCCTTAATAAAACACCAAGAGAGGTGGACTTGGTAGTTTATAGCCCAGCAGTTAAGCCAGACAAAATAAAAGGAACTAAGCTTCTTGGTTATCCTCAGGCATTGGGAGAATTAACTAAGAAATATTTTACTATTGCTGTTTCCGGCACTCACGGCAAAAGTACAACCTGCGCAATGGTTGCTTTGATTTTAATAAAAGCAGGACTAGATCCAACAGTAATTATTGGCACTAAATTAAAAGAATTTAATGGAAGTAATTTTAGAATAGGGGAGAGCGATTATCTTGTTATTGAAGCTGATGAGTGGCAGGCCTCATTTTTAAATTATTGGCCCAAAATTATTGTTTTAACTAATATTGAGAGAGAACATCTTGATTATTACAAGAATTTAGAGCATATTCTGAGAACCTATAAAAAATATATAAGTCATCTTCCAAAAGATGGAATTTTAATTATGAATGGAGACGATAAAAATATATCAAGAATTAAGAATTATGAATCAAGAATTAAGAATTTTTCTTTAAAACAAAAAGAGGCAAAAAAATTAAGAGAAATCTTGAAAGTTCCGGGTGAGCATAATATTTATAACGCTTTAGCAGCTTTGGCAGTGGCTAGGGCTTTGAAAGTTCCAGATAAAATTTCATTTAAAGCGTTATCGGGGTATAAGGGCGCTTGGCGGCGCTTTGAGATAAAAAGAGGAGAAATTAACAATAAAAAATTCACAATTATTAGTGATTATGCTCACCATCCAACTGAGGTTAAAGCTACTTTGGAGGCAGTCCGGCAGAAATTTCCGAGCAAAAGAATTTGGTGTATCTTTCAACCCCATCAATATCAAAGAACTTTTTATTTATTTAATGATTTCGTTAGAGTGTTTTCCGGGGTTCTTCGGCGAAGAGTTCGGCTGAGGCTCACCCGAAGTCCCCAGGATAAATTTCCAATAGACAAACTAATAATTACTGATATTTATGATGTGGCTGGAAGAGAAAAAAAAGAAATAAAAAAGAAAATAAGCTCAGAGAAATTAATTAAAAAGATTAATAAACCAGAGGCATTATATCTTTCGAGAGAAAAGATAAAAAACTATTTAAGAAGGAATTTAAGAGGTGGGGAAGTAGTGATAATTATGGGAGCAGGAGATATTTACAAGCTCGCAGAAGGGTTTTCCACAGCTTCGCTTGACATAATAAAACGAAAAAGAGAGAATAAAGGTAGAAGGTAAAGTCGAGTATAAAAAATATTAATTAAGTTAGTAAGAATTATGAGTACACTTATTTGGATAATTATAGCAATTGTGGTGGTAGGGATAATAATTTATCTTCTAAAAGATAAGATTTTCAAAAAGGAAGGAGGAAAAGGCTCTACTCCACCACCAGCAGCGCCGGGAGGACCAACAATGTAATTCTTTTCAGAAATGGACTAAAAAAACGCTCGTCTTTTGGCGAGCGTTTAACGTTGTGGCGAATTTTATTTTGTCATTTTTCTTGGGTTGTTTTGTTTTGGTTCTCAGTTGTTTTGTTTTTGTTCTCGCCGGATTTTTCCGCCGCTTCTTCCCGTTGAATCGCATCGTATATTTCTCTCCTATGCACAGGAATTTCTTTTGGGGCAGTGATTCCTAAATTCACTTTATCTTCCCAAACATCAACTATCATAACCTCAATAACGTCATCGCCTTCGCCAATCATAATTGATTGGTTTCTTTGTCTGCTTAGGACCAACATTTTTTGACTCCTTTCAATTTGTCTCTATTTAATTGTTAAAAGATACTATTTATAACATAGTAAATTCACAGAGTTTGTCAAATAAAAAAAGCGTGGTTTAACTGCCACGCTTTTTAACGTTAAAACTGACAGAAAAATATTACGTCACCAGTTCTTTTTTACGGAATCTTTTCTGTAAAGGTTTTGTTTTTTGCTTGCGTTGTTTTTGCAAGAATTTAGGTAATTTCCTTAAAGTCCTCCATATCGTTGTCCATTTCATGTCAGCAGGCACAGTGATGAAAATATGCCTTTTTTGTCCTATGTCTCTTCTCACGGTTACAATAATCTCGTCTTTTCCGTCGTTGCTAACAACCGCTCTTTCTCTATTAGGGTGGGTCATTTAGGTCTCCTTATTTTTTCATCTTTTTAACTTATACTTCATTCCAATACTAACAAAACCTTTACAGTTACTATCAATTCGGCGCTCTAATCCATATAATATTTCCTTTCTTTGATTATTCTTTTGTAAAAGAGCAAAACAACATTTTATTATAACGATTTGAAGAAGTAAGTCAATCGTGGGATAAAGTATTTTCAAATAGGAGAGAATTGTGTATAATTAAAATATGATGGAAATGAAAAGAGTTATTAACAGAGACACAACTAAATATTTGGGAAAGCGAGTTAAGGTTTCTGGATGGGTGAATTCCATAAGGTTGCATGGTAAGATTATTTTTATTGACCTTCGGGATAGAAGCGGGATTTTACAACTGGTTTTTACTCCAGGGAATGAAAGCATCTACAAGTTTGCTAAGGAAGTTCGGCCTGAATGGGTGATAGAGGTGATAGGGAAAGTTTTAAAAAGGCCTCCTAAAATGGTGAATTCGAAAATTGAAACAGGAAAAATAGAGGTTTCAGTAGAAAGTTTGGAGGTTTTATCTAAGGCAAAAACTTTGCCTTTTTCTATTGAAGGAGATGGCTATGAAATAAATGAGGAAAAAAGAATGAAATACCGTTATTTGGATTTGAGAAGGGGAAGGATGAAAAAGAACTTAGAAGAGCGTCAAAAAGTTATTCAGTTTATGCGGGATTTTCTTCAGAAAGAAGATTTTATTGAAGTGGAAACTCCGATTTTAACCAAGTCAACCCCTGAAGGCGCCAGGGATTTTGTAGTTCCTTCTCGGCTACAGCAAGGAAGGTTTTATGCTTTGCCCCAATCGCCCCAGCAGTACAAGCAATTATTACAAGTAGCCGGTATTGAAAAATATTTTCAGATTGCCCGTTGTTTTCGGGACGAAGACCCCAGAGCTGACAGACAGGCAGAATTTACCCAATTAGATTTGGAAATGTCGTTTGTGGACCAAAAAGAAATTTTAGATTTAACAGAACGGCTTTATGTAAATTTAGTTAAAAAATTATTTTCTGAAAAGAGAATTCAAAAAATTCCTTTTCCAAGAATTTCTTATCAAAAAGTAATGGAGAAATATAAAACGGATAAGCCGGATTTAAGAAAAAACAAAAACAACCCTGACGAATTAGCTTTTGCTTTTATTGTTGATTTTCCAATGTTTGAATGGAAAAAGGAGAAAAAACGATGGGGTGCCGTTCATCATCCATTTACCAGGCCTCAGAGCAAAGATATCAATAAAATCAAAAAAAATCCTGAGAAGATTTTAGCCTATCAATATGATTTTGTTTTAAATGGTTATGAAATTGGAGGAGGGAGTTTAAGGTCTTATAAGCCGGAAATCTTAGAAGCAGTATTTGAAATTATGGGCCACAAAAAAGCCGAAATTCGCCAAAAATTTGGCCACCTATTAGAGGCCTTTGAATTTGGGGTTCCTCCTCACGGCGGGATTGCTCCGGGACTTGATAGGTTTTTAGCTGTGTTATTTAATGAACCAAATATCCGAGAGGTTATAGCTTTTCCCAAGACCGGCGACAGCCGTGATTTAATGATGAATGCCCCTTCAGAAATTTCAGAAGAACAATTAAAAGAATTAAAAATTAAAATATCTAAACCAAAAAGAGGTTTCAAGTAAAACTTCTTGTTATAAATAATCACTAATTATCAAACATTTGAATATTAAAATTTGTGATATTAAAATTTGTTTGATTATTGTATCTTTATGAAACTTCATAAGTTTATGCGATACATAATAATATCATCAGTCGTTATATTAATGGCATCTTTTGTTATTCCAGTAAAAGCCCAGGAATTAGATTTGTCTGGAATAGAGCTTCCAAATATTCCAACTATGTCAAAGCCGATTAAGGATATGAATAAGACAGAGCTCAAGGCCAAGATTCAAGAGATAATGACAGTAATCCAGCAATTACAAGCAATCCTGGCTCAAGTTCTTCAGCAAGGTTCAGGAATATCAGGCATCCCAAGCAGTTATTCATTCAGCGCTAATCTAAAGTATGGAATATCATCTTCTAATGAAGTAAAGTATCTCCAGATATTCCTTAATGCAGACCCAGACACAAGAGTATCTAATACAGGATGGGGCTCACCCGGACAGGAATCAATGTACTTTGGCCAGAAAACCCTCCAAGCAGTAATCAAGTTCCAAGAGAAGTATGCTTCAGAAATACTAACTCCCTGGAAGTTATCAAAAGGAACTGGCTTTGTAGGACAGACAACCAGAGATAAGATTAATCAACTCTTAGAACAGTATCGTTCAGGCATTGCTCCGGGAGAAACACTAACATATTGTGGAGACGGAATAATCCAGACGCCTAATGGCAAAGGAATCTATGAGGTTTGTGATTCAACCAATCTTAAAGGCCAGACGTGCTATGGATTAGGATATGCATCAGGAACTTTATCTTGTTCTTCTGATTGTATAACGTATAATACTGCAAATTGTAGTGGCGGAGGAGGAGTTTCACCGATTGAACCTGAGCCTGAGCCAGGTCCTCAATGCGGAGACAATACAGATAATACCTGCCCTTCTGGATGCACTCATGCTCAAGATACAGATTGTACTTATTGCGGAGACAACATACTGCAGAGACCCAATAACGAAGGTATATTAGAAGTATGTGATAATAATCGGTTAAACAGTGAGACCTGTATTACTAAAGGATTTATAGGAGGAACATTACAATGCTCTTCTAATTGCTTAACGTTTAATACTGCAAGCTGCACATCTCTTACGTCTCCAACAAATTATGCTCCAATACTTAATACCATAAGCAGCAAATCAACAAATGAGAACCAGGCAATAACTTTTACCATATCAGCCACAGATCCAAACAACGATCCTCTTACTTATTCGGTTCAGAATAGGCCTTCGGGAGCATCTTTTAACGCTGCAACAAGAACCTTTAGCTGGACACCGTCATACGCGCAATCAGGAACGTACAATGTAACTTTTATTGTTTCAGATTCTAAACTTACAGACACAGAAACAATAACCATAACTGTAATCAACGTGAACAGAGCGCCGACCCTTACTTCTATAGGTTCAAAAATAGTAACAGCAGGTAATAACTTACAATTCACGGTTTCTGCCACAGACCAGGATGGAGATACTTTAACCTATTCTAGCCAGAACCTACCTTCTGGAGCAGCATTTAATTCTTTAACAAGAACCTTTAGCTGGACCCCTTCTTTAAACCAGGCAGGTAGCTATAATCTAACCTTCAGAGTGTCAGATGGTTCTCTTAGTGATTCTGAAACAATAACCATAACCGTGGAATCCGCTCCTTATTGCGGAGACGGACAATGTAATGGTTCAGAGAATTGCTCCAGTTGTCCTCAAGATTGTGGAGAGTGTCCTTCTGTCAACAATCCACCTGTTTTAAATACAATAGGCAATAAGAATATAAATGAACGTCAGACCTTAAGTTTTACAATATCAGCTACAGATCCAGACGGAGATGTTCTGAATTATTCTGTTCAAAATAGACCATTAGGCTCAACCTATGTCAATCAAACCTTTTCTTGGACTCCTTCTTACGACCAATCAGGAACTTACAATGTAACCTTTATTGTTTCTGATTCTAAACTTACAGACACGGAAACAATAACCATAATTGTTTATGATGTTAACAGAGCTCCAATTCTATCCTCAATAGGTAATAAATCTATTAACGAGAATGGAACTCTATCCTTTACAATATCAGCTGCAGATCCAGACAACGATCCTCTATTCTATTCTATCCAGAACAGGCCTTCAGGAGCATCTTTTAACGCTGTAACAGGAGCATTTACTTGGACTCCTTCTTACGACCAATCAGGAACATACGATGTAACATTTATTGTTTCAGACGCAGAATATACAGACCAGGAAACAATAACCATTACTGTAAGCAACATAAACAGAGCTCCTGTATTAACTTCAATAGGCGACAAGACAGCAACAACCGGAACCTCTTTAACCTTTACCGTATCAGCTACAGATCCAGATAATAATATATTAACCTATTCTGCTTCAAACTTGCCATCAGGAGCAACATTTAATACTTCAACTAAAACTTTCTCCTGGGCTTCAGCAAGCACAGGAACATATACTTCAACCTTTATTGTTTCAGATGGAGCATTAACAGACACGGAAACGATAACTATTACAGTTTCTCTTGGTCAGATGACCCTCTCCGTAGACCTCACGGTCTCCACTAACTCTTCTACGTGGCAGAATTCTTTAAGCGGAACAGCTCCTTTAACAGGCGTAGATTTAAGAGCAGTTATCTCTGGAACAGCAACAGGCACTATTAATTATTCTTTTGACTGCAATAACGATGGCGTTTGGGATTCACCGGACAACTCAGAATACAAAGGAATAACCCAAACAACCAAAGAATTCACCAACGGATGCTCTTACCTTAATCCAGGCACTTACACGGCTAAAGTAATGGTAGAGAGAAATGTGGCTATTCCTGTTCAAGATACAGTGACTATTACCGTAAACCCAGCTGCTCCTATATGCGGCGACGGTTCCTGCAATGGCGCTGAAACTTGTTCCACTTGTCCTCAAGATTGCGGGGAATGTTCTCCGCTGCCCCAGGACTATGTCTCTTATTGGAAGTTTGAAGGAAATGCTAATGATGAAAAAGGAGTAAACAACGGAACATTAACGGGAAACGCAGGCATAGGCATTGATTCAGAAAAAGGAAATATTTTAAGTTTAGACGGAAACGGAGATTATGTTGGAGTTGCCGATAGCAGTTCTTTGGACATAGGGGATCAGATAAGTTTATCTGTTTGGGTTAAGTTAAACAGTTATAGCAGCTGGTCCAAACTAATCATAAAACCTTATCAAGCTGATGCAGATCCCTGGGAACTTTATACTATAGACCTTGGAGGAAACGGAAATACCCCAAGATTTATTTTAACTGACGGCATTCCGGGAGGAAATTCAGCAATTCTTGTTCATAACTCCACTATCTCATTAAATCAATGGTATCATATTGTCGGGACCTATAATGGAAATACAGCAAACCTGTATATTAATGGAAACTTCGTAACGAACCAATCAGCTAACTTTGATATTGGAATAAACAATACGTCATTAGGCATTGGAGGGTTTGGAACATATTGCGTTAATGGTTTAATGGATGATGTAATGATTTATAATAGAGCCTTAACTGCAGCTGAAGTTTCGGATATCTATGATGTTCAAAAAGTTGAACCAACCGTTCCTGTCTGCGGTAATAACATTAAAGAAACAGGAGAATTATGCGATGGAACTGATTTGGCGGGGGAAACTTGCGTTAGCCAGGGATATGATTCGGGGACATTATTCTGTTTATCTAATTGCTCTGGGTTTAATACGAACAGTTGCGAGAGCGTAATTTGCACAGATGAGTGTTCGCCTTCGGGCTCTACCCAGTGTTCTGGAGCTGCTGGCTACCAGACCTGCGGCGACTATGATGCAGACCCTTGCTTAGAATGGAGCAGCGTGACAAATTGCGCTGGTGGTGAAGTTTGTTCTGGAGGGGTTTGTGTTTCTTCGGGAGATACATTTTATGTTGATAAAAATTCTCTAGGAGGGAGTTGCTTAAATTCATACACAAGAGCACAAAATGATATTAGTCATCCTTGGTGCGCAATTCAACATGCAGCCGATGTTGTCGTAGCTGGAGATACTATTCTTGTTAGAGCTGGAGATTATTCTTCAGAAGGGATTATTTCAGTGAACAGAGGTGGGACTACGGGTAACATAATTACTATTAAATCTGAACCGAGAAGACAAGCCGTTCTTACAAGATTAAATATAAATGTTCCTTATATCAGAATAAGTGGTTTTGAAATAACCAATGATCTTGGCATAACAAATGGAAATGGAATAGTTATAAACGGTGATAATATTGAGATTATAGATAATTACATACACCATATTGATTATATGGGGATAAGTGTCTCAGGTGCTAAAAACAATATTTACATATCAGATAATTACATGTATTATATTGGCTTTGGTATGAATATTAATGGCAATAATTGGATTGTTGAGAACAATGAAATTGAAAGGTTAGTTCAGGTTGTCCTAATGTCTGCAGGCGGGCACGATGCAGACTACTCAAGATTTTTTGGAATCAACAATATCATCCGCAATAATTATTTTCATGGAACTCTGCAAAGTGAAATAGGTGATGCGCATACTGATTGTTTTCAGACATATAATATTGGCGGCAGTTTTGCCCATAATGTAACAATAGAAAAAAATATATGTACAGGATTTTTTGGTCAGGGAGTAATTGCCAGAACAGAGACTACCGGTTATTTAACTGGATTGAAGATTAAGAACAATATATTTGCAGGCAATGGAGCAAATGCATGGGGAGTAATGGGACAAAATCTCGAAGATGTTGTTATTGTAAATAATGTTATATCTAATATAAGATGGTATGGTGTTGGGCTTAATGACGCATCTGATAATGCAGTCATCATGAATAATATATTCTATAATATAGCTGGTGAAGTTTATTATAGCCAGGGGGCAAATTTTAATGGTGATTATAACATTATTTATGGAGGAGGAAGTACGCCTCACCTTGGCACTCATGATTTAGTTGGTGTAAATCCTTTATTTGTTAATCCTGCAATCTTTGATTTCAGATTGCAGAACAACAGCCCCGCAATTAATGCTGGAATAAACACATCTATCTATGGTGTAATTGAAGATATTGTAGGAACATCCAGACCCCAGGGAGCTGGATATGACATCGGCGCTTATGAATATGAATATACCGGGCCTTCTTGCGGAGACGGGGTTTGTGAAGCGGGGGAAAACTGCCCTACAGACGTTGGAGGCTGCGCGGATAATGTTTGTTATGAGCCAACGTGTATTAATGGATGCAGTCAGGCAGCTGTTATTTATGGTGGGAATGATGAAGGGTGTTTGTCGCCTAACATATGCAACGGTGCTGGAAATTGCATTACTGACCCTTGTGCAGGCATTGCTCAATGTTCTGATTATACTGTTCAGAATGAATGCGAAAACAATGACTGCGTTGTTACGGGAAGTTGCCAGTGGAATGCTGGGGTTTGTGAACCAGCTTCTATCCCGATAACTACATCTGTTTCCCAGTTTGGAATAACCTGGACATTTTCTGGATCAGTTGAATATGGACAATTTGCAAATGGAGATTATTGGGTTGTTGGGCCTGTAACAATAATTAATATTAATCCTGCCTCTGGTAATGATGGTACGGGAAGAATTGTGAATGGCTCTATGATTAATCCTTCTCCAACATCAGGATATTTGCAGGGATATGACAGTACAATGTATGGGAGTTATGGCCCCCAGTATTACACCCCAAGCCTTAATGTTGCCCGTCCTAATGGACAGCAGCTTTCGTCAAGCAATCCTTTAACAATCCAAACTGGCTCTTTAGTTTCAACAATAGGTCTTTCACCAAGCCATGAGCTTTATGGCCGTACAGTATTACAAACAGCAGCAGTACTGACAGTACTAAGCTCACCAGTTCCTGAAGGAAGTTTCAGACCTCCTTATTCTGGAAGTGATAAAACAATAAAGTTTAATAAAAATCAGTTAGATTATTCTTCTCTTGCAAGGCTTGCTCCTGTAGCAAGCACACCAAGATTAGAACAGCAACAAGGAGATGGAATTTATGATTCTGTTGAAAGAATGTTTGAACGTCCTTGGCTTGATCATATACCTCTTTATGGAGGAATGGGACGCCAGCACCATCCTACTGATAACATGCCTAACTATGGAGGTCATTCGACAGGAATAGGGGCAGAAGTAGGTATTGGTGCTTTAATGTTAAACCTTGATTATACTAACCAACAAAAAGAAACATTACTAATTCGTTACGTACAAACAGGAATTGATCAGTATGGCATTATCCAAGATGGAGGAAGAGATAACTTCATAGGTACCGGAGCCCAAACACCTGGACATAAACTTCCAATTTTATTTGCAGGAGTGATTCTTAATGATAATAATATGAGAAATATAGGAAGTGTGTCAGGAGAATATCTTTATTCTGGAAGTTATGGTCCAGGCAACCCCCCTCCAGATTATGTTCATTTTGGAGAAGATGACCAGACATTTTATGTTGCTCAGTTAGATGTGGATGTAACTCATAGTGGTTCCTGGAATCCAGATTCAAGAGATGCTCAACGAATTCCATATGATACAGGAGATATAGGGCTTCCTGAATGGGGGATAACACATGCTGTAGGACCCGGACATAGCAATAAGTATTGGGGAACTGCATACAGGACAATTGCCGGACCTTCATTCCCAGGAATGGTGCTTGCTACTCATATCATGGATATTAGGGATTTATGGAACCATGATGCTTTATTTGATTATACAGACAGATACGTGGATGTGGAATCAGGATATGTTCCTACTCTTTTTGTCCGAAACATGTGGAATACTTACAGGGATAATTATGGCTGTGTCTGGACTCGCTATAATCAATCTGATATTTATTCCAATGGTCACAATCCTTGTGAGTAGCCCTGAATAAAATGAAAAAGAAATCTAAAATTTTATTAATTTCTCTTGTTTTGAGCTTGCCTTTTTGGTGGGGGATAAATATTTTGGCAAAGGATGTTGAAGATTTTTGGTTTCAGCAAAAGATAGTTAAAAACCCAGAAATATTGACTGCAGCGATAAGTCAAAAAATTTTGGAAAGGAAAATAAAAGAATTAGAGTTGGAAAAGCTGCAGGAAGAACGTTTAGAAAATTTAGAAATTGAGGCGAGAGCCGCGATTTCAGTTGAGGTTGACAGCAAGGACAAGGAAAGAATTTTATTTGAAAAAAACTCTCAAAAACCCTTGGCTGTCGCTTCTTTAACTAAATTAATGACAGCTTTAATAGTTTTTGACCTTGATGAAACCTACGGTCCTTCCCAAATCATCACAATAACCAAAGAGGCAGTTGAGCAGGAAGGCAGTTCCAAATACGGCGATTTAGAAGTAGGGGAGAATTTATCAGTTGAAGCTCTGCTTTATACTATGTTGATTGAGTCAAGTAATGATGCTGCTTTTGCCTTATCTCAGCTAATTGGACAAGAGGGGTTTGTTGATTTAATGAATCTTTATGCTAAAAATTTAGGGCTTGAAAAAACTTATTTTGTTAATCCAAATGGTCTTGAGCCGGATAATCTTCAAGAGCCAAAGAATATTTCAACTGCCAGAGACCTTGTTAAACTTGCAAAATTTATATTAAAAAACTATCCTCAAATTTTTGAAATCACAGCTAATCAATCCTACGAAGTTTTAAAACCAGACGGTTCTCTCCATCATTTTATTCCTGAAAATACTAATAAACTTTTGGGAGAAATTCCAGAAATAATCGGAGGGAAAACCGGTTGGGCTGTTGAAGCAAGCGGCTGTCTGCTTTTGGTCTTAGATAATCCTAATAATAATAAATATTATATTAATATTGTTTTAGGAGCCAAAGACCGTTTCGCAGAAATGAGAAAACTCATTGATGCACTTAAATAATATGGAATCCCTTTTGAGATAGAGGTTAAGATATAACAAGTTAAATAGCTTGTTATTTTGTTTAAGTATGGTAATATTTAAAATTAAGTTAGTTGTTTTTTAACAAGTAAATATGAACAGAATTTCAAAAAGGAGAAAAAAATGAGTAGCAAAGAAAAAAATACAATTATAACTATAGCAGCGTGTTTTATGGTTTTATGCTCTACTTTACTTGTAGGAGCAAGGTATTTAAGGGAATCTGATGCATTAAATTTACGCAATGTAACCGATAGTTTTATTCTGCTTACTGAACTGGCAACTGAATCTAGCGAAGATTATATCCAAGCAAAAGCTGATCATATAGAGATGTTGCGTAAATATGTCAAACATATGGAGAATCGACGTAGGCATTGGGTATTTGTTTTAAAAAATGATATTACGGAAGAGCTGAAACTCGCAATAAAGAAGTTAGAGGAAGATGAAAAAAAGCTGACCAACAAATGGAAGCTTGTGTAAAGATAGAGATGGCATCAAAGGCAATAGCTGACTTTTTAAGCTATCACGAATTATTTATGAATGAACCAATTGTTAACTCGGAGCTTGAGATTGTATCTGAAGAGATGCAAGCTATTATCAAGAACTTGCTTAATGAAGCACACAAAAAAACAAAAACATACATCAATGATCTAAGTATGGTCAATTCTGAGGTAGCATATCGAGCTAACAGAAAAGCGATAGTTTATTTGTATCTCGTTCGTTCTGAATGGTCAGAGATTGTTATCTCAGAAGAACGTATAAATCTTATGGGGGATATAAACAGAACTATTTTTTGGAATCGGGTCTTAATGAAACATTCTGATATTACAAAAGAAGAACATTCACGACTTACTAAGTGTTCTGCTAACGAACTTCGTCATTTACGGTTATTGCGTGCGATAATAGACAATGATATGAAGGATGCTCATGTTTGGTTGCAAATAGCGATTAAGGAAGCTTTTCCTGATATACAGTTCTCAGCTAAAAAATAGGCTTGCCACCATTTTTTTTAATTGGTGTAAATGGACATAGAAAAACAAAAAATTCTGTGTCCTTTTTTAATTCAAGGTTATATATTTAATTCAAGATTATATATTTATACTTTAGCGAATCAAAGTTCTGACGAAGTCAGGTTTTTATATTTTAACAAATCAAGGTTCTCACTTAAGGCGAGTTTCTTATTTTAGGGAAATTTGGTAGAATGTAATAATAGAATTATGAACGAAATTACGATTAATGTTATAAAGATTTTTGTGCTTGGAGCAATGAGTTTTATTTTGGCTTTTTGGTTGACTCCGATTCTTACTCATTTTTTGTATAAACACAAACTTTGGAGAAAAGAAATTAGAAGAAAATCAATAGACAATAAAGAGCTTTTTTTCTTTAAGAAATTTCATTCTGAAAAAGAAGTTCATGTTCCAAGATTCGGAGGACTGCTTGTCTGGACAAGCGTTTTAATTTTAGCTATTGTTTTTTTCTTGCTGGCTAAAACGGATATTTGGTGGTTTAAAAAATTGAATTTTTTAAGCCGTTCTCAAACATGGCTGCCTCTTTTTGCTTTGATTGCAGCTTCTTTTGTGGGGCTTACAGATGATGTTCTTCAGGTGTTGAAAAAAGGCAGGTATATTGGAGGCGGTTTAGCCTTAAAAAATAGATTATTTTTAGTAACTTTGATTGGTTTGGTTGGGGGCTGGTGGTTTTATTATAAGCTGGGCTTTCAAACAATTCATATTCCCGGAAACGGTGATTTTTTTATAGGGATTTGGTATATTCCTCTTTTTATTTTAGTAATGCTGGCAACTTACAGCGGGGGAGTAATTGATGGTTTAGACGGTTTGGCCGGAGGAGCTTTTGCTGTAATCTTCGCTGCTTTTGGAGGAATTGCTTTATTTAACGGCCAGATTGATTTAGCTGCTTTTTGCGCCGTGGTTGCCGGAGCAATTTTAGCTTTTTTATGGTTTAATATTCCGCCTGCAAGATTTTATATGGGAGAGACCGGAATACTTGGCCTTTGCTGCGCCTTAACAGTAGTTGCTTTTCTAACCGACTCTGTTTTAGTTTTGCCGATAATCGGTTTTTTACTTGTTATTGAATCTGGTTCTGTGATTCTTCAACTTCTTTCTAAGAAGTTTTGTCAGAAAAAAGTTTTTCTGGCAGCTCCTATTCATCATCATTTTGAAGCTAAGGGCTGGCCACATTACAAAATCACAATGCGATTTTGGGTAATAGGTATTGTAATGGCAATAATCGGCGTTGCCATTCGCCTTTTAGGATAAAACCAAAAATAAAAGGACAAGTGTGTTTTTTATTCTTGTCCTTGTTTTATTTGTTTGATAAATTCGTTGATTCTTTCAATTATCTTTATTTCTTTTTTCTTATTGCTTTTCCTCAGTATTTTTTGTATTTCTGATGTTACTTTTGGCAAAGCATACATCATCGGCAAACCTAGAAGATATCTTAAATCTTTTTCAGTTGGATCAAACTTTTTTATTTTTTTCCAAAGAGCTGTCCTTGTTTCTGAGTTTGTAATTTCATCAAAGTATCTTATCAATATTTGCAACGATTTACGATTGCCAAAAAAACCTGCATCAATTTTTCTGAAAAGTTCTTTTATTGCTTCTGGCATTTTTTCCTCAGACAATTCAAGCAATTGATCTCCAGTGGATATATCAAACAAATCTTTCAAAAATTGAGAATTTAAATTCTTATTGTTTTTTAAAATATCTTTAGCAGCATTAAGCATATCGTAAAAATGGGCAAAATTAAGATTATTTCTTGTTAAAAATTCTATTAATGCTCTTTTTCTTGTCAAAAAATGATCTGCCCTGAGAACAATAAGAATTAATTTTTCTGGACTTAATTTATTTTTATGTCGTCGCCAATAAATATCAAACTTATCCTCAATAGATAAACTTCTTTTATGTTTTTTGGGTTTCTCTTTTCTTTTTTTCATTATTTCCCTTTCAAAGAACTATTGAATATACTAATACATATTAAAACTTATTTTAAAATTTGTCAATTTCTGTTATAATATTAAAATGATTGGAGTTTTTGATTCTGGCGTTGGGGGATTGACTGTTGTTAAAGAAATTTTTAAATATCTCCCAGAATATCAAATAATTTATTTTGGAGATACGGCTCGGCTTCCTTATGGTACCAAGGGAGCTGATTTTGTACGGAGATATTCAGCAAGGATTACAAATTGGCTTCTTGAAAGAGAAGCTAAATTAATTATTGTTGCTTGCCATACTTCTTCTGCCTGGGCTTCGGAATCTTTAAAAAAACAATTTAAAGGAACGCCAATTTTTGAAATGATAACTCCGGGCGCCAGAGAGGTATTAAGAGCAACTAAAAATCAAAAAATTGGGATAATAGGAACACCGGGAACCATTAAAAGCGGCTCTTGGGAGAAAAAACTTTTAGAATTAGAACCGAATTTAAAGATTTATTCAAAGTCCTGCCCTTTACTTGTATCCTTGGTTGAGGAGGGCTGGGTGGATAAAAAAATAACTAAAGAAATAGTTAAAGAGTATTTAGAAGAATTTAAAGAAAGAGGTATAGATTCTTTGATTTTAGCTTGCACTCATTATCCAATATTGGAAAAAGCGATTAAGGAAGTAATAGGTGCAAAGATTAAAATTATTAATCCGGCAGAAAGTTTAGCAAAAGAGCTTAAATTATTTTTGAATGATAATCTCCAAATTGCCTCTAAAATCAAAAAAGGCAAAAACCACCAATTTTTCTTTAGCGACGAACCATATAATTTGGAAAAAATAAGCCATCTTTGTCTTAATAGGAAAATCAAACTAACAATAAAAGATCCTTTTTAAGTATTATGATGAAACTTTTTAAAAACAAAAAAGTGACTATAATGGGATTGGGATTGCTTGAAGGGGGAGTGGGCGCTGCTAAGTTTTTTTGTAAACAGGGAGCTAATGTTTTAGTAACAGATTTAAAGACAAAGAAGCAGTTAAAAGAGTCGGTTGATAAGTTAAAGGGACTGTCTATTGAGTTTGTATTAGGTAAACACAGAAAAGAGGATTTTATCAATACTGACTTGGTTATTAAAAATCCTAGCGTCCCGGCTGATTCCTCTTATCTTAAAATTGCCAAAAAACATAAAATCCCTATAAAGAATGATATTAGTATATTTTTTGATTTATGCCAAGCTCCAATTATTGGAATAACAGGAACTAAAGGAAAATCAACCACGGCTACTTTAATATATTTATTATTAAAAAAGAAATACAATAAAACTTTTTTAGCAGGCAATATCGGAATTTCACCCTTGGAGATTTTGTCAAAAATAACCAAAAAGAGCAAAGTTATTTTAGAACTTTCCAGCTTTGAATTAGAGGATTTAAAACAAAGCCCTCATGTAGCTGTTATTACTACTCTTTTTCCCGACCATCTCAATAGATACAAAAACTTTAGAGAATACATTGAGGCGAAAAAGCCGATTTTCAAGTATCAAAAGAAAAATGATATTTTAATTTTAAATTATGATAATCCTGAGGTAAAAAAACTCGCCTCAGAAGCTCCTTCCAAAGTTTTATTTTTCAGGAATTCTTGCATTTCAGCCGCTCTTGCTGTTGCTAAACTTTTTAAAATCTCCAAAAAGGATATTAAAAAAATTCTCTCTAATTTTAAAGGTGTTCCCAACAGGCAAGAACTAATTGCTACAAAAAAAGGAGTGAAATATATTAACGATACCACCGCTACCACTCCTCAGTCGGTAATATTAGCAATAAATACATTTAAAAAGAGATTTCCTAATTCAGGAATTATTCTTATTGCTGGTGGTTTGGATAAAAATTTGAATTATAAAAATTTAGCAGAGGAAATTAAAAGGAATGTAAATTCTCTAATTTTATTACCGGGTACAACTTCTAAGAAAATTAAAAAAGGATTGGAAAAATTTGATAAAATTTATCTTGTTAAATCAATGAGAGAAGCAGTAAAAAAAGCTGCCCGGTTAGCTCAAAAAGGTGATATTGTTTTGCTTTCTCCGGGAGCGGCGAGTTTTAATTTGTTTAAAAACGAGTTTGACAGAGGAGAACAATTCAAGGAAGCCGTAAAAAATCTTCTAAAGAAATGAGAATTAAGAAAAAGCAAAAATTTGATTATATATTAGCTATCGCGGTAGCCATTTTAGTAATTTTGGGGATTTTAGTTTTGGCTAGCGTCTCCGCTACTTTTTCTCAGGAAAAATTCGGTCGCACAACTTATTACCTTTTTCATCAGATGATTTGTGGATTAGCCATTGGAATTATATTAGGATTTGTTGCTTTTAAGATAAAATTATCAACTTTAAAGAAATGGGCCTGGCTCTTTATTTTAATAAATCTAATCTTTATGGCTTTGGTTTTTATTCCGAGATTGGGCATTATTGCTGGTGGAGCGCCTCGCTGGATGAATTTGGGCTTTGTTTCTTTTCAGCCTTCTGAATTTTTAAAGCTTACTTTTATTTTTTATCTTTCTGCTTGGCTGGCTAATCGCACTAAAAAAAAATCATTTAAAAAAACTAAAAAAGAACTGAAATTTACCCTAATTCCTTTTCTTGTAATTATAGGGATTATTGCGATTCTTTTAACCAAGCAATCGGATGTTAGCACTTTAGGGATGATCATTTTAATTGCCGCCTTAATGTATTTTTCAGCAAATACTCCGTTATGGCACAGTGTTTTGATAATTTTAATCAGCTCAGCGGGTTTTTTAGTTTTGGTAAAAATTGCTCCTTATAGAATAATGAGACTCCGAGTTTTATTAGGGTCTATAAAAGACCCAATGGGAACTGGTTATCAAATAGAACAATCTTTGATTGCTATTGGCTCAGGAGGAATTTTAGGATTGGGCCTGGGGACGTCTATTCAACGATTTGGATTCATTCCTCAAACAATGTCAGATTCAATCTTTGCCATATTTGCTGAAGAGACGGGTTTTGTCGGCTCCTTAGTTTTAATTTTTCTTTTTTTAGTTTTGCTTTGGCGAGGATTCAGGATTTCCAAAAGATCTCCTGATAAATTTTCTCAACTTTTTGCTATAGGCATAAGCTCTTGGATTTGCATTCAGGCCTTTATTAATATAGGGGCGATGATTGGTATTTTGCCATTAACCGGCATCCCTTTGCCTTTTATTAGTTATGGCGGTTCTCATATGGTTGCCGAGTTGATAGGCATAGGGATACTGCTTAATATTTCTAAATCAAGCAAAAAATGATAGAATAAACTAATGAAAATACTTTTTACCGGTGGGGGTACTGCTGGCCATATTTTTCCAATAATTGCTATTGTCAGGGAAATAAGAAGAAACTATCCTTACGGAGGTTTTGAGTTTTATTATATTGGCCCAAAAGATAAATTTGCGGCTAATCTTTTTTCCAAAGAGGGAATTGAAGTAAAGACAATTTTAGCCGGAAAAATTAGAAGATATTTTTCTTTCAAAAATATTATTGATATTTTTAAATTTCCGATTGAATTTCTTCAGGCTTTTTATCAGATTTTTGTAATTTCCCCGGATGTTATTTTCAGCAAAGGGGGATATGGGTCAATAGCTGCTTCTATTTCTGGTTGGATTTTGATGGTTCCAATCTTTTTACATGAATCGGATATTTCACCCGGTTTGGCTAACAGAATAGTAAGCAAGTTTGCTTTAGAGATTTTTATCTCTTTTCCTGTCCAAAAGACAAAATATTTTCCAGTCAAGAAAATGCTTTCAGTTGGTAATCCCCTAAGAAAGGAAATTTTAGATGGTTCTAAAGAGGAGGCAAAAAAATTATTTAAATTAACCGAAGAGCAACCAATTATTCTGATTTTAGGCGGTTCTCAGGGCGCTCAAAGAATAAATGATATCTTGTTGACAATTCTACCTGAAATCCTAAGAAATTTTGAAATTATTCACCAGACCGGTCAAAGAAATTTTGAGCAGGTAAAAAACGAAGCAGAAATTATAGTAACCAAAGATTTTAAAAAATATTATCATCCTTTTCCTTTTTTGAACGAAGAGGAACTGCCCCACGCTTATCAGGCAGCTGATTTAATTATTAGCAGGGCCGGAGCCGGAAGTATTTTTGAAATTGCCGCTATTGGGAAACCTGCTATTTTAGTTCCTTTACCTGAAGCTGCCCAAAATCACCAGGTAAAAAATGCTTATGTTTTTGCCGAAAACGGTGCTGCCCTGGTAATAGAAGAGGCAAATTTCACACCGCATTTTATTTTAGAAAGAATAAAACATTTATTTTCCCAGCCAGAAAAATTAAAAGAAATGGCAGAAAGGACAAAAGAATTTTCTCGGCCAGAAGCAGCCAAAATAATCGCCGAGTATATCGTAACTTATTTAAATCAGTAAGTAATATTAAAAACCCCCCGCCTTAGCGGGGAACTTTGATTCGCTAATGTGTAAACATAAAATCTTGAATTTATAAAATAGAGAATAACTACCGAGAGCGATTCTTGGTAGTTTTCTTTTGACCTAAAATATATAATTTGGTAGAATTAAATAATGGCTATTATTGATGAAATTAGGAAAAATCGGCTCAAGAAACTTAAGGCAATTGAGAGCGCTGGGTTTTTGGTTTATCCCGGTGAAACAAAAAGGAGTCATACTTGCTCCCAAGCTATTGAAGATTTTAGTAAACTTTCTCGTTCTAAAAAGGAAATAATTTTAGCAGGCAGGATTATTTCTTTAAGAGAGCACGGCGGTCTTGTTTTTTGTAATATTGAAGATGGCTTCGGCGAGATTCAGGTATTATTTAAAAAGGATAGATTAGGAGAAAAAAATTATGAATTTTTCTTGAATAATTTTGATATCGGGGATTTTATTGAAATCAGAGGAACTTTATTTAAAACAAAAAAAGGTGAAAAAACGCTTGAAACGGCTGATTATAAAATTTTGGCTAAATCGCTTTTGCCCTTGCCGGAGAAATGGCATGGTTTAAAAGATGTTGAAGAAAGATATCGCAAAAGATATCTGGACTTAATTTTTAATAAAGAAGTTAAAGAGAAATTTAAACTTCGTTCAAAGATTATTAAAGAAATTAGGGAATTTTTAGACAAAGAAGGATTTTTAGAAGTAGAAACCCCGATTTTACAACCAATCTATGGAGGAGCAAAAGCTAAACCATTTAAAACCCATTTGAATGCCTTGGATATTGATTTATATCTAAGAATTTCTCCCGAACTTTATTTAAAGCGGCTTTTAGTCGGGGGATTTGAAAGAGTCTATGAGATTGGAAAATGTTTTAGAAACGAAGGGATAGATAAAGCCCATAATCCTGATTTCACAATGCTGGAGTTTTACCAGGCATATACTGATTACAAGGAATTGATGAAATTTACCGAGAAAATGTTTTCTACTTTAATTAAGAGTTTGTTCGGCAGCTTAAAGATTAAATACGAAGGTAAAGAAATAAATTTTAAACCTCCTTGGCTCAGAATTGAGTTTAACCAGCTTATCAAAAAGTATACTAAAATTAATTTAGATGAAATACATATCCGAGCTCTTAAAAAAGAGGCTAAAAAATTAGGAATTGAGCCAAAAGGTGAAAAAGCTGAAATTGCTGATGATATTTATAAAAAGGTGTGTCGTTCAAAAATCTGGCAGCCAACTTTTATACTCCATCATCCTGCAGGCGCTTTTCCTCTGGCAAAGTCGCTTAAAAAAAATCCTATAAAAACAGCAAATTTTCAATTAGTGGCAGCTGGCATTGAATTGATTAATGCTTTTTCTGAGCTTAATGATCCCACAGAACAAAAGAAAAGGTTTGAGGAACAGGAGAAGATTTTTAAAGCCGGCTTTGAAGAAGCCCAGAGAATGGATAAGGATTTTATTGAAGCCCTGAAGTATGGCATGCCGCCGGCTGCCGGTTTCGGAATGGGAATTGACCGTCTCACAGCTTTGCTAACAGATTCGCATTCGCTACGAGAAGTTATATTATTCCCTACGATGCGTCCAAAATAATTCAGCTCCAAAATATATGTTAGACATTAAGTTTATTCGTGAAAATCCAAAAAAGGTAAAAGAAACCTGTAAAAATAAGCAGGTTAAGGTTGATATTGACCTGCTTTTGAAGATTGACAAAGAAAAAAGGGGAATTCAAACAGAGTTAGAAAAAATCTTTGCTCAAAAAAACAAAGCAAGCAAAGAAATTAGTAAGGCAAAAGACAAAAAAGCAAAGAATAAGATTATTTTAGGAATGAAAAAGATTGATAAAAAAGGGGATAAGTTAAAAGAAGGTTTAAAGAAACTTGATAAAGAGTTTGAAGATTTGATGTATCAAGTTCCAAATATACCTTTAGATGATGTGCCAGTTGGTAAGGACGAAAAGGATAATGTTGTGGTACGAGAAATAGGGAAGAAGATAAAATTTGATTTTAAGCCAAAAGATTATTTAGAAATTGCTGAAAAATATGATTTGATTGACGTAAAAAGAGCGGCAAAAGTATCCGGAACTCGTTTCGGCTATTTAAAAAATGAAGCTGTCTTGCTTGAATTTGCTTTGATAAATTTTACTTTCGAAAACTTAATAAAAAAGAGTTTTATTCCGGTTATTCCTCCGGTAATGATAAAATCAGAGAAGATAAGAGGAATGGGATATTTAGAACAGGCCGGCATAGAAGAAGCGTATCATCTTCCAAAAGACGATTTATTTTTGGCGGGTACCGCCGAACAGCCGATTGGGACGATGCATGCAGATGAAATTTTTGAAGAAAAAAATCTTCCAAAAAGATATCTTGGTTTTTCTTCTTGTTTTCGCAGAGAAGCCGGTTCCTATGGAAAAGATACCAAGGGAATATTGAGAGTTCATCAATTTGATAAAATGGAGATGTTTAGTTTTTGTAAACCCGAAAATTCAATAAAGGAACATAAATTTTTTTTAGAAACAGAAGAAAAACTAATGCAGCTTTTAAAAATTCCTTACCGAGTTCTACGAATTTGCACAGGAGACTTGGCAAGACCGTCATCCGCTAGTTATGATATTGAATCTTGGATTCCTTCCCAAAATCGTTATAGAGAAACGCACTCCACCTCAAATTGCACTGATTTTCAGGCAAGGAGGTTAAATATTAGGTATCGGGATAAAAATAATAAATTGAACTTTGTTTATACTTTAAACGGCACTGCTTTTGCAATAGGAAGAACGTTAATTGCTATTATTGAAAACTACCAGCAAAAAGATGGAAGCATTGAAGTTCCAGAAGCCCTTCAAAAATATGTAGGATTTAAGGTCATAAAGTAAATGACAATAAAGGGGTTAAAAATTAATTACAAAACTTTAGGAGAGGGAAAACCTCTTTTAATTTTGCATGGCTGGGGTTCAAGCTCTGAAAAATGGCAGAAAATAGGGGAGTTATTGGTTCAAAAAGGGGTAAAAGTAATTATTCCTGATTTGCCCGGTTTTGGGAAAAGCGAAGAACCGCAAAAGGCATGGAATCTTGATCAATACTGCGATTTCGTTGAAGAATTTATTAAAATTTTAAATTTAGATAAATTTTATCTTTTAGGCCATTCTTTTGGAGGTAGCTTAGCTGTTAAATTTAGTTTGCAGCATCCGGAAAAAGTAGCTAAGCTATTTTTAGTAAGCGCCGCTTGTATTAGAAAAAAGAGTTTGAAAAATAAACTATTTAAATTTATTTCGAGGTTTTTCAAAATAAAACCACTTTTTCTTAGAAAGTTTTTTTACCGAAAAAGCGACTACCTTTCTGTTAAAGGCGTAATGAAAGAAATTTATTTGAAAGTAATTGAAGAAGACCTTTCCGATGTTTTAGAAAAAGTTAAAGTTCCAGCAATAATAATCTGGGGAGCAAAAGATAAAATTACTCCAATAAAACAAGCTAAGCTGATTAAGACCAAAATCAGAAACTCAGAATTAAAAATTATTCCAAATATTGGTCATAGTCCTCATTTGGAGGCGCCGGAAAAATTGGGAGACCGGGTCTCCCAAGAACTTTTATGATGAAAATATTTATTGCAATAATTTGGTTTTTGGTTTTTACAAAGTTGCTCGTTTTTTGGGTTTGGCTTTGGCAATTAAAAAATTATCACTGGAAAAGGTTTAAAGCGCATTTTGAAACTCAAAAAACAAGAAAGATAATTTTTAGCTTGCATGGAATTAGATATCCTAAATTAACCCCAAAAGTTATCGTTATTTTAGTTTCTGGGATATTGATTGAGTTTTTAATTTTATTTTATTTTTACTCAATACCAGTTCTTATACTCTTAATTATTTTAGCTCCAATAATTGTTTCTATTTTGATATTATTGTTTCAAATTCCTGCTAATATATTAATAAAGAGAACGCTGAAGAAAGCGGAAGAAAAAAGAAAAGAATTTAAAAATCTAACAGTTATCGGCATTACTGGTAGTTATGGAAAAACAGCAGTTAAAGAGTTTTTATACGAAATACTTTCTGAAAAGTTTAATGTGTTAAAGACCGAGAAGAATATAAATGCTGAAATTGGAATTGCTAAGACAATTTTAAATGAGTTAAAACCAGAACATCAGATTTTCATTGCTGAGATAGGAGCTTATGAAATCGGGAAGATAAAACAAGTTGCTCAAATAATTAAACCTAAGATAGGGATTTTAACTGGCGTAAATGAACAGCACTTGTCTACTTTTGGCTCTTTAGAGAATATTAAAAAAGCCAAAAATGAGATTTTAGAATGTTCAGAAATCAAAATAGATTATAATAACTTAGATTTAACCGCTATGGACGTTGTTGTTGGAAAAGAGTTTGTTTCTTTTAAGATTAATGGAGTAGATTTCAAAGTTAATCTATTAGGAAAACATAACATAAATAATATTTTACTGGCTGCTTCCTGCGCTAAAAAATTAGGCATGAGTTTAGAGGAAATATCAAAAGCTTGTTTTAAAATTAAACCAGAGCAAGGTGGGATAAGTTTCTTGAAAAAAGAAAATTCTACTATTCTTGATGCTTCTTATTCTGCAAATCCAGATGGAGTAATTGCTGATTTAGATTATTTGCAGATTTATTCTGGTTCCAAGATTATTATTATGCCTTGTTTGATTGAATTAGGAAAAGCATCAAAGCGAATCCATAAAAGAATAGGGCAGAAGGTTGCTGAAGTTTGTGATTTCGCAATAATCACAACCAAAGATTATTTTAAAGAAATAAAAGGAGAGAATAAAAAGATTTTATTAATTGAAAATCCAAAAGATATTATTGCTAAAGTGCGAGAACTTTCAGTCCAAGAAACTGTTATTCTTTTAGAGGGCCGTGTGCCCTATTTGATATGGGATTAATTAAACCAATTACAATATCTTTATCGCCGAACACTGAAAAAGACGATATTTGGCTGGCTTTGAAATTAGTTTTTATGCCCTGGTTGTGGAAAAGGGGAAAGGCGATTGAAAAATTGGAGGATGAATTTAAAAAATACTTAAAAGTAAAGTATGCTTTTGCTTTTAATAGCGGACGGACTTGTTTAGTGGCTATTTTGAAAAGCTTTGATTTGGAAAAAGGAAGCCAGGTTTTGCTTCAGGCATTTACTTGTAATGCTGCTGTAAACCCTATTTTATGGAATGGCTTAAAACCAATTTATATTGATTGCGATGAAGATAATTTTAACATTGATATAGAAGACCTAAAGAAAAAAATTACCTCAAAGAGCAAAGTAATCATAGTTCAGCATACTTTTGGCCTGCCAGCTGAAATGGTTAAGATTTTAGAGATTGCCAAACAAAACAGTTTAATTTTAATTGAGGATTGCGCTCATTCCTTAGGATCTGAATATTATAATCAAAAAGTTGGAACTTTTGGAAATGCTGCCTTTTTCAGTTTCTCCAGGGACAAAATAATATCCTCTATTTAT
>CAYPVI010000002.1:36824-37799 GCA_964414135.1 uncultured Candidatus Saccharibacteria bacterium | reverse complement strand
ATATTCTATGGAAGGCGCTTTGGGGAAGTTGATGCTTTACAAACAATCACAAGAAACAAATGTTCAATTGCGTCCCTGGCTCCAGGACTTTGACCTCGGAGCTATTTATGATGCTGAAATGGTTAGGTCTGAGGTTGAAGCGGTCTATGACGCAGCCGAAGAAGATTTTAAAGGTTTTATGTTGTGGAATTCCTGGAATTATTATACAAAAGAGGCCTTGGAGCCGAAGAAAAACTTAAAGGTAAATAAAGTTTGCGTTAATAATAATTGTTTTTATGTAGAATTAGCTCAAACTCAAGAAGAGAGAAGCAAGGGTTTAATGTATAGAGAAATTTTAGATGAAGACAAGGGAATGCTATTTATTTTTGATGAAGAAAAAGAACATTCTTTTTGGATGAAAAATACTTTAATCCCTTTAGATATAATCTGGATAAATAAGGATAAAGAAATAGTTCATGTGGAAAAAAATGTTCAGCCATGTGTTGAAGAAAAATGTGAGACCTTTAAGTCAAGCAATAAGGCAAAATATGTTTTAGAACTAAATGCTGGACAATCAGATAAAAATAGTATTAAAATAGGTGATAGGTTTAACTTTTAAAGTAAAAGCAAATTAAAAAGTTAATAAGGGCTAAGGAGATTGTAAAATGTCTGAAAAAGATTGGAAAACATTAACAGAAGAAGAAGTTCAAGACGAGATTAGAAGGATTCTTAGAGAATCTAAAAATGAAAAAGAGTTTAAAAGAAAATGTAGTAACAGATTTGGGGGTTCGATGATAATGGCTTACTGGGAAGGAGGATGGCGTTCTGCCTATGTCGTAAGCTATAGGTGGAACAATAGCATTGGAGCTCGTGTTCAAATTTAAGCCGGACAATTTTATTAAGTTCGGTTTTTTTTATCGCCAAAAGGGCGATTTTTTGCTATGATAATTATATGGAAATAAGAGAAATAAGAACCTGCCTTCGGCAGAACCTTGT
>CAYPVI010000002.1:0-36724 GCA_964414135.1 uncultured Candidatus Saccharibacteria bacterium | reverse complement strand
ATGTTTGCCCTTCGGGCAAGCCATTGACTAAGAACCTGCCTTCGGCAGAACCTTGTATGTTTGCCCTTCGGGCAAGCCATTGACTAAGAACCTGCCTTCGGCAGAACCTTGATTCGCTAAGGAATTTATTATGTATATTCTTGAATTAAATAATAAAAATATTTGGGAGAGTTCTTTATCGGAACGTAAAGAGAAAACTTTTTTAGATTCTTGGAATTGGGGAGAATTTCAGAAGAGAGAAGGTAGTAAGATTTGGCGATTGGGAATATATGATAACGAAGAATTAATTGGTGTTGCTTTGGTTATAAAAGTAAAAGCTAAAAGAGGAACGTTTTTGTTTGTTCCTCATGGACCGATAACAGGATTAAAAATTGAAATTCAAAAATTAGGAATATTAGAAACCTTAATAAATAAATTGAAAGAAATCGCTAAACAGGAAAAAGCACATTTTATTAGAATTGCGCCGATTTGGGAAAAAAGCAAACAAAACAATGATTTTTTTAGAGAACTGGAATTTATGCCAGCGCCGATTCATATTCATCCGGAAGTAACCTGGGAATTAGATATTAGACCTCCGGAAGAAGAACTTTTAATGAGTATGCGCAAAACTACTCGTTATTTAATCAGACAAGCGCAAAAAAACCCAGATATTGAAATTGTAAAAACACAAAATATTGAGGATTTGAAAAAGTTCAATGAAATTTATTGCTCCACGGCAATACGCCATAAGTTTGTGCCTTTTTCTTTAAAATATATTCAGAATCAATTTTCCTCTTTTTCGCCAGATGATCAGATTTTGATCTTTTTAGGAAAATACAAGAATGAAGTTGTTTCTTCGGCTGTTATTGTTTATTGGCAAAATATCGGGTTTTATCATCATGGAGCCTCTTTATCAAAATATAATAAAATTCCAGTTTCATATCTTTTACAATGGGAGGCAATAAAAGAAGCTAAAAACCGAGAATGTCAGAGATATAATTTTTGGGGTATTACCCCTGATGATAATAAAAACCATCCCTGGACCGGTTTAAGCCTGTTTAAGAAGGGTTTTGGAGGTCATAGAAAGGATTATGTCCAAACTCAGGATTTGCCTCTTTCAAAGATTTATTACCTAACTTTTATTTTTGAAAAAATGAGAAAAATTAAAAGAGGGTTATGAAAAAATATAGGCATGCCCCTACGCCTAAATATAGGTCGTTGGGGTATAAAAAATCTTACAGAATAAAAAAGAAAAAGTCCATATTATGGATTTTTAAATCTAAAATTTTTTTATTATTTCTTTTGTTTTTAGTTGTTTCGGGAACTATTTTTTATTTTGTTGTCTTTTCTTCTTTTTTTCAGATAAAAGAAATTAAAATTTCGGGAAACAAAAAAGTATCGGTTGAAGAGATTAAAAACAATATCGCCGAGCAGGTTAATAAA
The DNA here is from genome assembly GCA_964414135.1 of uncultured Candidatus Saccharibacteria bacterium. Taxonomy (GTDB): domain Bacteria; phylum Patescibacteriota; class Minisyncoccia; order Minisyncoccales; family GWA2-38-27; genus CAYPVI01. Next base: position 35,302 of record CAYPVI010000002.1, on the reverse strand, counting down.
AGGATAATTTTTTTTAATACAAAAAGTATTTTTCTGGCTGACTTGAAAGAAATGAATGAAATACTTTTAGAGAAATTTCCCAAGATTGCGAAAATAGATTTAGATAGAGAATTCCCCGGTAGTTTATCAGCTCAGATTGAAGAAAGAAAACCAGTTGCGATTTTTTCTGAAATTGAAAATTACTTTTTTATTGACAAAGAGGGAATAATTTTTGAAAAAATTTCTGTAATAGACCCGCAAATATTAAAAATAAAAAAATCCGCATTAATTATAGATTTAAAATTAGGGGAAGAAATTATTGAAAAAGAGCAATTAGACAAGATTTTAAAAATTAATTCTAAATTAAAAAATGATTTAAAAATTCCTGTTGAAGAAATTTTAACGATATCTAAAAAAAGAATAAATGCTAAAACTTCAGAGGGCTGGGAGATTTATTTTAATCCAGAGAGAGATTTAGAATGGCAATTGGCCGAACTTAGTATCCTTTTAAAAGAAAAAATTCCTCCTGAAAAAAGGAAGAATATTGAATATATTGACCTAAGATTTAACAAAATTTTTATTTTTCCTGAAACTTATCTGCAATAATAAAATTACGGTTGGATGTTATGAAGCGGGATAATTACTGTCTTTTCGTCTATTTCAATTTTATCTAAATCTTCTGGCAATAAATAGGTAGCCCTAATTTTGCCAAATTTTGCTCTTTCAATAAACATTGAGGTTTGGCTAGGTATTGGAATACCGTCTGGGTAGGGGATAGCCACTCCCGATTGGTTTACAACCACATACTTTTGAACATCGTCCGGCAGAGAATTTAGATAATTTCCAATTTCGACATAGTTTTTGGAAAAGGCATCTTCTACTTCAGTTTTTTTAGCCCATTGGTAAAAATATTTATCAAACTGGGCATAAGCAAAGGTTAAGAAAAAGATAAATATACAAAGATAAAGAGCAATAACTTGATTTTTTGTTTTGAAAAAAATCTTTATCTTCTTAAATAACCAGAAAGCTCCCAAGCCCGCAAAGATATATACTGCCGGGATTACTCCGATAACTCTGAGAGCATGAGGAATTCCTTCGTAACTTAGAATTCCAGGTAAAAGCATAATTATAAACCATGGCATTAATAACCAATTTTTTATTTTTGTAGAAGTAATTAGTTCTTTGATTGAAATAATAATCCCAATCAGAAAAAATATGCCGATAGGCCAGAGAAGTTGAGGAGAACCGGCAAAATTATGACGCCAATTTTCATCCCCAAAGATATTAAACATTCCAAGGTTTAATATTAAAGATTTCCCGATTTGATAAATTGGGTTTTTCTGAGAGAATACTGATACTCCGGCTGCGCGGCCGAAGAAATCGCCGGGATTTAGAAGGAAATAGATTCCTATGGGAAGAGCAGTTATAAAAATAGAAAGTAGAAAATAAAAAGTAGAAAATAGAAATCGTTTTTTGCTTTTTATTTTTGATTTTTCTGAAAGCCAGAAACGGATTAAAACTATTGCTAATAATAAAACAATGAATCTGTAGGAAATATAGGTATAGAAACCCAAACCGAAAAAGATGCCAGAGATTACAAAAAATAAAATCTTTTTTTGGCGGAATCCCCTAAATAGGAAATAAAAACCGAAGACCAAAACAAAAGGAACTAAAATTGCCCGAAAGCCAATTCTGGAAAAATTAATATGCCAGAAAGAAATAGCTAAAAAGAATGAAGCTGTAAGCGCTATAGTTTCATTCTTTAAATTTACAATTTTCAATTTATAATTTTCAATTCTGAACAACTCTTTGGTTAATAAATATAATCCAAGAACAGTGAGGATTCCAAAGATTGCCGGGACAATTTTTATTGCCCAGATGCTTGGTCTAAAAATTAAGAAAGAGAGAGAAATTAGCCAAATGAAAAGGCCTTCCCGGCCATTGTTTTCAGGATAGAATATTTTGAATTTTCCTTGCTGGAGAATATCTAATGCATCGTTTCCGTTTATTGCTTCATCAGGATAAAGCCCCGGTGGGATTGAATCTAATTGCCAAAGGCGAAAAAAAGCAGCAATTATTAAAATAATTAATAAAAATATTATCGCTTTTTTTTCTTTTGTCCACATTAAAATATTTTACCATATTTTTAAAAAAAAGAAATTAACACCCTTTGTCCTTGACTTTTGGGTATAATTCTCTACAATAAATTTATAGAAATATGAGTAAAAAACATAAAAAAGAACCGGAATATTTAGAGAACTGGAAAAGGGAAAGAGCGTCTTTTTTGAATTATAAGAAGGAGGAAGCAGAAAGAGTGGGCGAGTTTGTGAAATTTGCTAATCAAGAATTGATATTGAAAATTTTGCCAATTCTTGATAATATATATATTGCCGAAAAAAAACTCCCCGGAGAACTTAAAGAAAATCTTTGGGTTCAGGGTTTTTTAAAGATAAAAACTCAGATTTTAGATTTTTTAGAAAATCAAGAAGTTAAAGAGATGAAATGTTTGGGCGAGAAATTTGACCCGAATTTCCAAGAAGCATTGGAAAAAGTAGAAGCCGAAGGAAAAGAAGAGGGAATTATTATTGAAGAAATTAAAAAAGGTTATCTTTTACATGGCAAGGTTATCAGGCCTGCCAAAGTAAAAATAGCAAATTAATATGTCAAAAATTTTAGGTATTGATCTTGGTACAACTTTTTCAGCTACCGCTATAATGGAAAACGGCGAGCCGAAGATTATTGAGAATAAAGAAGGGGGAAGAACTACTCCTTCGGTTGTTGCTTTGACCAAAAACGGAGAGAGATTGGTTGGGGTTACAGCTAGACGTCAACAGATTACCAACCCAAAAAATACTATTTTTTCCATTAAGAGATTAGTTGGTCGGAGATTTTCTGATCCAGAAGTTCAAAAGGACAAGAAGTTTTTGCCGTATGAAATTAGAGAATCAAATGATGGGGGAGTGGAAGTAAAGATGGGAGATAAATGGCACAAGACAGCTGAAATTTCAGCAATGATTTTACAGAAGTTAAAGCAGGATGCTGAGGAAAAGATAGGGGAAAAGATTACCGATGCCGTAATCACTTGCCCTGCTTATTTTGATGATTCTCAGAGAAAAGCAACAAAGATTGCCGGAGAGATCGCCGGTTTAAACGTTAAGTTGGTAATTAACGAGCCAACAGCTGCTGCTTTATCTTATGGTTTAACCAAAATAAAAGGACAGCAAATCTTAGTTTATGATTTTGGCGGAGGAACTTTTGATGTTTCAATTTTAGACATTTGCAAAGACCCTGATACGGTTGAAGTAATTGGCGTAGGCGGAGATACTCATCTGGGCGGAGATGATTTTGACCAGAAAGTAATGAATTGGATAATTGATGAGTTTAAAAAAGACCAGGGGATTGACTTATCAAAAGACCAATTAGCTTTACAGAGAATTAAAGAAGCGGCCGAAAAAGCAAAAATTGAATTATCAACAACCTTAGAAACAGAAATTAATCTTCCTTTTGTTACTTCAGATTCTTCGGGTCCAAAACATCTTTATTTAAAATTTACTCGGGCTCAGCTCGAGAATTTAGTTAAAGATTATGTTGAAAAATCAATTGATTTGGTGAAAGAGACCTTAAAAGGGGCAAAGCTTGAGCCAAAAGATATTGAAGAGATTGTCTTAGTCGGCGGTCAAACAAGAATGCCAGCTATCCAAGAGGCAGTTAAAAATCTTTTTGGCAAAGAGCCGAATAAGTCAATTAACCCTGATGAAGTGGTAGCGGCTGGAGCTGCTATTGAAGGGGCAATTATCGGAGGCGAAACAAAAGAAGTGCTTTTGTTAGATGCCACGCCTCTTTCTTTGGGAATTGAAACCATGGGAGCAGTTAGTACTATTTTAATTCCTAAAAATACTATTTATCCGACTGCTAAGACCCAGATTTTCTCAACAGCAGCTGACAGTCAAACTTCTGTGGAAGTTCATGTTTTGCAGGGAGAGAGACCAATAGCGCAAGATAACAAAACCCTGGGAAGATTTATGTTAGACGGCATTCCTCCGTCTCCAAGAGGAGTTCCCCAGATTGAAGTTAGCTTTGATGTAGATAGTAACGGAATTTTAAATGTTTCAGCTAAAGATAAGGCAACCGGTAAAGAGCAGTCAATTAGGATTGAGGGTTCAATAGGAATGTCAAAAGAGGAAATTGAAAAGATGAAGAAAGAAGCTGAGCTCCATACGGAGGAGGATAAAAAAAAGAAAGGGTTTATTGAGGCCCGGAATGTTGCCGATAATTTAATTTATACTTGGGAAAAAATGGTAAGGGATACCGGAGATAAAATAGACGAAGGATTGAAAAAAGAAATAGAGGAGAAAGCAGAAGCGTTGAAAAAAGTTAAAGATAGTGATAATATAGAAGAAATAAAGAATAAAACCACAGAACTTTCCCAGATAATTCAGAAAGCTGGAGCCGAGGTTTATAAAGCAGCTCAAGAAGCGCAAAAGAAAGAAAAGCCAAAGGAAAAAGATAAAGGAAAAGACGCTGAAGAAGGAGAGTTCAAAGAGAAATCGTAAGACTAATATTTGAATTATGAAGGATTACTATAAAATTTTAGGTATTTCACGTGATGCTTCATTAGAAGAAATTAAAAAAGCTTTTTATAAATTAGCTCATAAACATCATCCCCACAAAGGCGGAGATGAAAAAAAATTTAAAGAGATAAACGAAGCATATCAGGTTTTGTCTAATAAGGAGAAGAAATCGCAGTATGATAGATTTGGTCAAGTTTTTGAAGGCGGAGAGCCGGGTCCAGGGTCTAGTTTTAATTGGGCTTGGGGAAAATCTTCGGGACAAGGGCCTGATGTGGAATTTGATTTTGAAAACTTAGGTGAGATGTTTGAAGATTTTTTTAGTTCCGGGGGTAGAGAAGGAGCACAAAGAAAGAACCATAAAAAAGGCAAAGACATTAAAATTGACATTGAGCTTCCTTTAGAAGAAATCTTAAAAGGTTCAACCAAAGAAATTACTTTATACAAGCAGATTTTGTGTTCTCGTTGTCAGGGCAAAGGAGCTGAGCCAGGCACTTCTTTAAATGAGTGTTTTTCTTGTCGGGGCACAGGTGAAGTTCAGCAAATAAAAAGAACTTTTTTGGGTTCTTTTACTCATTGGACTGTCTGTCCTGAATGCGGCGGCGAAGGCCAGAAACCGGAAAAACCTTGTAATGTTTGTAAAGGAGAGGGGAGGATTAAGGGAGAGGAAGACATTAAGGTTTTTATTCCAGCCGGAGTTGATTCAAATCAAGCGATAAAGATTTCCGGAAAAGGAGAAGCTGGGAGGAAAGGGGGAAAGCCGGGAGATTTATATATAAGAATTTCGGTGAAAGAACACTCAGTTTTTCAAAGAAGGGGAGATGATTTGTTTGTTTCTCGGGAGATTTCTTTTTCTCAGGCAGCTTTAGGAGATGAAGCTGAAATACTAACCTTAGAAGGAACAAAAATTTTGCTTAAAATTCCTTCGGGTTTAGAGTCAGGTAAAATCCTGCGGATCTCCGGAAAAGGAATTCCTCATTTTTCAGGATACGGCAGAGGGAGCTTATATGTTCAATTGATTGTCAAAACACCAAAACGTTTGACAAAAACCCAAAAAGAATTATTAAAGAAACTGCAAGAAGAAGGATTATAATGTTTATTTCACGATCGTGAAACATAATTGAGACATAATTGGGAGACCCGGTCTCCCAATTATTGAAATCAACTTCAAGAGTTGATTTTATTTTAAAATTATGGCAAAATAACTCAATAAATGGGTCCGTAGCTCAATCAGGTAGAGCAGTTCCCTTTTAAGGAAAAGGTTGCGCGTTCGATTCGCGCCGGACCCACTTTCAATTAATCTATTGAGGTTGAACCTCAATAGTTGAAAAATCGCCAAAGGGGCGATTTTTTGGTTTACCCTCACACCAAAGTTGAAAACTTTTAATAGTGAGGGTAGAATGGGAATATGAACAATATTGAAATAGAAATTCAAGTAAAAATTGAAAATAGCAAACCACTAATAGAGTTCTTAGAAAAGAATGCCGGTTTTCGGTCAGAAAATTATCAAATAGATGAGTATTTTTCTCCGGCTCATCGTAATTTCATCGGGGTTCGTCCAGTAAAAGAATGGTTAAGATTAAGAGATTCGGACGGCCAGTATTTCATAAACTATAAAAATTGGCATTCTAATGAAGATGGTAAAGGGTGCTATTGTGATGAACACGAAACAAAAACGGAAGATTTAGCTCAAATTAAAAAAATATTAGAAGCTCTTAATTTTAAATCTATTGTAAAAGTTTATAAGTTAAGGAAAACTTGGATATATAAAAATTATGAAATTGCTATGGATTCGATAAAGGAACTTGGGGATTTTGTAGAAATTGAATATATTGGTAAAGAGGAGAAAGTTGACCCTAAGAAAATCACCGAAGAAATGGTAGCTTTCCTTAAAGACATGGGATGTGGGAAGATAAAAAGATATATGGGTTATCCATTTCAATTACTATTTCCAGAAGAAGTAAAATATGAAGAACAATAAATTAATGCGTATATGAAAATCTACTTTGCAGCTCACGCAACAACTAAGGATAATGAAGCGGGAATAGCTTCTGGTTGGAAAAATGTTGAATTATCCAAACTTGGTATTGAACAAGCCAAAGAAATGGGAAAGAAATTCAAAGATATAAAAATAAATTTAATCTGCTGTTCCGATTTAAAGAGAGCAGTTAATACTGTAAAAATAGCTTTTGGAGATAAAATACCCGTAATCATTGATAAAAGACTGAGAGAGTTAAATTACGGTGATTTTAACGGCAAACCAAGCGACATTGTAGGTTACATGAAGAAAGAGAGAATAAAACAACCCTTTCCAAATGGAGAAAGCTATAAGCAAGCAATGATTAGGGTTCACAATTTTTATAAAGAATTAAAAGAAAAGTATCCAGATAAGATAGTTTTAGTTGTTGGTCATCGTGCTACTCAATTTGGTTTAGATACGCTTGCTGGCGGTAAAACTCTTGAAGAGTGCTTAAGCGTGTCGTTCAAATGGCAACCATATTGGGAGTATGAACTTTAATTAAACATAAACAGTAAAATTGCCAAAGAGGCGATTTTTTGATAGAATAAGATATATGACAAAAATAATTTTAGCTACAATTTCGCCTTATCGCAGGGAAACATTTGGATATTTGGGAATTCCTTTTGAAGCAGAAGGAAGCGATGTAGACGAATCTCAATTAAGAAGAAATAATCCCGAAGAATTAATAAAAGGACTTTCAAGATTGAAGGCCGAGGCAGTAGCAGAGAATCATTCAGACGCCATTGTTATCGGAATGGATTCTGTTGGTTTCTTTAACGGTCAAATTTTCGAAAAACCCAAATCAAAAGAAGAAGATTTCCAAAGATTAAAAGCTTTTTCCGGAAATAACCATCAATTCTACACAGGAGTCCATATGATTAACACAATTTCAGGCAAGATAATCTCAAAAATTGTTAAAACAGATGTTTTTATGAGAGAGCTTTCTGAAGAAGAAATTAATAGATACCTTAATGAAGACCCTAATTTTAATACTTATGCTTTAGGATATGATCCTATAAAGCATTACAGCGCTTCATTTGTGAAGAGAATAGAAGGAAGTTACCATAATCTTTTAGGAGGCATTCCGTTGGAAACGATAGTTGAAATATTAAAAGAAATTGGTTATAAAGAAGAACATTAATCTTTTTTAATTATGAAAATTACACTTTGCGGAAGTATAAAATTTGCCGATAAGCTTGTTAATGCTTATCAAGAATTGGAGAAATTAGGTCATCAGCCAATGATGCATGAAGATATGTTTGGAGTTGCAGATGGAACAGCAAAAGAATTAGAAGATATTAGGAATAATATAGAACACAGTGAGATTAAAAGAAAGTATGGTTATATAAAATGGTGGTATGATTCTATAAAAAATAGTGACGGTATTTTGGTTTTGAATTATGATAAAAATGGAATAAAAAACTATATTGGAGGCAACACTTTGATAGAAATTGGTTTTGCTCACGTTAATAACAAAAAAGTATTTTTATTAAACCCTATACCAGAAGAAGCCCCGTATGTTGATGAAATAAAAGCAATGGCTGATGTTATTTTAAAAGGAGATTTAAGTAAGATTCAATAATTCTTTTGAGGAGTTTATATTATAAAAATTTTTATTACTTTTTCATAAATCCCGAGTTTCGCTCGGGATTTTTTTGGTCCCGCTAAGCAGAGTTGAAAAATTTTGGGGAATGGGGTAATATAATAAATAATTAGTTTTGCTCATTGACATTTTGAAAGGATAGAAAAATGAAAGCGAAAAAAGAAAGCATTGGCTATAAGTTAAGATTTTTACTGATTGTGTATACGATTGGACTTTGGATTACTATGATATTCTTTTTTCAAAGACTAACTGGAAGAATTAAAATAGTACATCCTGAACGTTTTCCAAAACATTGGCAAAATCCAAATTTATTCAAGAATGGATTAATAGTGGCTAGCAATCATCCATCTTTGATAGATCCCTTCCTTGTCTCTTGTTTATTTGGGGACCAATATATTATTAATCCATTTAAGTTTGCTCCTTACAATATCCCTGAAGTAAAAAATTACAACAAATGGTATTGGAAATGGGCGGAACAAATAATGATTTGGGTTGAAAGAGGTAATAAACAATCAATGAGAGCCGCTTTTATAAAATCAGTAAACGTTGTTAATTCAGGCAAAATACTGATTATGTACCCCGAAGGTGGAAGAACATCGTCTGCGTCAGAAAAAGATTTATTTTATAGTCCTAAAGAAGGGAAAAAACTCAGACATTTAAAAGAAGGGATTGGTTCATTAGTTAAAAGAACAAAAGCTTCTGTGCTCTTTGTATGGATTGATGATTCAGACAAGGTGATGCCAAATTTACCAGGTCGGTTTTATTCCTTTCCACGTTTATGGAACAAAGTTGTTATCAAAATAGGAGAAATCGTAAGATTTGATAGCGCTCTATCAAGGGAAGAACTAACTCAACAAGTTGTAACTCATCTTTTAGAATTAGCCGACGAAGGAGAGTAGTATCTATACTAGGAAAAAGATACTACTCTTCATCTTTTGGGCCCATAGTATAGTGGTAAAACACCTCTATGGCATAGAGGAATCGCGAGTTCGACTCTCGCTGGGTCCACAAACAAAAACCTAAGCGCTGAAAGCGTTTTAGGTTTTTATTTTTGGGAAGGTCGACCTTTCTTGGGCAACTTGACCTCAACGCCCCCTTATTTTTTAGATAATTGACGACAGTCGTCAACGCAAACAGGGTTGTTTTTGGACTATCTCACCTTTGGGGTTGACATATTTAAATAATGGGTGTATGGTGTAGGTAGTAAATTAAAAAATTGAAAATATGGTTTCTAAAATAAAAGGAGATAGAAAATGGCGAACATGATTTATCAAACTTTTGTTCTCGATGAGAGTAAGCAAAAGAAAATAGATAAAGAAAGAGGTAGTATTGATAGCGAGAGAGGAAAATATTTAATCAGATTTTTGAAAGATAAACTATATATTATTTTCATTTCTAATTCAACTTATGCTGGAATACATACAATTATAATGGTGGGAGCTGAGTTAGATAAGGCCGAAAACATAAAAGAAGATTTTTATAAGATTGCCACAGAATTAGGATTGTTTTTCATAAGCGGAGCTTTTTTTACCGAAGCAATCTAAACAATCTTTTAAACCCCTGAGAATTATATTAAGGGGTTTTTCTTTTAGCTTAGCTCCTTGATTTTAGACTTAGTTTTTAAAGATTCGCAGGGGATGAAGTTGAATAAAAAACCGTTCCTGACCCCTTTTTCTCTTTAAAAAATCGCCAAAATGGCGATTTTTTGTTATGATGAAAAATAAGGTTAGATTTGTTTAAAAGATTAAGAAATTATGAAAAAAGAAAGACATAAAATTACACCGGCTTCTTATTTAGTTTTAATTGGAGGTAATAAAATATTACTTCAGAGACGTTTTAATACTGGTTATGAAGACGGGAAGTATAGTCTTGTTGCGGGTCATGTAGATAAGGGAGAGACTTTTACTGAAGCGATAATTAGGGAGGTGAAAGAGGAGGCAGGTATAACACTTCAATCCGAAGATCTGAGCGTTGTGCATGTTATGAATAGAAATATCAAAGGCAATGAAAGGATTGATGTCTTTTTTGTAGCTGAAAAATGGACCGGAAACATTGAGAATAAAGAACCAAATAAATGCGATGATTTGTCTTGGTTTGATTTAGGTAATATACCAGATAATGTAATTCCTTATATAAAAGAAGCAATAAATCATATAAAAAATAAAATAATTTATAGTGAGTTTATTGAGTAGAAAGAAAATTAAGAAATTATAAATTAATAAATTATTATGAATGAATATCAAAAAAAGATTAAGAAGTTTTGCGAGGAAAGGAATTGGGCACAATTCCATAATCCTAAGGATCTTTTATTGGGCATTGTAGAAGAGGTTGGAGAATTTAGGAATATTATAAAATGGGAACAAAATCCAGAAGTTATAAAAAGCGTTTTGTTTAAGAATAAAGATCAGGTAAAAGATACAGTAGGAGATATTTTGTGGTTTTTATCATTGCTTGCTAATAGCTGTGATGTTGATATGGACGAAGCAATTAATTTTACAATAAAAGATAATGAAAGAAGATTTCCAATTGAGAAAACCAAAAATAAGCACACCAACATTTATTTAGGAGGGTACGATGCTAATTTTAAAGAAAAAAATAATAATAAATTAAAGGAGGAATAAAAATATGAAAAAAGTTAAGTTAATACCATTTATATTAATACTTATCGGGACGGTTGGACTTTTGGTTGTTGAGTTGCTTAGTGGTTTGGTTGGTGCGCTTTCTACATCTTTAGTTTTAGTTTTCGCTGTCTTTAACTTTCTTGGTCTTGTTATTTTGGCATTATCGCGTAAGAATTAAAATTTGAGGAGTATAGAAAATCGCCCTTGTCAGGTGACGGAATGGCGGTTTTTTGTTAGAATAAGATAATGTTCACAAAAACATTTAAGCAAATATCTAAAAACGATATTTCTAGCTTGAAATTTTTTAAAACAATAAACTGGTACAAATTTTCTCAGTACAATGATTGTATTTTAATGAAATATTTACAGTTTGATTCTCAAAGAAATCCTTTATCCAAGAAAGAGGTAAAACAAAGTTATAAAATGAAAATAATGCTTAATTTTGACCGTGCAGAATACGTTGATTATAATGAGTATGAAAAAACAGATAATTATGTAATACAAGTTCTTAAAAAAGATAAAGCTTTTTTAGGTAAATACATGGAACTTCTTAATAAAAACTGTGAACTTTGTGTTGACCACTCTAAGAAAATTAAATCTATAAAAGATTTAAAAAAGTATAGCCAAAAAGAGCTGAGCCAGATTTTCAATAATTATGTTTCTACTATTTTGAGAATTATGCCTTTTGTTAACACGCTTTCGCTGTTTGAAAAGTTTCTAACTAATAAATTAAAAAATGTTCTAGAAAAGAATAAAATAGAAAATAAAAAGATACCGGAATATCTTTTAAGATTAGGCGAGCCTAATCCCGAGCCGTTTTCATTTGAAGAAAAAAGAGAATTATTAGAACTGGCAACAGACATACAGAAAACCACATTTTTTTCTAAAAATAAACAAAAGATACAAAGGTTGAAATTAAAAGATTTTCCTAAGAGCCTGCGAAAAGAAATAAAACTACATCAAAAAAAGTATTCCTGGATGGGAGTTGTATTTATGAGGGGTAAACACTATTCTACTAATAAATTCTTAGAAGACTTGAAAGAGCTTTTAATAAAAGATTGTATTAAAGAATTAAAAAAATTAACTCAAGAAAGAAGAAAAAGAGAAAATAATATAAAATCTCTAATCAAAAAATTGAATATCTCTAAACAGGATATTTCTTTCTTTTATTTTTTTAGAGAGTTTGCTTTCCAGAGAACATATAGGATAGATATGATTAATATTTCTAACTATTATGCTTTTGATTTTTTGAAACATATAGCTGAAAGATTGTCACTTAGATATGAAAACCTTCTTTATCTAACTCCTCCAGAAATAATTAAAGGTTTATCAAATCAAAGTTCACTAAAAATCAAAATAAAAGAGAGAAAAAAGGGATGGGGAATGATTTTGTATAAAAACAAGCTAGAATTAATAGTAGGAGAAAAGTATCAGAGAATTAAAAATAATATTTTCGCCAAAGACTACTCTAATATTAATTCAGTTAGAGGGACCACGACCTACAAGTGTGAAGAAAAGATAAGTGGGAGGGTGTTTATAGCCTTAAGTGCAAAAGAAGCAAATAAAATAACCGAAAAAGATATTCTTATTGCTCCAGAGACTACAGTAGATTTTGAAAGAGCAATGCAGAAATCAAAGGCAATAGTGACAGATAAGGGAGGGATATTATCTCACGCTGCAATTGTATCTAGGGAGTTTAAAAAACCCTGCATTGTTGGAACAAATTTCGCAACCGAAGTATTTAAAACAGGAGATTTAATTGAGGTCGATACAAACAAAGGAATTGTAAAATTATTAGAATAAGATAATGTTCACAAAAACATTTAAGCAAATATCTAAAAACGATATTTTAATTGCTGGTGGCAAGGGAGCTTCGCTTGGAGAGATGACTCAAGCTAAAATTCAGGTACCGCCGGGTTTTATTATTTTAGTTGAGGCGTTTGATAAGTTTTTAGAGGAAACCGATTTAGTGGTTGAAATAGCCAGCCAAATAAAACAGATTAATTTTAAAGATATTAATTCTGCAGACAAAGCATCTAATGTTATTAGAGATTTAATTCATGATGCTTCTGTTCCAAAGGACTTAGAAAAGGAGTTTCTGAAAGAATTTAAGAAACTAAATGCTAAATACGTTGCAGTTCGTTCTTCAGCAACTGCTGAAGATTCTTCAGTGGCATCTTGGGCAGGGGAGTTAGAAACATATTTGAATACTTCCAGCTCTAATTTAATAGACAATATTAAGAATTGCTGGTCTTCTTTATTTACTCCAAGAGCTTTATTTTATGCCTTTGAAAAGAAAGTAATTACTATTGGCGGTCAGAAAAAGATTAGAGCTAATACTTGCAAAAAATTAGCTCATTGTTATCCAGTAGGTGTAGCAGTAGTAATCCAGAAAATGATTCAATCAGATGTGTCTGGCATTTGTTTTACTGTTCATCCTGTTACTCAAGATACAAATCAAATGGTCATTGAGACGGGCTGGGGACTCGGAGAAGCCATTGTCGGAGGGAAAATAACTCCTGATACCTATGTCATTGATAAATCTAATTGGATTATTATAGATACTAATATCAGCGATCAAGAAATGATGATGGTTAAATCCGGCTCTGGAATAAAAGAAACCGAGGTTCCGGAAAAAACTCAATCAATCCAAAAACTCCCTAATAAACAAATCATCCAATTAGCCAAACTCTGCCAAAAAATAGAAGATCATTATAAATGTCCTCAAGACATTGAATTCGCAATAGAAAATAATAAGATATATATAACACAATCAAGACCAATTACTACATTATAAAAAATTATGCAGAAATTTATGAAAGCACGGGAAATCCCAAAACTTACTTTGGAGAATATAAGTAAATTTTGGGAAAGGGAATATAGTTTGTTTACGATGTCTTCTTGGAAGGTATCGCTTGACATTATTAATTCACGACAATGGTTTAAAGATTCTTTCACTATATTTATTTGTATATATCATAATGGAATAGCAACGCATTTTAGAAGTTACGAGGAAGAGAATTGTTTTGAAAAACTTGTAGGAGAGAAAATTATCAATAACCGTACTTTTCGCAAGAGAATAATTGAGCAGCATGTCTTATATGCAGAGCATCTATTAACTCTTTATAGACAAATAGGGGGAAAAAATGAATTAACCCCCAACTTTATAAGGGATTTCAATATTAGCTTTGGAAAACTATGTGCTTTCAATACATTTATTCAGAGAGGAATCGATTATATCGCTAGAGTTAAAAAACATAAAAGAATCGCAAATTTTTTAATAAAAAGACGAACAAAATACGAACATGTTCTCGGAGCTTATGATGAATATTTTGAGAAAATATGTGCAAAGATTGCCAAAAAAAGAAAAATAAAATCCCCCGATTTATTAAAATTACTTCTCATTAACGAATTTATTGATTTTATTAAAATAAATAAATTACCCAAGAACTTAGAAAGTCGGAAACGTATGAGTGCCTTGATATTGTTACCAACTCCTTTTTTGTTGGTCGGAAAGTCAGCTTCTATTCTTTTTAAAAAACTAAAAAATCAGGAAAATAAACTAAATCGACAAATCATCGAAGAAAGAATTCTTAAGGGCACGCCAATTTATAAGAAGCGGGTAAAAGGATATGTTCAGGTTATTTCTAATTTAAAACAATTAATAAAATTCAAAAATGGGTATATTTTGGTTGCACCCACCACATTACCTAAATACAATCCAATATTAAAAAAAGCCAAAGCTATAATTACCGACGAAGGTGGTTTTCTCTCTCACGCCGCAGTTTTTAGTAGAGAATTTAGAATACCAGGCGTTGTTGGAACAAAAATAGCAACCAAAGTCCTGAAAGATGGAGATTTGGTGGAAGTAGATGCTAATAGAGGTATTGTTAAGATTTTAGAGAATAATCAAAAACCAATCTACAAAAAAGTTTTCACAAGAGATTTTTCTTTACCAATGTTAGATGTTTGGTATAAAGGTGAAGCCTATGATTCAAAACCGTGGAGTGGAAAAAAACAAGCATTCCTGCCATACATTGTTTTTGTAAGAGAAGATGGAACAGTAAAGAGTTATTATGATCCGAGAGGGGTTAAATGGATTAAAAATCATATTAAAGAAACTATAAAAAAAGATAAAAAATTCTTGGAAAAATTAGAAAAAAAAGTTGAAGAAAAATTAAAACCAATTCAGCCAATTTATGATGGTGAAAAAACCTTATCAAAAAAAGATTTATTGAAATTCATTAAAAATTTTGAGATCGCCTATCCTTGGATTGAGGCTATGTGGTGGTTATGCGAAATGGACGAAAATGAATTAAGAGGATTAGATATTTCTCCAATAAAGAAATTACGAAAAAAGACAACTAAACTTTCTACAGGAACAGATATTGTAGTTCGAAAATCTTTAATAAAAATGTTTCCAAAATTAAAGAATTATGTTCATGTTTTAAAAATTGATGAGATAAAAAGTGAAAAAATTCCCAAAATCCCTGATTTAAAAAAGAGAGACGAAGGATTTATTTATACAAAAAATATGATGTATATTGGTAATAATAGAAATGTTGTAGAAAAAAAATATAATATTAAATTAGAAACAGAAAATATAGAATCAAAAGATGAAATAAAAGGAATCATAGTTTACAAAGGGATTGTGAAGGGAAAAGTTAAAAGAGTAATGGGTCATAAACATATAGATTTGATAAAGAAAGGAGAAATATTAGTCTCTCCAATGACAACGCCCGACTTTTTACCCGCTATGAAAAAAGCTTCTGCATTTATTACAGACGAAGGAGGTCTAACATGTCATGCTGCAATTATAGCAAGAGAGATGAAAAAACCATGTATAGTTGGAACTAAAATAGCAAGCCAAATATTAAAAGACGGAGATTTGGTGGAAGTAGATGCTAATAGAGGTATTGTTAAAATATTAAAAAGGAAATAAGAACCCCCGCCTTGGCGGGGAACCTTGATTCGCTATCGTATAGATATATAATCTTGAAATAAGACCCTGCTTTTGGCAGAACCTTGATTCGCTAAGGTATTAATATATAATCTTGAAATAAAAAAAAGAGCCCAATCGCAAACGTTGTTGCAATTGGGCTTATGAGTGACATTGGTGATTTCACTCGCGGGAGAAATATCGAGTAACGACTCGGAACATTGCTCCCATGATTCTTTCGGCGGTATCATCCAAATCTCTCTGAAACCGCGATGGCCAGGCATTACTGATTTGGGCATTGCAGACTTTGTTTATGTCTGCGCCGAGTTCAATCACATAAGCGGCCACTTCATCATCTACGCAGACGAAAAGGTCGTAATCGTTGATATTCAACGAATTAACCCAACGTCTTTCATGAGATGAGAGATGAATACCAATCCGTTTTGCTGCCTTAATCATTAGGGGAGATGCTCCATTGCCATTATTGGCGATTTTCAAAATCCCGGCACTCTCACAGTCTATTTGACAAACTTGACCATCTGAAATAGCGTTATCCAGATACATCTCGAGAACCCCAGCCATCATTGGACTTCTGTCGCCATTACCTTTGCAGACACACAGTACTTTCTTAATATTATTCATCGTTTCATCCTTTCAAATTCAAACTTAGTTCCATATGTGCATTTTGTACTATCTTAATTATACACCTAAATTATAATATTGTCAAGCGGTTTGGATAAAATATTAATAAAATGAGAAATAAAAATATTAAATTTGAGAAACGTTGGGAAGCTAAGCATCCGATTTATAGATTAGAAGCTAACACAAGAGCTTATATTGAGCATTCAAAAGTTCCTGGCTGTGAATGCAAACATATGATTACATCAATAAATAACGCTGTTTGCACAATTTATTATGATGAAAAAGAACTTGAAAGAGCTTTAAGCATCGGCGATAAAGTTATAAATGATTATAAAGAAGTTAAAAACTATATTAAGAAAGCAGATGAAGCAAGAGATAAACTATTAAGAGTATCTAGAGAGATTTATAAAAAAGATTTATCATTAGTTACTAATAAAGAATTGAAAAATATCTATAATAAATATTTTAATTCTTTCATAAACCTTTTGGCTTATTATAATTTATCTAGACCAGATTATTTAATTAAAATAGATGAAAAAATTAAAAAAGTTATTTCTTCTAAAGAACCTGATTTAAATAAAAGAGATGAATTATTTGCAAAACTCACTAAACCTGTTTCAAATAATGTATTAACAAAACACGAAATAGCTCAATTAAACTTTACACTATCGGTCTTAAATAATAAAAAGTATTCCAAGAGAGTTTTCTCAAAGAGCTTTATTAGAGCGGACAAAAATCTGAATAAGAAATTATCTAATTTGATAAATGATTATTCTTGGATTTCTACCCAGGAAAACAACCCTCCTTTTGATGAAAAATATTATATAAAGAAGACGAAAGAATTACTCGTTTTAGGAAAAAGAAATATAGAAAAAAGATTACACGATTTAGAAAATAGAATTCCCTTAGAATTAACGGAAAAGAAAAAAATTATAAAAAAATATAAGTTTTCGTCTTCTTTTTTGAAATTGACAGATAACGTTGCTGCGTTAGCAAAACTAAGATTAAATGTAAGGCTTTGGTGGACCGAAAGTAGCTATAGGGTTTCCTGTCTATTTGAGGAGTTAAATAATAGGATTAATCTCAAAAACAAAAAGTTTATTCATTGGTATTATTCTGAATACTTATTGGAAAATGAAGTTTATAATTCTCTTGATGGAAAGATAAAAATTTCCGCAAAAGAAATAGAAAAAAGAATCAAAAAAAGTTTATTATTAATGATAAACAAAAAGATTCATTTCTTTTCGGGTAAAAAGGCATTAAAAGAAGAATCTAGATATATATCTAAACAAGATTATTCAAAAATTAAAATATTAAAAGGTCAGATAGCTAATAAAGGATTTGTAAGGGGTAAAGTATGGGTTATTTCTCCGGAGATTACAAATCAGGTTGAAAAAGCCAACAAAATGAAAAAGGATTTTATACTTGTAGCAGCTATGACAAGACCTCAATTTATTGAAGGTATAAATAAAGCACAGGCGATAATTACCGATGAGGGAGGAATTACCTGTCATGCAGCGATTATTTCGAGAGAGCTTAAGAAGCCCTGCGTAGTAGGAACCAAAATAGCAACCAAAGTATTAAAAGATGGAGATTTAGTGTTAGTTGATGCTAATAAAGGAATAGTTAAAATTATAAAAAAGAAAAATGCTTAAAAAATCAGATATAAATTTAAAAGAATGGGAATTTGAATTTCGGCAAAGAGATAAACATACTATTTTGATGTCTGATATATGGTGTAGATCGATATTTAAAAATTTTCAAAAAGAAATTAAACTTCCCGTTGAGAATCTTGATTGTTTGTTTACTTCTTTAAATAAAAGTTATGTTAAAACAAACGAAAAGAAGAAAATTATTAATGCTTTAAAAGAAGCTGTAAAAGATGATAAGTATGTTGATTATATATTTAAATCAACACTTAAAAGAATAAGAGAATTAGAAGCATTTTCAGATAAAGTTAATGCTATTAAGGAAAACTATATTAAAGAGAATATTGTTGGGTTATGGAAGGGATTAGACGATATTATGTTGGTTGTTGTTCCTTGGTTTTATATTCCATGGTATATAGCAGAATATAATTTAATAACAGATAGAATTAAAGAAAAATTGCAGCATAAAAACATAGAAAAGATTATTGATATAAATAATGCTGTTGCTGTTTTATCTTTTCCTGTGAAAAAAGCAATATTTCAAGAAGAGCAGAAAGATTTTTTTGAACTCTGTAAATTAGCTAGGGATAAAAAAGATTATAAAGATAAAGCAGAAAAATATCTTAAACAATATGCATGGATGAAGACTTTCATTATTTTGCCATTAGAACCTCTTTCTATGCAAGAACTTGATAAAAGAATTAAAGATGCGTTAAAAGAAGATTTTATTTCACAGTATGAAATGCAGGAAAAACAAAAAACTGAAAATAAGAAAACTGCAGAGAAACTTTTAGGTAAATTAAAAGATGAAGAGTTGGTTTCTATTATTGAGCAAGCAAGAGAACTTGGCTGGCTTTTAACATTTAGTGTTGAAATAACTATAAGATCTTGTTCAAAACTAATTCCTTTTTACAAAATACTTGCCAAGGAATTAGAAGTGGATTATTTGCAATGGAATAATCTAAAGTCAAGAGAAATTGAAGATATTTTACAAGAGAAGTTGAAAACATCAGACAAAGAGTTAGACGAAAGAAGCGAAGGATATGTTTTTTTGATGGAAGATGGAAAAGAAAAAATGATTGTAGGAGAGAATGCTAAAAAAATTACTGAATGGATTGATGAAAATGTTGGTAGGATTGATAAAAATATTAAAGAAATCAAAGGGCAATCAGTATCTTCTGGTTTAGTTAAAGGAAGGGTTAGAATAATTCTTACTCCAAAAGAATCTTATAAATTAGAAAAAGGAGAGATTTTAGTTTGCTCTATGACAAGTCCAGATTATATTTCTGTAATGCAAAAATCAGCTGCTGTTGTGACCGATGAAGGTGGTTTATTATCACATGCAGCTATTGTAAGTAGGGAATTAGGCAAACCTTGTGTGGTAGGAACCAAAATAGCAACCAAAGCATTAAAAGATGGAGATTTAGTAGAGGTAGATGTTAATAGAGGTATTGTTAAGAAGCTGCGATAGCTATTTTTAGCATCTGGAATTCTTTTAATTTCTGTATAATCTGGTTCCGGCTGAATTTCACGAAGTCCATAATGAAAACCTAAGAACTGAAGGCGTTTTAGGTTTTCCACAGAGTGTTTTTTTGTTGATGCTGTTATAATAAAACAATGAGTAATATAAATAAAAAACAATTAGTATTAGTTGCGGTTTTTGTGGTTATAATTGTTGCTATTGGAATTGGAGGATACTATTACGGACATCGGCTTGGATATGAAGAAGGCGAAGAAATTGGTCGAGCAACTTCTCAAGTAGAAGTAGGAGATGTTGTTTCTAACCCAATGGAAAATATGCCTTCAACTAATCCTTTTGAAAAAGTGGTTAATCCTTTTGAAGAGGCCTATCAAAACCCATTTGAATAATACGATATATTAATTTACATAACATAGTTATGAAAAAATATTTTATTGTTATAATATCTTTATTATTTTTTGTTGGGTTTTTGGTTTTAGCTGAAGATCTAAGCGAGATCGGATATCCCGTTCCTGAATTGGGAGATTGTAGCAGCCAGGAAAAATGCAAAGTTTATTGTGATGATATTTCTCATCTTGAAGAATGTATTAATTTTGCCGAAAGACATAGTTTAATCCCGTTAGAAGAACTTGAGGAATCAAAAAAAATAATTACTGCTATAAATAAAGGAATAGAGCCGCCCCCCTGCAATAGTAAAGCAGAATGTGATATTTACTGCTCTGAACCGGAACATATGGAAATGTGCGTTGCTTTTGCTGAAGCGGCAGGTGTTCTTTCTCCGGAGGAGCTTGAAGAAGCGAAAAAAGTATTATCAGGAATTAAAAAAGGAGTAAAACATCCGAATTGCCGCGGAAAAGAACAATGTGATATTTATTGCTGCGGACCAGCACATATGGAAGAGTGCGTTTCTTTTGCTGAGGCAGCTGGTCTTATTTCTCCATCAGAAGCAATTATGATGAGAAAAACTGGCGGGGAATCGCCAGGAGGGTGTTGCGGAAAAAAGGCTTGTGATGCTTATTGTGATGACCCGGCTCATATGCAAGAGTGTATACGATTTGCTAATAAATACGGCCTTATGCCAAAAAAAGAGGCAGAAATGGCTATGAAAATGTTAGAAGCAGGTTTAACCGGGGGCCCGGGCGGATGTAATAGCCAGGAGGAATGCAATGCTTATTGTAATGACTTGGCTCATATGCAAGAATGCATTGATTTTGCCCTAAAAGCCGGATTTATAACCGAAGAAGAAGCAGAACAATCTTTAAAAATGACTGAATTAGGTATTACCACTGGCCCTGGCAATTGCCAAAGTAAAGAAGAATGCGAGATATATTGTGAAAATCCAGATAATATACAAGAGTGTATTGGTTTTGGAGAAAAAATGGGAATAATTACTTCAAAAGAAAAAGAAACAATGATACAAGGCGGACCCGGTGGTTGTATGGGTGAAAAAGAATGTGAGAGTTATTGTAAAGACCCAATTCATATTGAAGAATGTATTAAGTTCGGTACAGAACAAGGTTTTATTTCTCCCGAAGAAGCAGAAGAAATGATAAAAGGCGGACATGAATTCCCCACAGAAGGAGAAATACTTCCAGGTGAGATGCCGTTGCCTAAAGAAGGATTTTATGGACCCGGAGGTTGTATAACAAAAGAAGAATGCGAGGCATATTGTTCCCAACCAGAACATTTTGAAGAATGCGGATTCCAAAGAGGAGAGCTGATGAAAACTCCAGGAGAACATATTCCTCCTCCCGAGGAGATTGAACCCTATAAAAGCGAGCCGATGAAAACTCCAGGAGAACATATTCCTCCTCCCGAGGAAGTAAAATCCTCAGAAGAAACAATTCCGATAATTCCTTCTTCTGAAGAAAAGCCCATTATTGAGGAAAAGGCGCCCCAAACTTTCCTTGACCTATTACCCAAATTCTTGGCTGACATGATAGCTATTTTCTTAGAAACGAAATAAGTAAAATAAAAAGTAGAAATAAAAAACCATGAGAGCGATTCTCGTAGTTTTTTTATGTAGTTTTTTAAAATTATTGATTTGCTAATTGATTTTTGGTATAATAACATAATATGCGATTGATTAAGAAAATTATTTTAGTAGGAATTATTTTTTTTGTTTTTGGTGCCGGATTTTTGGTTGGAAAGAATATAGTTATTTGTCCAATCTGTCCTCCGGAAGACCTCGATTTTTCTCTTTTTTGGAACGCCTGGCATAAAATTCAGGAAGAATATGTTAACCCAGAAGATATTGATACTCAAGAGTTAATTTATGGAGCAATTTCTGGAATGGTAAATTCTTTAGGCGATCCTTATACTGTCTTTTTTAATCCCAAAGACGCCAAAACATTTTTAGAAGATGTAAGCGGCCGTTTTGAGGGAGTGGGTATGGAAATCGGTATAAGAGAAGGGCAACTTCAAGTTATTGCTCCCTTAGAAGGAACGCCAGCCCAAGAGGCCGGTATTCGGCCGGGCGATAGAATTATAAAAATAGACGATACTTTAACTATGGATATTACTATTGAGGAAGCGGTAACTCTTATTCGGGGACCAAAAGGAACAGAAGTAACTCTAACTGTCTTTCGGGATGAATGGGAAAACTCAAAAGAAATTATTCTCAAAAGAGCAGTTATTAAGGTTCCTTCTTTGAAATGGGAGTTACTTGACTCGGCAGGTGAAGATAGCGGGGAGGGAGAAGAGATTGCCTATATTAAACTTTATCATTTCTCTGAAAAATCTGACCGTGATTTCAGAGAAATGGCAGCCGAGGTTTTAAAAAGCCCGGCCGAGAAGATAATTTTAGATTTGAGAAGTAATCCTGGGGGTTATTTGGAAAGGGCTCAAGATATTGCCGGTTGGTTTTTAGAAAAAGGCCAAGTTGTGGTTATTGAAGATTTTGGCGCCGAAAAAGAGCAAGAAGTTTATAAAGCTGAAGGTAACGCTGAGTTTTTGGATTATCCAATGGTAATTTTAGTCAATCAAGGGTCTGCCTCTGCATCTGAGATTTTAGCTTCAGCTCTTCGGGATAATCGGGGCATAAAAATAATCGGGGAAACCTCTTTTGGAAAGGGTTCAGTTCAGAAATTAGAAGGATTAATAGATGGCTCTAATTTAAAAATTACAGTAGCAAACTGGCTAACGCCTAAGGGAGATCTTATTACCGATAAAGGATTAGAGCCGGATATTAAAGTAGAGATGACCGAAGAGGACTATCAGGAAGAGAGAGACCCGCAGTTGGACAAAGCTATTGAAATAATTGGAGAAATGGAGTAGAATAATAGAATAGAAATTTTCAATTTATAATTTTCAATGAATTGCAATCCTACGGGGAGTCTCTCACTTCGTTCAATCCAACAATGAATCAATTTATAAACAGTTTGAAAATTAAAAATTAAAAATTATTTTTTCACTATGCGTATTATTCTTTTGCAAGATATAGATAATTTAGGAAAAAAATATGAAATTAAAGAAGTTAAAGATGGCTATGCCAGGAATTTTTTAATTCCCAAAGGTTTAGCTAAGATAGCAACGAAAGAAGCTTTAAAATGGTTAGAAGAACAAAAAGAAATTGAGGAAAAGAGGGCTGGGGAAGAATTAAAAGAAATTCAAAAATTAGCTTCGGAGGTTGATGGAATAGAGGTGGTAATCCCGGTAAAGGTTGGTGAAGCCGGTCAATTATTTGAAAGAATACCCTCCCAAAAAATTTCTGAAAAATTAAAGGAATTGGGATTTAAGATTAAAAAAGAACAGATTGATTTGGCTGAGTCCATTGGAGAGCTTGGTGAATTTCCAGTAAAAGTTAAATTTGAACACAATTTAGAGTCAGAGATAAGAATAATTATTACAGAAGAAAAACGGTAATGGCTAAGTTTATCTTTGTTGCTGGCGGTGTAATGTCTGGCATTGGAAAAGGGGTAGCGGTATCTTCTATCGGAAGAATTTTGAAAAGCAAAGGATTTAAAGTGACAGCAATTAAAATTGACCCCTATGTTAATGTTGACGCTGGAACAATGAATCCTATTGAGCATGGAGAGGTCTTTGTAACCGATGATGGGATTGAATGCGACCAAGACGTAGGAAACTACGAAAGATTTTTAGACGAAGACATATATACAGATAATTACATAACTACAGGTAGAGTTTATCAGGCGGTGATAAAAAGAGAAAGAAATTTAGAATATAACGGCCGTTGTGTAGAAGTAGTTCCTGATATTCCCAATGAAGTTATTTCTAGAATTAAACGAGCAGGAAAAAAAACAAAATCAAACTTTGTTTTAATAGAAATCGGCGGAACAGTAGGGGAGTATCAAAACATGCTTTTTTTAGAAGCAGCTAGAATGATGAAATTAGCTCATCCAAAAGATGTGCTTTTTATTTTAGTAAGCTATCTTCCTATTCCTAGTAAAATAGGTGAGATGAAAACTAAACCAACTCAATACGCAGTAAGAACTCTAAATTCAGCTGGCATTCAGCCCAATATTATTTTAGCCCGTTCTGCGGTTCCATTAGATGAAATCAGAAAAAGAAAAATATCAATTTTTTGCAACGTTGCTCCTCAAGATGTTATTTCTGCTCCAGACATTGAAACAATTTATGAGGTGCCTCTTAATTTTGAAAAAGAAAATTTAAGCAATCAAATTTTAAAAAAATTAGGATTGGCGCCGAGAAAAAAAGACCTAAAAGATTGGGAGGCGCTGATTAAAACGATAAAGAATGCCTCGAAATCAGTTAAAATTGGTATAGTCGGGAAATATTTTGAGACCGGTAAGTTCACTTTGATGGATTCTTATATCTCAGTGATTGAAGCGGTAAAGCATGCTGCTTATTTTTTTAGGAGAAGACCTGAAATCTTCTGGTTATCAGCAGAAAAATACGAGAAAAATCCTATTCAGTTGAAAGAATTAAAGAAATACGACGGTATAATTGTTCCCGGTGGATTTGGAAATAGGGGAATAGAGGGCAAGATAAAAGCAATTGAATTCTGCAGAAAAAATAAAATCCCTTTTTTGGGACTTTGTTTAGGAATGCAATTGTCAGTAATTGAGTTTGCTAGGAATATCGCTAAAATTAAAGGAGCCGGTTCGGCTGAATTTTCAGATTGCAAAGAACCTGTAATTGATGTTATGCCCGAACAAAAAGCTTTTTTAAAAGAAAAAAAATATGGAGGAACAATGAGATTAGGAGCTTATAATTGTAAAATAACGCCAAATACCATTAGTTCTAAGGCCTACAAGACCCAAATAATATCTGAACGGCATCGCCATCGCTATGAATTAAATAATGATTATAGAAAAATTTTAGAAGAGAACGGATTAATAATGGCAGGAATTAACCCCGAAAAAGATTTAGTGGAAATTATTGAAATTAAAAATCATCCTTTTTTTGTAGCTACTCAATTCCATCCGGAATTTAAATCAAGGCCATTAAGGCCTCATCCATTGTTTAGAGAATTTGTAAGAGCGAGTATAAAAAGAAACTAAGTTCCTTATTCCACGTTTACAATTTTAGCTGTTCGTTGAGAATTATCAAAACATCTGATTCGTTTTGTTTTAAACTTAACAACTCCTGCTTTTTTCGCATAAAGAGTGTCATCAGATCCTTTTCTGACATTTTTTCCAGGGCAAAACTTTGTTCCTCGCTGACGAATAATTATCATCCCCGGTTTAATTTTTTGCCCTTCAAAAATTTTGACACCGAGATATTTTGGTCTGGAATCTCTTCCTAATTTTGTTCCTCCTTTTGATTTTGTTTTAGCCATATTTGTTATGTTAGCAAAAACTATTCATTTTGTCAAAAAATATCAGGCAGATATTATATTATTTATTACCGTTATTTTAGTTTCTTTACTTTCGTTCGCTGCAGGATACATAATAAAGAATTTTTAACTTCCAATTTTTAAAATATGCGAATAGCAATTATTGGAGCAGGGGTTTCGGGTCTTTATTTAGCTTGGAAGCTTTCTGAAAAAGGGCACGATGTTACTGTTTTTGAAAAAAAAGAAAAGATTGGTCAGGAAGTTTGTTCAGGCCTTTTTTCTAAAAGAATTTTAGAATTTATACCCGAGAGCCGTAAATTAATACAAAATAGAATAAATTATGTTATTCTACGTTTTCCTAAAAAAACGATAAAAGTAGAATTTTCTAAAGTTTTTTTTGTAATAAGCCATTTTGAATTAGATAAATTAGTAGCTGATTTAGCTCAAAAAGCAGGAGCTAATCTTTTTTTAAGCCATAATATCGGTGAAATACCCAAGGGTTATGATAAAATAATCGGTTGTGATGGAGCTAATTCTTTTGTGAGAAAAAGCTTAGGGCTTCCAGAGCCGAAATGCAGATTAGGAATTTTAGGATTTAAAAAAGAGTTATCTTCCTCGAATTTCGTAGAAACCTGGCCTTGCAAAAATGGTTTTATTTGGAAAATTCCCAAAGGCAAAGAGATAGAATACGGAATTCTTGCTAAGTCAAAAGAAGCTAAACTGATTTTTGATGAATTTTTGAAGAAAAAAAATATTATTCTTGAAAGAACGAAATCAAAAATAGTTCCTCAGGGTTTTATAATGCCATCAAGTCCTTTAATAACTCTTTGTGGGGACGCTACCGGTTTGACTAAATCTTGGTCGGGCGGAGGAGTGATGTGGGGACTGACTGGAGCCGAAATTCTTTTAAAAACTTTTCCTGATTTCCTAAAATACAAAAGAGCAATGAGAAGGTTTTTTATCCCCAAAATCATTTTTTCTAAAACAGCGGTTAAATTAGTTTATTTTTTGGGATTTAAGATGCCCTGGTTTTTACCCAAAAACAGTAGAATAGAATCAGATTTTTTGCTATAATTATGATATGAGGAAGAAATGAGAACTTGTTCTCATTTCGACCGAATGAGTAATTATGCGGCAAAGCCGCAATAATATAATAAATAATCTATGTCAGAGAAAATTCCATTTCATTTAGGAATCATTGTTGACGGAAACCGAAGATGGGCCAAAAAAAGAGGTTTGCCTTCGTTTGAAGGTCACCGCAGAGGATTAGATGGGGTCAATAAGATAGGGGAGTGGTGCAGAAAACGAGGAGTAAAAATTTTAACTCTTTATACTTTTTCTACTGAAAATTGGAACAGGTCTAAAAAAGAAGTAAGTTATTTAATGAAACTTCTTGAAGTAGCTTTAAATAAGAAAAACACTAAAGAACTTTTCCAAAAGGGGATAAAATTACAAGTAATTGGACAAAGAGAAAGATTACCAAAATCACTCCAAAAGAAAATAGAGGAAGCAGAGGAATTAACTAAAAAAGGCGAGAAAGGAATTTTGAATTTAGCTGTTTCTTATGGAGGGAGACCAGAAATTATTCAAGCTATTAAAAACATTATAAAAAACAAGATTCCTGCCAATAAAATTACTGAAGATTTAATCAATAAAAATCTTTGGACAGCAAATTTGCCTGAGCCAGATTTAATTATTCGAACCGGTGGAGTACAACGACTATCTAATTTTCTAACTTGGCAATCTATTTATTCTGAACTTTATTTCACCGAAAAATATTGGCCCGAATTCACCGAGAAAGATTTAGATGAAGCCCTTTTAGATTATAGCTATCGCCAAAGAAGATTTGGAAGATAGTCCGACAAAACAATATATTGTATGACAAAAAAATCTGAACGAAGCTCAGATTTTTTTGTTTTTTTGGGGTGTTAATAAATCCCTCTTGACAACTATTTTGGTTGATATATTATATTTACAATATTTAAAAAAGGTTGATTTTTTTGCAAATCCCGTTAGAGAACAGAGAATAAAAATCTCTAGCGGGATAAATTTAACAAATTAACAATTAATAAAATGTTGCAAGAGAAATTAAACTTTTATAACCATGATGAATTAAATGAAATAGACGAGTGGAACGAAGATGACGAGGAAGCCGAATTAGCTGTTGTAGACGAAGAAGATGAAGAGGAACTCGAATACGATGAAGAAGAATATTAAAAAAACGCCGAGAAGGCGTTTTTTTAACTGACTTTATTTTAACCTATTGACAAATCCTCAAAAAATGCCAACATATGGTTATAGTTCTTTGTAAATTTTGATAAAAGGAGAAAGAAATGGCAAATGGAGAAATGGCAAATAAAAATGAATTAAGAGTTATAGGAGATATTGAAGAGACCTCGGATTTTGATAAACTTTATGAGATTTTAAGAAGAAAAAAGGTAATCGCTGGCTCTAAATATAATTATGAAGCGCGCTATTTGATAGATAAAATTAATCAAATCCGGGAAGAGTTAGAAGATTCGCGAAGAGATGGAGACATAAAGATATTAGCTCAGGAAAAAATAAAAGAATTTATGGAGAAAGACGAAATTTTAAAGAAACTACTTCGTGATATTACCAAAAGAGAGGGACTGAGAGCTAAAGTAAAAGAATTAGCAATAAATGAATTAACGGGGAAGGCGATGAAAAAATAAAAAGCTCAGTACAAAAATGTATCGGGCTTTTTTATTATGCGACATTGTTTATTCTTTTAGATTCTTGCCGCTATGAAATTGACGGTGGATATCGCGAAGCCGCTTATTTGTGACATGGGTATAAATTTGGGTACTAGTAATACTTCTGTGTCCTAAAAATTCTTGAATTATTCTTAAATCAACCCCTTGAGACAAAAGATCAGTTGCATAAGAATGTCTAATAGTATGGGGTGTGGTAAAAATAGGGATACCGGCCATTATTGCATATTTCTTCACGCTTCTTTCTATTGAACGGTTTGTTAAACGAGGTTCGGCATCTATCCGCGACCTATAATGGATAAACAAGGGTTTCTTTTCATCTTTTTTACGCGTTTCCAAGTATTTTTTAATCCAATTAAGAGCCCTTTCTGAAAAATAGACTGTCCGGGGATAATTACCTTTACCAATAATAGTAATCTCTAAGTCCTTTTTATTTTTTATGTTAACAAATTGATCGCGGTTTAAAGCCATTAATTCGGCTATTCTTAGACCGGTTGAAAATAAGGTTTCCAAAATAGCTCTGTCCCTTAGTCCGATAATCGTATTTATATCAGGAGCTATTAAAAGCTTCTCAATTTGCTCTAAATTAAGGAATTTTAAGGTTTTTTCGCGTTTATCGCTCTTAGGAAGGGTTATTTTGTCTGAAGGGAGCGATATAATGTCTTTGGCTGAAAAATAGCTTAAAAGGGCTCTTAGGGCGATTAAATAGTAGCTCTGGGTGGTTCTTTTCAAAGAAATACCTTTTTTATCAATATAACGGGACAAATATAAACGATAGTTCCAGATGTGTTCGGAAGTTAATTGATGAGGTTTTAAATTATCTAATTTGTTTATTTTTAACCAATTAAAAAATTTCCGCAAGAATCTTTCGTAATTTTCCTGGGTCTTTGAAGATAATCCTTTTTCCACGTCTATCCAGTCTAAAAAATCATTTATATGCTGGGGGAGTGGTTTTTGACTTTTCTTCATATAAACATCCTATTAAGCAACATTATCCGACATTTCTTATGTTTATATTATCTTACTCCCCTAATCTCTGTCAACCCTGTTAGAAGTGAATAACTTCTAACAGGGTCAAGTGGAAAAATAAATATAAAAAGGGCTCCTAAGAGCCCTTTTTATTCTATTAGTTCTTTGAAACGTTGCCACAAAGATTTGCCAAGTTTTGGTATTTCTTCTTTCGCTTCTTGTTTTTCTTTTTCAAATTCTCCTTGAATTTCTGGTTTTCTTTTTTCAACTTCTTTTCCCAAAAGAGAATAAATTTTTTGCCAAATAGTTTTAAGCCAAGGAGAAATGTAAGATTGCCAGAAATTTTTAAACCAACCCAACATTCTTTCCCATACCATCAAAGCTTCTTGCCAAGGTTTTTTTAATGCTTCGGGGAGACCAATTAAAATCCTCTCCCCTAACGATCTTGCTTCTTCAAATGTCTCTGGCGCTTGAGCTAAAACAAGAGGACAGATAATAATTAACAAAAAACTAATTATTAAAAAAGAAATTAGATACTTCATAATAAATTTTTGGCTTCTTGGATTCGTTTAAGGGTTTTTTCTTTTCCTAAGATTTCAGCGATTTCAAAAGGGCCAGACGAGGCCTCTTTTCCGGTTAAAGCTGTTCTCAATGGCCATAAGATTTTTCCTCTGTCCCCCGCTTTCTCTGTTTCTAACATTAAAATATTCCGTAAATTTTCTTTATTCCAATCCCCCTCGTTTATTTTAGATAATAAATCTGCTAATTTGTCAAGAGAATTCTGAATTTCTTCATCAGTCATATTTTTCCATTGAAGAAGTTTCTTCTCATAGTCCAATTTATCCTTAAAAAAGAAATTAGTTAATTCAGTGATTTCTGAAAGTTTTTTTAATCTCTCCTGGTAAATAGCAACAATTTTTTTAAGGTAATCAAAATTTATTTCTTCCTTTGTCTCAATAATTTTATAGGTCTGGCTAATACTTATTCCGCCATAAGCAGGAGGATATTGTTCTGTCTTAAAAACCGGCTCTATCAATCCTTCCCGGATTAAACAAGGAATACATAATTCTGTTAATTTTTCCGGAGATTTTTGGCGAATATAAAAACCATTTAGAAAGTCCAATCTTTTAATATTAAAAACTGCTCCTCCTTTTTGAACTTTTTCTATTGAAAACTCTTTAATTAAAGAAGCTATTGAAAAAATTTCCCTTTCAGTTCCGGGATTCCAGCCTAAAAAAGCTAAGAAATTAATTATGGTTTCGGACAAATAACCCTCTTTTTTATATTCTCCCATAGATACTGCTCCGTGGCGTTTGCTCATCTTACTTTTATCTGAGCCTAAAATTAAAGGTAAATGCCCATATTCTGGTTGGGGAAAGCCAAGAGCCTCCTGTAAAAGAATCTGTTTTGGAGTGTTGGGTAAAAGGTCTTCCCCTCTGATTACATGGCTAATTTTCATTTCAAAATCATCTACTACCACGGCAAAATTATACAAAGGAGAAGCTAAATCTTTGGCAATTGATATATCGCCTATTAAGTTAGCGTCAAACTCTACTTTTCCCCGAATCATATCATTGAATGACACTTTTTTTACCGAGATTTTAAATCTAATGATAGATGGCTGTCCTTCAGCTAACTTCTTTTTAACTTCTTCTGAGGAAAGTTTAGAACATTTTCCATTATAACGAGGAGACAATCCCCTGCTCATTTGTTCCTGTCTTTTTGCTTCTAATTCTTCTTCTGAACAAAAACAATAATATGCCTTGCCTTCATTTAACAATTTCTCTAAATACTTTGTGTAAATATCTCCTCTCTCGCTTTGTCTATAAGGTCCTTCATCCCAGTCAATTCCCAGCCACTTTAAATTTTCAATAATATCTTCTTCAAATTTAGGGTCAGACCTTTCAGTATCGGTATCTTCAATTCTTAAAATAAAGTTCCCTTGATTTTTTTTGGAAAAAAGATAATTAAAAAGGGCAGTTCTAGCACTGCCGATGTGAAGAAAACCAGTTGGGGAAGGAGCGAATCTTGTTCGAACTTCCCCCGGTTTAATAAGTTTAAATTTCTCAATAATGCCAGTCATTATTTTGATATACTATAAATTAATTGTTTTTATTTTTCGGCTATTTTGTGTTTCTCCAGACCTTTCCTAAACCGACGCTTTACGCTTTTTGATAAAATCCGTTCCATAGTATTATTATAATATATCATTTGCTGAAATACCATTCAAGCACTTCTTTTGCAACCGGTAAAGCAGCTGACTGAAGACCTTTAACATTCTCAATCATAATTGTTAGAACAATCTGCGGGTCATCATAGGGGGCGAAAACAGTTACCCAGTTGTGATAATAGTCAGGATTTGAGATTTGGGCAGTTCCGGTCTTGGCAGCTGCTGAAACCGGCAAAGAATTTAATATAACAGACGAGGCATAAGGGCTGTTTTCTCCAGTTACCGCTCTTCTCATTCCCTCCCTAACAATCTCAAGGTTTTCCAGGTTGATAAAACCTTCTCTCAAAATCTCGGGTTTAATTTCTTTAATTAGATTTTTCTCGCTGTCCACAATCTCCTTAACAACTTTCGGTTTATAAAGCGTTCCTCCGTTGGCTATAGCTGCAAAAGCATTAGCTACCTGAAGCGGAGTAACTTTAATGTCGCCTTGACCTATAGAAAGATTATAAGTATCACCATCCCACCAGGGCTCTTTTTTAACCTCTTTTTTCCACTCTGGAAAAGGAATTAATCCTTTAACTTCTCCGGAAAGGTCAATTTCAGTTTTATTCCCCCAGCCAAAAAGCTCAAGATATTTTTTAATTCTTGATGGGCCTAATCCTTCCTGATCTTCATAACCCCCTCCGATTGTATAAAAATAGACATTACAAGATTCAGCGATTGCTTTTCTCATATCGGTCCACCCGTGTATTCTCCAATCTTGTTTTATCGTACTAATTTCCGGCTCATATCTATTGGGAATAGCAATTCCTCCCTGACAGTTTATTTTTTTTGTAGGCGAAATTATTTCTTCTTCTAAGGCAGCTGAAGCAACCAGGGGTTTGATAGTGGAACCTGTTGGATATAAACCTGAAACCGCAAGATTAAAAAGAGGTTCTTGGGGGTCTGCCAGAAGATCCAAAAGAGCTTCTTGGTCAGATCCTTTACTGAATAAATTATTATCGTAACTGGGGATGCTAACTAAAGCTATTACTCCTCCGGTTTTTGGATTCAAAGCTACTCCTATTGCTTTTTCAGCTCCAATATTTTTAAGAATTCTTTTTAATTCTTCTTCAACTTTTTTCTCTAATTCAGAATCTAACCATAAAATTAAGCTTTTCCCCGATTCCGGCAAAGAAATTATTTCTTTTGATAATAAGTTTCCATAAACATCTCTCTCAATTCTGGTCTTCCCTGGATTTTTTCTCAAAATCTCTTCATATGACTTTTCAAGACCATCTCTGCCAACGTAGTCAAAAACTGAATAAATCCCGGGGTTTTTCTCTAATTCTTTTACGCCTATTTTCCCGGTATAGCCAACCAGGTGGGCAAAACTCGGACCTTCTACGTAGTACCTAATTGAGTTTTGCTCAATTCTAAAACCGGAAAATTCAGCAATCTTTGTCTCAAGTAAAATCAAGGTTTGGTGGTCAAGGTCTTTTGAAATTAGAACTTCTTGGTTTTGTTCTTCATTAATTTTCCTTTCCAAATCCTCAAAATTTTCTTTAATAATTTCAGAGACATCTTTTAAAATCTTTATCTTCTCAAAATCCGAAGAAGGAAGCAATCTTTTATTTAAAACTAAATCAAAGCTCGGCTTATTGAAAACTATTTGCTCGCCTTTGTTGTCGTAAATTACCCCCCTAGCCGCTCTGATTGAATGAATTATGAATTTATTTTCGTTAGCCAAAGCTGAAAATTTTTTATTCTCCAAAACCTGAAATTGAAAAGTTTTAGCGAAAAGAATAAAAAGTAGAACTATAACAAAAACCAAAAACCCTTTAAGGATTTTTTTTGAAAGAGGAACTTCAAACTTTCTTCCTGAAATGCCAAGCTCTGCTTCTCTCTTCCGGGCAAGAGAATCCAAAAACACTTCTTGTGGTTCAATGTCCTTTTTGTTTTTAATTTTTTTCAGTGAATGGAATCCGAACATATCTTTTGAAAACTAATTTTAAAAAAATCGCCAAGGCAAATAAGATTAAAATATAAAAACCAATCAAGCGATTGGAGAAAATATCTAAAAAAAATCCTCCGATGAGAGCAATATATAAGCCAAAATAATTTTTTGATTTTTCAAAAAGATTCCAAAGAACTACTGAAATTAAAACAAGATTTGGGACAATTCCTAATATATTAAAATGGACCAAAAAACTGGTTTGGATTAAAACTAAAAAATAAAAAACAATTATTGAAATTAAAATTTTCTTAAACATTAAAACTATAAAATTATAAAAAGGGCCTCTGTTTGCGAGACATCAAAAAATGGTTCAATTTCTGCTTGTTGAAAAGGATCAACGTCGCTTTTTTTAATCTCTTTGATTTTACCAACCAAAAGTCCTTTTGGAAAAATTCCTCCGAGAGCGCTGGTTATAACAATATCTTCTTGAGAGAGATTCTCTTCACGAGGAATAAAGTCAAATAAAATTCTAAAATTCCCCTGTCCTTTTACAACTCCAGAAATATCCTTTTCCTCCTTTTGAATCTTAGCGTCAAAAGAGCTTTCTTTGTTTGAAGAAAGCATTACTTTTGAGAAATTTTTATAAATTTCACCTATTTTTCCTACCAAAACTCTTTGTTGAGTAATTACCGGCATATTTTTTGAAATACCATCATCAGACCCCTTATCAATTAAAATGAAATCTTGGGAAATATCTTTGCTAATAATTTGAGCCAAAGCTAATTTAAACTCTTTTTGAAACCCGATTTCTAATACTTGCCTTAAAGTTTTATTTTCTTTTTTTAGGTCTTCTAATGCAACAACCTGGGCAGTTAATTCTTGATTTTCAAGTTTAAGTTCATCTAATTCTTGTTTTAATATTTTTACTCGCACAATACCTCCAAAAAAATCAGATGTTCTATCCCCTGCCCTCCAAAGAACTTTCTGGATTGGCGCAGAAACAGAATAAAAAAAACTTTTTATATCTTTCTGAAAAAAATTCAATAAAAAAATAATTAAAATCACAACAACAATTATTATCAAAACCTTATTTTTCTTAGAGGAAAGTTTCATTATCTCTATTTTACTTCAAACTTTCCTAAAATAAAAGAGGCAGAATCTATTCTGCCTCTAATAGTAACGCAAAGAATCTTTGTTTAAGTTGCGTTATAAATATAAAAAAAACTCAACGTTATGGCCACTATAAGAGAGCTACCTACTTTCGCCCAAAAGGACTATCATCGGCCTTGGGAGATTTCACTTCCGAGTTCGGTATGGGATCGGGTGGAGCACTCCCGGTATGGCTCCCTTATAGTAGCCACAATGCTAAATAGTTATGATCATTAATTGTTAGCCAAGCCCTCACACCAAACCGGTAGTGATGGGCAATCTAAAGATAAAAATTGAATATGATTTATTAGTACTGCTCAGCTCAAGGCATTACTGCCCTTACACTTGCAGCCTATTAACCTCGTCATCTTCGAGGAATCTATGAATCTTAATCTTGTGGTGGGCTTCGCGCTTATATGCTTTCAGCGCTTATCCCTTCCCGACGTAGCTACCCAGCGATGCTCTTGGCAGAACAGCTGGTAGACCAGAGGTCAGTTCCGAAAGGTCCTCTCGTACTATCTCGAACTCCACTCAAGATTCGACGCCTGCGGTAGATAGGGACCAACCTGTCTCACGACGGTCTGAACCCAGCTCGCGTAACGCTTTAATTGGCGAACAGCCAAACCCTTGGGAGCGGTTTCACCCCCAGGATGCGTTGAGCCGACCAACCAATTCCATTATTACTAATGGCTTAGACTATACCTTTGTCTATTTTTAAATAGACATCGACGTGTTATAGCATTTTAAATGATGCTATCTTCACTTTATACAAAATTGCATAAAGATCCAGTCGTTACGGGGTTACAAAAGCATTCTTCGCTCCTTTTTCTTTAGTGATAAAAAACGAATTTTTGATCGAAATCCATTTTTTATTCCAAAATTTAGTTTTGTAACTTCCCACGGTGTTAACCATATATTTTTATTACAACATATCACTGGGTTATTCTTAAACATATGGTATTCACCGTTATGAGTCGATTTTTTCCCTCGACCTCGGCTATCTGATCGAGGTGTCGAACAGGGCCGTTGATATGGACTCGCGGGCCCTACTAACCTGTTATCCCCGGGGTAACTTTTAGCTGATGAT
>CAYPVI010000001.1:29371-39021 GCA_964414135.1 uncultured Candidatus Saccharibacteria bacterium | reverse complement strand
AAAATAATAAAAAGAACTTTTGGCATTGCTTGGTTTTCAGACAGTTTTTATTTTTTCAATTTAAAAGAACTTATATATTTTATTAATAAGAACTACAAGGAATATATTGGAAAAGGCGAAAGTTTTGCAATAAGAATGAAAAAAGACCGCAAAGTTATTGATAAAATAGCCAAGCTTATTAATAGAAAAGTAAACTTGGATAGGCCTAAAAGAGAATTATTTATAGAACAGAGACCCTCACTACCCCGCTTAGCGGGGTGTGAAGGCAAGAATAAAAAATACTTTTTATATTTTAAAAAAGTTAAAGGAGCGGGAGGATTGCCTGTTTCAAGCAGCGGAAAAGTTTTATCTTTAGTTTCAGGGGGAATTGATTCTCCTGTAGCTGCTTTTTTAGCCGCTAAAAGAGGCGCAGAAAATATCTGGCTTCATTTTCATAGTTTTCCATTGGTTTCTAACGCCAGTATTGAAAAAACTAAAGAATTAGCGCAAGTTTTTAAAAAATATCAGCCAAATCTTAAAATTTACTTTATTCCCTTCCAAAAAGCTCAATTAGAAATTAAAGCAAAGACACCTGCTAAGTATAGGATTTTGCTTTATAGAAGATTAATGTTTAAAATAGCAGAAAGAATTGCCAAAAAAGAAAACTGCCCAGCCTTAGTTACAGGTGAAAGTTTGGGCCAAGTGAGTTCTCAAACATTGCCAAATACGAAGATTATTGAGCAAGCAGTAAAAATTCCCGTTTTAAGGCCGTTAATCGGCTTTGACAAAGAGGAAATAATCAAAATAGGGCAAAGTATAGGGACTTTTAATATTTCAATCAAACCGCAAGAGGATTGTTGTACCTTGTTTGTTCCTAAGCATCAAACAGCTGAAGGAAAGATGGATGTTGTGAAGGAATTGGAAAAGAAAATAAATAAACCTGCTTTAACGGGGTTGACTACTTTGTTTGCTTAATTTAAGCTATAGTAAAGGTGTGAATAACTTTTAAATCTTTAAAGGTCGATTTTAAAAGAATTAAGTTTATAATATTATGGATTACACAGGATATTGCGTAAAATGCAAAAAAAAGAACGTTAAAATGGAAAACCCAAAACTTGTTTCAATGAAAGGCAAAGGGAAAGTTAAAAGGTACGCTGTTTCGGGGACTTGCCCAATTTGCGGTACAAAGATGTTTAGGATTGTAGGAGCGGCAGATGCCGAAGCCTTTAAGAACGCAGCATAAATATAGATTGTTTTTATTTGAATCAACATCCTCCGTTATGCCGGGGGATGTTTAGTTTATGGTTTTTAAAAATAGAAAATTATTTTGGGTTGTTTTTTCTATTTTGATTTGTCTAAATATTATTGCCTGGGTTGTTGTTTGGGATTTGAGCCAGCCGAGGTTTCTTGAGGTAGTGTTTTTTGATGTTGGGCAGGGGGATAGTATTTTTATTGAAACGCCAGAGAGGTTTCAGATTTTGATTGATGGGGGACCGGGGTTAACTGTTTTAGAGAAGCTTGGCCAAGAAATGCCTTTTTATGACAGGACTATTGATTTGATAATTTTAACTCATCCGGATCACGACCATTTATTTGGCCTGCTTGAAGTTTTGAAAAGACATGAAGTTAAGAATATTTTATGGACAGGAGTTATTAGAGATACCGCTGAGTGGGAGGAGTGGAAGAGGTTGATTGAGCAAGAAGGGGCTGATATAATAATAGCTGAAGCTGGTCAGAAAATAGTTTTATCTGAAAATATATATCTTTCTATCCTTTACCCTTTTGAGAGCTTAGAAAATAAAGAAGTTAAAGGTTGTAATAACACTTCTGTTGTCGCTAATTTAGTTTTTGAAGGTGTTTCTTTTTTGTTTACCGGAGACATTGAAAAAGAAATAGAGAGGAAATTAGTTGAGCAGAACGTTGATTTAGATTCAGACATTCTAAAAGTAGCCCATCATGGAAGCAAGACATCAAGCTGTTCGGAGTTTTTAGAAATTGTTTCTCCTGAACTCGCTGTTATTAGTGTTGGCGAGAATAATTATGGTCATCCACACCCTGATGTCTTGGCAAATCTCGAGAAATTTGATATACAAGTATTAATAACTAAAGAATTAGGAAATATAAAAATTGTTTCTGATGGAAACAATATTAAAATTCAATGAACCCTCACACCATAACGAGCTTTGCATTTCGTGTAGAATAAAAAAGCTTGTTTGGTGTGAGGGCGTGAGTAAAACTAGCGAGTAAAATTTTTAAAACACAATTTAGTTTAAAATATAAACTCGTTTGGTTGTGAGAGTGAAAAATATTGAGTTTCCAATTTTCAAAACTAAAATTGATTCTTCAAAAAAGTTTGACCTGACTGATTTTAATCAAAGGCAGGCCTATTTTGATTTAAAAGCAGGCAAAGAAATTAAAAAACTTAGAGAATACTTAAAAAAGAATACTTTTATTGTTTATCTCTTGGGCAAAAAAAATTCTGGCAAAGGGACTTACGCCAAAATGTTTAAAGAAGTGGTTGATAAAGACAGGATAGAGCATTTTTCTATCGGAGATATGGTTCGCAAGTTTGATGAAGTTGTTCAAGATAAAAAGAAAAGGAAAGAATTAATTTCTTTTTTGGAGAAAAATTACCGAGGATTTATACCCTTAGAAGAGATAATTAAGTCATTGGAGAAAAGAAGTACCAAAACTCTTTTGCCGTCTGAGCTAATTTTAGCTTTGGTAAAAAAAGAAATAGCAAAAAAAGGAAGAAAAACTTTTTTTATTGACGGCTTTCCCAGAGACTTGGGTCAGGTTTCTTATTCATTATTTTTTAGGGACTTAATTGATTATCGGGAAGACCCGGATATTTTTGTTCTTATTGACGTTCCGGAAGCAGTAATTGATGAAAGAATAAAGCATAGAGTGATTTGTCCTCTTTGCCAGACATCAAGGAGCTTGAACCTTTTTCCGACAAAGAAAGTTGAATATGATAAAAAAGAAAAAAAGTTTCATCTTATTTGTGATAATTCTGAA
Organism: uncultured Candidatus Saccharibacteria bacterium; assembly: GCA_964414135.1. GTDB lineage: Bacteria > Patescibacteriota > Minisyncoccia > Minisyncoccales > GWA2-38-27 > CAYPVI01. The sequence goes on along the minus strand of CAYPVI010000001.1, from coordinate 36,024 downwards.
TGCCGGGGGGCAAGAATGGTTCAAAAAGAAGGTGATGCATTAGGGATAGAGCCGATTAAGGAAAGATTAAAAACAGATGAAAAACTAATAAAGCAAGCTTTTTCGCTCTATGGAATCCCCAAAGTTCTTTTAAGAAACTCTGTGCCAGTAGATAAAGCCAAAGAATTTATTGATGATTATGAGATTACTCCAGAATATAGTTATGAATTGGATAAGAATAGCGGGGAAGTAAAAATAGTTGAAAAACCCTGGCAGGTCTTGGATGATAACGGAGTCCCTTGTTATAGCTTGATGCCTCCACCAGTCGTCGTCTCTTTAATCAAACAAATAACAAAAGCTCTTAAAATTTGATTTATTGTTTTGCTATATGCTATACTAAAAATAGCCCTGTAAGTTTCTGGTTAGATCTTGGACTATACTTGTTTTAAAGGGAGTTTATCTTTGTACTTACTTTGGTAAATACAAGCAGCGCCCACTTGGAATATTTTCCGAAAGATCTTTCTAGATGTCACAGGGCTTTAAATATATAAAAAAAGCCTCTCTATAAAAGAGGTTTTTAAAATGTCGGGGTGCCGAGAGTTGAACTCGGGCCTTACCCTCCCCGAGGGCAAATACTACCATTATACTACACCCCGTATTCTAAATTTTTAATTTTTAATTTTATAAATAATGATTAAAGTTCTAAATTTTTAAAAATTAAATCATTTAAAAATCATTTAAAAATTAAAAATTCACTTTCTCTTAGAAAGTGCCTTAATGCACTTAGTGCAAGCTAAAACCCGCTTGCCTCGAAAAGGAATAGCTTTTTTTGGAGATTTTGCCTCTAAGGGAATAGCCACCCATTGTAGATTGGGGTATTTTCTTTTTTTGACGGTTGGGTTATATTTTCCCCGAAGCTTTTTCAACTTCTGAACCATCATTGATTTTTTTCCGCAAATTGCGCATTGCTTAGCCATAATAGATTAGTATAATCAAATATTTTAATTTTGGCAAATCCTCGCACCATAACGAGGAAAAATCTCTTCTTAATTTTTTATATTACTATATTCAAGTAATTTAATCTTTGAAAATAGATTAACTTGATTAAATCCGCCGCGAGATTTTAAAAAATTAATTCCTCGTTTGGTGTGAGGGCAAGATTATGTTATTATTGTTAATAATATGGAAATCTTATTTCAGATTATTGTTTTAGTTTTCTCTATTGTTATTCATGAAGTTTCTCATGGGACAGTAGCAAATTATTTAGGCGACCCTACGGCAAAATATGCCGGTCGTCTTACTTTAAATCCTCTAAAACACTTAGATCCAATTGGCTCAGTGGTTGTACCAATTTTTTTAATTCTTATGACGGGTACAGGTATTGGCTGGGCGAAGCCAGTGCCAATTAATCCTCATAATTTTCGCGACCAAAAATATGGTTCTCTTAAAGTAGCTTTAGCTGGACCAGGAGCAAATTTAGGCATAGCTTTAATTTTTGGCTTGATTCTTCGTTTTGCCCTGCTTTTAGATTTTATTCCTAATAATCTTTATGCAGCTTTTTCTTTCATTGTGATTATAAATATGCTTTTAGCTATATTCAATTTGATTCCTATTCCTCCTTTGGATGGTTCCCATGTTCTTTTTGCTTTCTTGCCTTATTCAATGCAAAAAATAAAAATGTTTCTAAGTCAGTTTGGTGTTTTCATTTTAATTTTTCTTATTTTCTTTTTTCCTTGGTTTTTCTCATTTTTATTTTATATTGTTAGTTGGGTTTCCAGTTTAATTATTGGCACTCCATTGACAATTTAGAATCTGTTTGCTAATTTTAAAGATTATAATTATATATATATTTATTAAAAATTAAAAATTATTTTTTATGCCAACCATTCATCAACTTATTAAAAAAGGCAGAAAAAAAGAAAAAAAGCGTTCAAAGACGCCTGCTTTAGCATTTAGTTTTAATGTTCTTAAAAATAGACCGAAGGGATACCCCTCACCGTACAAAAGAGGAGTTTGCCTTAAAGTTTTTACTGCTACTCCTAAAAAACCTAATTCAGCTCTAAGAAAGGTGGCTAGGGTTCGTTTGACTAATGGAATGGAAGTTACCGCTTACATTCCAGGAGAAGGGCATAATATTCAAGAGCACTCAATTGTTCTGATTCGGGGAGGAAGAGTTAAAGATTTGCCCGGGGTAAGATACCATATAATTAGAGGAGTTTTAGATACAGGAGGAGTGGAAGGAAAAAAACAAGGGAGGAGCAGGTACGGAACAAAAAAAGAAAAGAAGTAAAATTTATTATTTATGGCTGGTAAAAGAAAAATTAAAAAGCACCAAATAATGCCCGACCCCGTTTACAATAACATTGTTGTTGCTAAGTTTATTAACCAAATTATGAGGCGGGGAAAAAAGACAATAGCTAGGAAGGTTGTTTATCAGGCTTTTGATATTATAAAAGAAAAAACTAAAAAAGAACCTTTAGAAATTTTTGAGGTAGCTCTTGAAAATGTTTCTCCCTTGCTTGAGGTAAAATCAAAAAGGGTTGGCGGAGCAACTTATCAAGTTCCGGTAGAAGTGAAAGGGGGTAGAAAATTAGCTTTAGCTATGCGTTGGATAATTCGGGGAGCTAAACAAAAAAAAGGAAAACCAATGAGAGAGAAATTAGCCGCTGAATTAATGGATGCGGCAAATAACACTGGCTGGGCAATAAAAAAGAAAACTGACACCCATCGAATGGCCGAAGCCAACCGCGCCTTTGCCCACTTCGCCTGGTAAAATATTATGCCGCGAGAATATCCAATTGAAAAAATCAGAGATATAGGGATTATTGCTCATATTGACGCTGGGAAAACAACTGTTACCGAACGGGTTCTTTTCTATACCGGGATTTCTCATAAAATTGGAGAAGTTCATGATGGTCAGGCAATTATGGACTGGATGGAACAGGAAAGAGAAAGAGGGATTACCATTACCTCAGCTGCTACCACTTGTTTTTGGGTACCCGGAGCGCAGGAGAAAAAAAAGGAAAATGAATATAGGATAAATATTATTGATACCCCCGGCCATATTGATTTTACTGCTGAGGTCCAAAGGTCATTAAGGGTTTTGGATGGGGCAGTGGTGGTTTTTGACGGAGTGGCTGGAGTGGAACCTCAATCTGAAACTGTTTGGCATCAAGCAGATAAATTCAAAGTGCCGAGAATGTGCTTTATCAATAAATTAGATAGAACCGGAGCTGATTTTAAAAAGAGTTTGGAATCAATTTTAGAAAAACTAACGCCGAATGCCGTAGCTTTGCAAATTCCAATCGGGGAAGAAGACAAGTATGAAGGAATAATTGATCTTTTAGAAATGAAGGCTTTAAAATTTGAAGGTGATTTTGGCCAAATAATTAAAAAAGAAGAGATTCCAGAGAATTTATTAGCAGAGGCAAAGAAATGGCGAGAAAAAATGCTCGAAAAGATTGTTGCTGAAGATGAAAAACTTTTAGAAAAATATTTGGCCGGTAAAGAAATTTTAGTTTCAGATCTTCAAAAGATTTTGCGGAAAACTGTTTTGGAGTATAAATTGGTCCCTGTTTTCTGCGGAAGCGCTTTAAAGAATAAAGGAACTCAGCCCCTGCTTGACGCTATTTGTTATTATTTTCCAAGTCCGAAAGATATGCCATCGGTTAAAGGAATTGATCCTAAAACTGACAAAGAGATGGAGAGAGAACCAAGTGATTCAGAAAAATTTTCAGCCCTCGCTTTTAAAATCGCAGCCGATCCCTATGTAGGCGCTCTTACTTATTTCCGGGTCTATTCCGGTTCCTTGACAGTCGGCTCTTATTTGTTAAACTCAACAACAAGTGAAAAAGAAAGAATTGGCCGAATTTTAAGAATGCATGCTGCCGAGAGAGAAGAAGTAAAAGAAATTTTTACCGGGGATATTGCTGCTACGGTTGGTCTTAAAAATACCAAGACAGGTCATACTTTATGTGATGAGTCCTCACCAATTATTCTGGAAAAAATTATTTTTCCAGAGCCGGTTATTTCTATTCGCATTGAGCCAAAGTCAAAAGCAGACCAAGAAAAAATGAGCTTAGCTCTTAAAAGATTATCAGACGAAGACCCAACTTTTAAGATGAAAAGCGATTTGGAAACCGGGGAAACTATTATTTCGGGAATGGGTGAGCTGCATCTTGAAATTATTGTTGATCGAATGAAAAGAGAATTTAAGGTTGAGGGTTCAATTGGAAAACCTCAGGTTGCTTATAAAGAGACAATTAAACAAGAAGCTGAAGCAGAAGGAAAGTATATTAGACAATCGGGAGGCAGAGGCCAGTATGGACATGTTTGGTTGCGGCTTAAGCCAAAAAAGCGAGGCGAGGGATTTGAGTTCGTAGACAAGATTAAAGGAGGTGTTATCCCCAAAGAATTTATTCCGGCAGTAAAGAAGGGAGCAAAAGAAGCAATGGATAAAGGGATTTTAGCGGGATATCCGGTGGTAGACATAGAGACCACTTTATATGACGGGTCTTTTCATGAAGTGGATTCTTCAGAAAATGCTTTTAAAATTGCTGCTTCTATTGCTTTTCAAGAAGCAGCAAGTAGAGCAAATCCAGTTTTACTGGAGCCGGTTATGAAATTAGAAGTTATTGTTCCTTCAGATTTTTTTGGAGATGCGATAGGAGATTTATCTGCTAGACGTGGAAGAATTGAAGAAACTAAAGATCGGCTGAATCTAAAAATTATTGATGCTAAGATTCCCTTAGCTGAAATGTTTGGATATGCTACTGCTTTAAGGTCTTTAACCGAAGGAAGGGGAAATTTCACAATGGAATTTAACCATTATGAAGAAGTGCCTAAAAATATTGCTCAGGAGATAATTGAGGGGAAAAGACGCTAATGGACTATTGACTTTTTTTTTAATTTTATTAAGATGATAATATAATATAATATTTCAACGTTTCAACATTTCAACAGATGTTTAAATGTTTAAATGTTTGGATGTTAAAATAATTTTATGGCAGCAAAAGAAAAATTTGAGAGGACAAAACCTCACTTAAATATTGGTACTATCGGTCACGTTGACCACGGTAAGACCACCTTAACCGCGGCTATTTTGAAATATGCAAAAATGAAAAACCTTTTGTCTTCTAATAAAACGATTGAGCAAATTGATTCAGCTCCGGAAGAAAAGGCTCGAGGTTTAACCATTAGTATTTGTCATACCGAGTTTGAAACCGAAAAAAGGCACTATGCTTTAATTGATTGTCCAGGACATGCCGATTATATTAAAAATATGATTACCGGAGCTGCCCAGATGGACGGGGCAATTTTGGTTGTTTCGGCTTCTGACGGTCCAATGCCTCAAACTAGGGAACATGTCCTGCTTGCTCGTCAAGTAGGTATCCCTTCAATGGTTGTGTTTTTGAATAAATGTGACCAGGTTGATGACCCGGAAATTATTGATTTGGTTGAATCTGAGATTCGAGAGCTTTTGAAAAAATATGAATTTCCTGGTGATGAAATTCCTATTATCAGAGGTTCGGCTTTGAAAGCATCGGATGCTGAAAGTCCGGATGATGAGTCGGCTAAACCTATCGGAGAATTGCTTAATAAAATTGATGAATATATTCCTGAACCTGTTCGGGATACAGACAAGCCATTTTTGATGGCTATTGAAGATGTTTTCTCTATTGAGGGTCGAGGTACTGTCGCTACCGGAAGAGTTGAAAGAGGAATAATTAAATCAAATGAAGAAGTGGAGGTAGTTGGCATAAAACCCACTGCAAAAACAGTGGCAGTAAGCATTGAAATGTTTAACAAGATCCTTGACGAGGGAAGGGCAGGAGATAATGTTGGTGTTTTGCTTAGAGGTCTTAAAAAAGAGGAGATTGAGAGAGGACAGGTCTTAGTAAAGCCGGGAACAGTTACTCCTCACACTGAGTTTGAAGGTGAAATTTATATCTTAAATAAAGAAGAAGGTGGGCGACACACCCCTTTCTTTAAAGGATATAAACCCCAGTTTTATATCCGAACTACTGACGTTACAGGAGATGTAACTTTACCAGAAGGAACAGAAATGGTTATGCCCGGCGATACCGTTAATTTAGCAGTTAAATTAATTGTTCCAGTTGCTCTTGAAGAAAAACAAAGATTTGCAATTAGAGAAGGGGGAAAGACAGTTGGAGCTGGAGTAGTGGTAAAAATCATTAAATAATTATTCGCTCATTCGCTTTGCGAATGAGCGATGTTATTGCCCTGTCGGGCTTAATTGATTAGTACATTTAAGATGTCAACCAAGGTCAAAAAGAAAGCAGTTGAAGAAGAAATAAAACCAAAGCTTAGGATAAAATTGAAGGCTTATGATTATAAGGTGATTGATAATAGTACTCGACAGATTGTTGAAACAGCTTTGAGACATGGAGCTGAGGTTTCCGGACCCGTTCCCTTGCCAACCGAAATTCACAAGTATACAGTGAATCGTTCTTCTTTTGTTCACAAAGATAGCCGTGAGCAGTTTGAAATGCGAGTCCATAAGCGTTTAGTTGATATTTTAAATCCTAATCCCAATGTGATTGACGCTTTGATGAATTTAACTCTGCCCGCCGGAGTTGACATTGAAATAAAGACCTAAAAAGCGGATTGGTCGCTTTGCTCTCTTCGCGCAGATATCAATACCGAAAGACGCA
>CAYPVI010000001.1:0-29271 GCA_964414135.1 uncultured Candidatus Saccharibacteria bacterium | reverse complement strand
ACCGAAAGACGCAGAAATTTTTACAGAAATAAGTTTTTAATATATAATGAAAATATCTACAATTAACCAATTTTAAAATCCGAGCTTTATTGTAAATAACCGTGGTAAATTACCGGGTTATTGCCCGGTTTTCTATTATCTGTGTTGGTTCGCGTAAATCTGCTTTTACGATTATGAAATTTATTCTTGGTAAAAAATTAGAAATGAGTCAAATTTTTGATGATAAGGGAAATGTTATTCCGGTGACTTTGATTGAAGCTGGTCCTTGTTATATCACCCAGATAAAAACAAAAGAGAGAGATAAATATGAGGCAATCCAGATTGGTTTTGAGAAGCTAAAAGATAAAAAAGTAAAAAAACCGCAGAAAGATAGACCGTATAGATATCTTAAAGAGTTTAAAGCTCCTGGATGCCTGCAGGCAGACTCCCCGAAGGGCTGCAACTCAAAACTCAAAATCAGAGATAAAATTGAAGTGTCTATTTTTAAAGAGGGAGATGAAGTAAAGATTTCCGGTGTTTCTAAAGGAAAAGGATTTGCCGGTGCAGTAAAAAAATGGGGATTTCACGGGCAAACGGCTACTCATGGAACAAAGCACGAGGAGAGGACAATTGGTTCAATTGGTTCAATGTTTCCCCAGAGAGTAATTAAGGGCAGAAAAATGCCTGGCAGAATGGGCACAGAAAGAATAACAATTAAGAATTTAAAAATAGTAAAAATTGACCCAGAGAGTAATTTGTTAGCAGTAAAAGGAGCTATCCCCGGCAGAAGAGGAACATTATTGGAAATCAGAGAATAGGTTTAATTTTAAATATCAAATGATAAATTTTAAATGTTTGAAAATTTTAAAATTGCTGGATCGAACGAAGTGAGAGACTCCCGTAGGATTGCAATTGATTGAAAATTTATGAAAACAATTGTTTATAATCAAAAAGGCGATGAAGTTGGGAAAGTAGAGTTGCCAAAGGAGGTTTTTGAAGTGCCATTAAATACTGATTTGGTGCATCAGGTAGTTTTAGTGCAGATGGCAAATCGGAGACAAATTTCAGCTAAAGTAAAGATAAGGGCTGAAGTTCGTGGTGGTGGAAGGAAACCCTGGCGTCAGAAAGGAACAGGAAGGGCGAGGGTAGGTTCAACTCGTTCTCCAATCTGGAGAGGAGGAGGAATAACTTTTGGACCTACAACTGAGAAAGTTTTTAAAAAGAAAATTCCCAAAAAAATGAGAAGAAAAGCTTTGTTTATGGTTTTGTCAGCCAAAGCAAAGGAAAATTTGCTTTTGGTCTTGGATAAGTTAGAAATTGAAAAAGCAAAAACGAAAGCAATGGCAAAAATTTTAAATAAATTATTTTTGAAAAAAGGTTCTGGCTTGATAATTTTGCTCCATAAAGATAAGAACATAATTAAAGCAACAAGAAATATTCCAAAAACTGTTACGGCGCAGGCGAAAGATTTAAATGTCTTGGATTTACTTTCATATAAATATATTTTAATGCCGAAAGAGGTGATAAAAGTAATTAAAGACACATTTTTATAACATGAGTTTATTTAATTTTTTAAAGAAAAAGAAAAAACCACTCGCTGTCACTAAAGCTTTGGCGGGCAAGGAGAAAAAAGAAGATCAGCCGAAAGCTGAGAAAAAAGTAGAGGCCCGTCCTCTACCCGAAGTTAAATTAGCAGCTAAGAAACCAAGGAAAAGAATTTTAGGCAAGTTATCTCAAATTTTATGTTCTCCTCATGTAACAGAAAAGACAACTGCGGCAGAGAAAGAAAATAAATATGTTTTTAAAGTTTTGCCAAGAGCTAATAAAAGTGAAATAAAAAAAGCAATTGAGGGGTTATACGGAGTAGATGTAATTGATGTTAAAATTATTAATATTCCTAAAAGAAGAAGGAAATTAGGAAAGCAGAAGGGATGGAGAAGAGGATACAAAAAAGCAATTGTCAAAATAAAAAAGGGACAGAAGATAGAAATATTACCTCGTTAAAACATGAAAAAAAAGAAATTATCGCCAAAGAAAATATTAACTAAAAAGAAACCAGAGAAAAAATTGCTTTTGACTTTGAAAGAGAGAGCAGGGAGGGGAAGGTCTGGACGGATAACTGTCCGTCATCAAGGAGGTGGAGTAAAAAGGCGATATCGGCTGGTTGATTTTGGCCAAAAGAAGATTGACGTCCCCGCTAAAGTTATTGCTTTAGAATATGATCCTTACCGAACTGCTTTTCTTGTTCTTTTGGAGTATAATGATAAAGAAAAGCGTTATCGGTTAGCTCCCGGTGATGTGAAAGTTGGAGATGAGGTAATTTGTGCCGAAAAAGCCGAGGTTAAAATAGGAAACAGAATTAAAGTTAAAAACATTTCGGTAGGAACTATGATTTATAATATTGAACTTGTGCCCGGAGATGGAGGAAAAATGGTTAGAGCAGCAGGTAATGCTGCAAAAGTTTTAGCTCACGAGGGGAAATATACGAACTTGGAAATGCCTTCGGGAGAAATTAGGAAAGTATTTCAGGGTTGTTTCGCTACCGTAGGAACAGTTTCTCATTCAGAGTGGCGATATAATACCATAGGAAAAGCTGGAAGGAATCGTTTAAGAGGAAGAAGGCCTACCGTTCGAGGAACAGCAATGAATCCTTGTGACCATCCTCATGGAGGAGGAGAAGGAAGGTCGCCTATTGGTTTAAAGTATCCGAAAACACCTTGGGGAAAACATGCTTTGGGAGTAAAGACAAGAAAGAAGAAAAAGTGGACAAATAAATATATTATTAAAAGAAGAAAGAAGAAAAAATAAAGATAATAAGAACCCCTCGCTTCGCTCGAGAACCTTGATTCGCTAAGGTATAAAAACATATAATCTTGAAATAAGAACCCCCCGCCAAGGCGGGGGAACCTTGATTCGCTATTGTAAAACATATAATCTTAAAATGAACTATTATAATTATGGCTAGATCGCTAAAAAAAGGTCCATACGTAGACGAGAAATTATTAAAGAAGGTTAAGAAGATGAAGTCAGGTGATAAGACAATAATTAAAACCTGGGCAAGGTTTTGCACTATTAGTCCTGAAATGGTTGGTTTTAATTTCGGGGTTCATAATGGTAAAGAACACATCCCGGTTTATGTAACTGAAGATATGGTCGGTCACAAACTTGGAGAATTTGCTCCAACTACAAAATTTGTGAGACACGGTGGAAAAATACAGCGGGGATTAGAACAAAAAGTAGCTCAGAAGGAAACAGAAAAGTTAAAAGAATAAATTATGTTGGTAATAGCTAAATTAAATTATCTTCGAATAGCGCCCAGAAAAGTTAGATTAGTAACTGATATGATTCGGAAAAAGAAAATTGAGGAAGCTCAAAATATTTTAAATTTTACTATAAAAAAAGCGGCAAAACCATTACTTAAACTTTTGAAAACAGCTGTTGCCGATGCCCATCATAATTTTCAACTTGATCCGGATAATTTATATATTTCAAAAATTACTGTTGATGAGGGACCCAAGCTTAAAAGATGGAGGCCGAGGTCAAGAGGTATGGCTCGTGAAATTCAGAAAAAAACTTCCCATCTGACTTTAGTTTTAGACGAGATTACCTCTGGCCCGTCAAAATTTTCCGAAGGAAAACTTAGACGAGCTGAAAAGAAAGTTAAAAAAGCGAAGAAGGTCAAAAAACCCGCCTTCGTTAAGGTTCCGGCAGGCAAAGGAAAGAAGGAAAAAGAGGTCAAAGAAATTCCGGGGATTGAAAAACCGAAGTTAAGACCGGAAACAGAGACTTCGAAACCTAAAACTACGAGAGGAATAAAACGTATTTTCAGAAGGAAAGCATTTTAACTAATCATTGAGTCACCATGTCCTTTAATTATCGAGTTTCCTTAATCATTTAATAACTCAATCACCTAATCACTTAAATTATGAGTCACAAAGTTCATCCAAAAGCATACCGGATAAGAAGAATAGCCGATTGGGATTCACGAGGATTTTATAGAAACTTTGCAGAATACTTGGAAGAGGATTTTAGAATTAGAGAATTTTTAAGAAAGAAATTAGGGAAAGTTGGAGTAGAAAAGATTGAAATTGAAAGGTTTCCCAATAAACTAAATATTATTATTTCTAGTGCTAGGCCGGGTCTTATTATTGGTCGAGGAGGAGAAGGAATTGAGGAGTTGAAAAAAGAGCTGAGGCAGAAAATTTTAAAGAAATCTCTTATCAAGAAAACGGATAAAGAAAAAAAGAAAAAAAAGAAACAAAGAGGACCCGCCTCCACCCCGCTTAACGAAATTACGACGGGCGAAGAAAAAGAGCTAAGAATTGAAATCAGGGAAATTAAGAACCCTTGGACATCTGCCAGCTTGAGTGCTCAATGGGTTGCTCAACAAATTGAAAAAAGAGTTCATCACAGGCGAGTCCTAAAGCGAGCGCTAAGTAAGATTACTGTTCATAAAGAAATTCAGGGAGCAAGAATAGAGGTGTCGGGCCGGCTCAACGGAGTAGAAATTTCCAGAAGAGAATGGCTGGGATCTGGGAAACTTCCTCGTCAGACCATTAGGGCTGATATTGACTATGCCAAAGCAGAAGCTCATTGCAGTTATGGTATAATCGGCATAAAGGTCTGGATATATAAAGGGGAAAAATTCTAATATGGCTATATTAATGCCGAAAAAAGTTAAACATAGAAAATGGAGAAAGGGAAGGTCTAAAGGTATTGAATCCAGGTCAACTGAGTTGGCTTTCGGTAGTTATGGGTTGAAGTCAATGGGTACAAAGTGGATAACCTCGCGTCAGATTGAAGCAGCCAGAAGAGCTATTATTAGATATCTAAGAAAAGGAGGAAAGCTTTGGATTAGGATTTTTCCAGATAAGCCGGTAACTGAAAAAGGAACCGAGGTGCCGATGGGTGGCGGAAAGGGTTCGGTTGACCACTATGTTTTTCCTATAAGGCCTGGTAGGATTATTTTTGAAATTGAGGGAATACCTGAAGAAAAAGCCAGAGAAGCATTTAGAAAAGCAAGTGATAAGTTGCCAATAAAGACAAAATTTATTAAACTATGAAATTATCAGAATTAAAACAAAAATCCCTAAAAGAATTGCAAAAACTTTTACAGAATAATCAGGATAAATTAAGACAGCTTCGTTTTGACTTAGCATCTGGAAAGGTAAAAAATGTAAGAGAAATTAGACAAATTAAAAAGGATATTGCTCGTATCTTTACAAAATTATGCCAAAAAAAAAGTTGAAAGGAACTGTAGTGTCAAATAAAATGCAAAAAACAGTAGTTGTTGAAGTGGAGAGAGTAAAAGAACATCCTAAATATAAAAGAAGGTATAAGGTTCATAAGAAATATAAAGCCCATTATGATAAAGGAGAGTATCATGTGGGAGATAAAGTTACTATTGAAGATTGTCGTCCAATAAGTAAAGATAAAAAGTGGAGAGTAGTGTTATGATTCAACCGCAAACAATATTAAAAGTTGCAGATAATAGCGGAGCAAAGATAATTCAGTGCATCCGGGTTTTAGGTGGTACGCGTCGAAGATATGCTCAAATCGGTGATATTATCGTAGGAGCAGTTAAAACAGCTGAGCCAAGAAGACCAGTCAAAAAACACGATGTAGTAAAAGCAGTTATTGTTAGGCAGAAAAAAGCCTTGAGAAGGTCTGATGGTTCCTATATTCGCTTTGATGATAATGCAGCAGTAATTTTAGAGACGGGGAAGAATCCAAAAGGAGGAAGAATTTTTGGTCCGATAGCTCGAGAATTAAGAAAAAAAGGATTTGAAAAAATAGTCAATTTAGCCAAAGATATTGTGTAAATATTATGAAAATAAAAAAAGGTGATACAGTATTAGTAATTTCTGGGAAAGACCGTGCTCGAAAGAGTAAGGTTATAGAAGCTTTCCCCAAACAAAGGAAAATTGTTATTGAGGGAATTAATTTGAGAAAAAAACATATGAAACCGAAAAAGTCTGGTGAGAAAGGTCAAATTGTGGAAATGCCCGGTCCTCTTAATGTTTCTGACGTGAAACTTATTTGCTCAAAGTGCGGGAAACCGACCAGAGTTGGATATAAAACGGAGGGGAAAAGAAAATATCGCATTTGTAAAAAATGTAAACAAGAGATATAAGAACCTGCCTTCGGCAGAACCTTGATTCGTTAAGGTATAAATATATAATCTTAAATTGATGCGCTTAAAGGAAAAATATAATAAGGAGGTTGTACCAGAGATGATGAAAAAATTTGGTTATAAAAACCTTATGGCTGTTCCTAAGATTGAAAAGATTGTAGTAAATACTGGATTTGGTAAGTTGATTGCCGGTAAAACCTCGGAAGAACAGAAAAAGATTTATAGTCTTATTTTAGACGATTTGGCTCTAATTTGTGCTCAGAGACCGATTTTGACCAAAGCAAAAAAATCAATTGCAGGATTTAAAATAAGAGAGGGGATGCCAATTGGGGCTGCGAATACTTTGCGAGGTAGAAAAATGTATGATTTTTTAGAAAGAGTAATTTGTATCGCTCTTCCTCGTTTTCGCGACTTTCGGGGGATTGACATGAAATCTTTTGATAAAGAAGGGAATCCTACCATTGCCATTAAAGAACATATAGTTTTTCCTGAGGTTTCACCGGAAAAAGCTAAAACAATTTTTGGATTTGAGATAACGGTGGTTACAACAGCAAAAACTCGCGAAGAGGGAATTGAATTGTTGAGATTGTTGGGACTTCCAATAAAACATGGCTAAAAAATCACAAATTGAAAAATCTAAGAAAAAACCTAAATTTAGCACAAGAATTGTTCGCCGCTGTTTTAGATGTGGGAGGAGAAGAGGATATATGAGAAAATTTGGTTTATGTAGAATTTGTTTTAGAGAATTAGCTAATAAAGGGGAAATCCCTGGAATAAAAAAATCATCATGGTAGATCCAATTAGCGATATGCTCAATAGAATACGAAATGCTCAGGCCGTTCTACATCAAATGGTCTCTATCCCTTTTTCTAATCTTAAATATGAAATTGCCAAAATTTTAGAAAAAGAAGGATTTGTTGAAAAGGTGGAAAAAAAAGGGAGAAAAGAAAAAAAAGTTGTTGAAATTACCTTGAAGAAGAAAGAAATTTCTGAAGAAAGCGAGGAAGAAATAAAACCAGCAATCTCCGGCTTAAAAAGGATTTCAAAACCAGGACAAAGAATTTATACTGGAGCTAAAGAGATTAGGCGAGTTCGAGGGGGTTATGGGATAGCGATAATCTCTACTCCAAAAGGAATAATGGCAGACAAGGAGGCAAGGAGGAAAAAACTGGGCGGAGAAATTATATGTGAAATATGGTAAAAAACTATGTCAAGAATAGGAAAAAAACCAATTGAAATACCAAAAGACGTTGAGGTCAAAATAGAAGATGATACAGTGATTGTTAAGGGTCCAAAGGGCGAGCTTCAAAAGAAGATTCGTCCCGAGATTAGAGTTGATATAAAAGAAAATGAAATTTTAGTTAGCCCTGAAAGGGAAACCAAAAAAACTAATGCTTTTTGGGGGTTAACTAGAACTTTGGTTTCTAATATAATAAAAGGAGTTACCGAAGGTTATGAAAAGAAATTGGAGATACAAGGTGTTGGTTATAAAGCGAATTTAGAGGGAGAAGATTTGGTTTTACGGGTTGGCTTTTCTCATCCAGTTAAAATAGATAAAGTTGAAGGTATAGAATTTTCAGTAGAGAAAAGCATTATTACTGTTTCGGGAATTAATAAAGAATTAGTTGGCCAGATTGCTGCAAGAATAAGAAAAATTCGTCCTCCCGAACCCTATAAAGGGAAGGGAATAAGATACGTAGGCGAGGAAGTTCGGAGAAAGGCAGGAAAAAAAGTAGTTACTGCTGAAGGCCGGTAACGATTAATTATGTTAGAGAAGCAACAAAAAAGACATAGGCGTCATAGACGGGTGAGAGCTAAAATTAAAGGGACAGCTAAAGTTCCACGACTTTGTGTTTTTAGGTCAGCTAAATATATTTATGCTCAGCTTATTAATGACGAAAAAGGAAAAACTTTAGCCGCTGTTAATGGAAAGCTTGCTGTTGCTAACAAAGTAGGTAAATTAATCGCCAAAGAGGCGATTGAAAAGAAAATAAATAAAGTTGTTTTTGATAGAGGAGGATATAAATATCATGGTCGAGTTAAGGCTCTTGCAGAGGGGGCACGAGAAGGAGGACTAAAATTTTAAAAATATGTTTATAAAAAGAGGACAATCAAGAAGAAGAATATTTGAGAAAAAACAAGAAGAGTTTGAATCCAAACTTTTAGATTTGACAAGAGTTACTCGGGTAACAGCCGGCGGCCGGCGTTTTCGGTTTCGGGCAGGAATGGTAATTGGAGACAAAAAAGGAAGAGTTGGTTTTGGGGTAGCTAAAGGAAAAGATGTTGCCCAAGCAGTAGAAAAGGCAACAGGAGTAGCTAAGAAAAATTTGATTAAAATCCCAATTACAGAAGAAACTATTTTGTATCAAGTTGAGGCAAAATTTGGAGCAGCCAGAGTTATGTTAAAACCTCAAAGAAAAGGAAGGGGATTAGTGGCAGGAGGAACAGTTCGGGTTATTTGTACTTTAGCCGGGATAAAAAATGTTTCTTCAAAAATTATCGGGAAAACAGGAAATAAAATTAATAACGCCAAAGCCACAATTGAAGCGTTAAAAAAATTAAAGTATGCAACTACATCAGCTAAAACCAAGACATAAACTAAAGAAGAAAAAACGGATTGGCCGCGGGGGTAAGAAGGGTACTTATTCTGGCAAAGGAATCAAGGGTCAGAAATCCCGAGCTGGTAGAAAATTCGCCCCGGTTATTCGAGAATTGATAAAAAAATATCCAAAATTAAGAGGCTATAGATTCAAAGGGCACAAAGGAAATCTTGTGGTTGTTAATGTTGGAGTTTTAGAAGAAAGGTTTGAAAGTTCAGAAATTGTTACTCCTAAACTCTTGCTTGAAAGAAAAATAATTCGTAGAATAAAAGGAAAAGTGCCCAAAGTAAAAATTTTAGGAAAAGGAGAGATAACTAAGAAACTAATCATTGAAAATTGCGAAACATCAAAAGTTGCAAAAGATAAGATTGAAAAAGTCGGCGGCGAAATAAAAATAACTAATAACCAAGAAACAAATACCAAACAAATTTCAATAACCAATAACCGATAACCAAAATTTGGTTATTGTATCTTGGTGATTGTATTTTGCGAGCGAAGTGAGCTTATGTGGTATCACAAAATTATCCAAGTTTTCAAAATACGCGATTTACGCAAAAAGATTATTTTTGTTTTGCTGATTTTCGCTATTTTCAGATTAATGGCAGCTATCCCAATGCCGGGAATTAACGCCGATAATTTACAGAAATTTTTTGAACGATTTAAAATGATGGGTTTTTTAAGTGTTCTTACTGGTGGAGCTCTGAGTAGATTCTCTGTTATTATGTTAGGATTGGGCCCTTATATTACAGCAGTCATTATTCTGCAACTTTTAACAATGATTTTTCCTCAATTGGAGAAAATGTACAAAGAAGAGGGAGAAGCCGGACGTCAGAAATTTAACCAGTATGGAAGATTACTAACTATTCCTTTAGCTATGCTCCAGGGATATGCAATGCTGAGTTGGCTGCAGCGGCCGCCAAATGCAGTAATTTCTCCTCCTCTTAGTCCTCTTCAAACTTTAACTTCAATTTTAACTATTACCGCCGGAACTGTATTTTTAATGTGGTTAGGGGAATTAATTACAGAAAAAGGGATTGGTAATGGGGTTTCTCTTTTAATTTTTGCTGGAATTATTGCCAGTTTTCCAATGAGCGTTTTCCAGGCCTATTCTGATATTAGCGTTGATCCGGCTAAAATTCCAAATTATCTATTCTTTGCTGCTATAGCTTTGTTTATTATTGCCGGGGTAATTTTAATTACTGAAGGAAGACGCAATATCCCGGTTTCTTATGCTAAAAGAGTTAGGGGAACGAAAATGTACGGAGGGGTTTCTACCTATTTACCTATGAATGTTAATCCGGCCGGAGTAATCCCTATAATTTTTGCTATGTCAATTTTACTTCTTCCTGAAATGGTTGCTAACTTTTTTACCGGAACAGGGGGAATGATAGGTAATGTTGCTGGAAGTATGGCTGCTTTTTTGGCAAACCCGTGGGTTCGTGGAGTTTTGTATTTTCTATTAGTTATTCTTTTTACTTTTTTTTACACCGCTGTTACCTTTGACCCAAAAGCAATTTCTACAAATCTTCAGAAGATGGGTGGATTTATTCCTGGAATTAGACCGGGAGAGTCAACTTCTAAATTTATTCATTATATTTTAAATCGGGTTTTGCTTATTGGAGCTTTATTCTTAGGCACAATCGCGGTAATGCCGTCTATCGTTGGAGGAATTACCGGGGTTCAGAATGTTTTTGGTTTTTTAATAGGAGGAACTTCTGTGTTAATTGTGGTCAGCGTAGTTCTGGAAACTATGCGGCAAATCAACGCCCAACTCCAAATGCGCGAATATGAAACTTTCTAAAGTTTCCATTGCGGTGAGGAAAACTTCTAAAAATATGGCAAAACAAGTTATTATTCTTTTTGGTCCCCCAGGAGCTGGAAAGGGAACTCAAGCAGAATTACTAAGAGATAAAATAGGGTTGTATTATTTTGAAACGAGCAAAATACTAGAACAGGAGTTTAAAAACCCCTCAGAAAAATCTATTGAAATAAACGGGGAAAAGTTTGATGCTTCTGATGAAAAGAAATTATGGATGGAAGGAAAGTTATGCAGTCCTCCTTTTGCTAGTTATTTGGTTGAAAAACATATTAGAAAATTAGCCGAGCAAGGAGAAAGTTTAATTTTAGCTGGTTCACCAAGAACGGTTTATGAGGGAGAAAGAGTAATTCCTTTATTAAAAGAACTTTATGGCCAGGAAAATATAAAAGTTGTTTTAATTAATATTAGCGCTAAAGAAACAATTTTTAGAAATTCTCACAGGAGAATCTGCGAATTGATGCGTCATCCGATTTTATATAATAAAGAAACAGAAAAACTGACAATTTGTCCTTTAGACGGTTCCAAGTTAATTAGAAGAAAAGGATTAGATGACCCAGAGATTATTAAGATTAGATTGAAAGAATATGTCAATAGAACTTATCCAGTTATTGATATTTTTGAAAAACAACATATAAAAGTTCAAAAAATTAATGGCGAACAATTCGTTGCTGCCGTGCATGCCGACACCTTAAAGGCAATAAAATAAAAATGGCGGAGACATGGGGCCTCCGCTTTTTTTTAAATGATTTCAATAAAAACAGAAAAAGAGATTAAAATAATGAGAGAAAGCGGCAAGATTTTAGCGAGAGTTATGAAAGAATTGGAAGAAATAGTTAAGCCGGGCATTACTACTAAATATTTAGATAAGGTTGCAGAAGACCTTATTTTAAAATATGGAGCAAAACCATCTTTTAAAAACTATGAAGGGTTTCCTGCTACTATTTGTTCTTGTATAAACGAAGAAATCGTCCATTGCATCCCCTGTGATAGAAAATTAAAACAAGGAGATATATTTTCTATTGATATGGGGGTTTTATATAAAGGTTATCATTCTGATATGGCAGTTACTGTTCCGGTGGGGAAAATTTCACCGGAAGCCCAAAGATTAATTAGAATAACAAAAAAAGCTCTTAAAAGAGGTATAAAAAAAGTCAGACCCGGCAATACTTTTGGCGATATTGGCAATACTATTCAAAGATATGTTGAAGGCCAGGGATATGGAATTGTCCGCGATTTATGCGGTCATGGAATTGGCAGAGAACTGCATCAAGATCCTAAAATTCCAAATTACGGAGAAAGAAAAACAGGGCCTGAAATAAAACAAGGGATGACCTTTTGCATTGAGCCAATGGTCACAGTTGGGGACTGGCGCTTAAAAAAAGCCAAAGACGGCTATGGCTATCAAACAAGAGATAATTCTCTCTGCGCTCATTTTGAACACATGATGGTTGTTACTAAAACCGGCTGCCAGGTATTGACAAGTTTAAAGTAATAGGCTATCATAATAAGTAGAAAAATTGTTCACGAAAAAGTAAATGTGAAAAGTTTAATTCTGATTGAAAGGAGAACACGATGGATAAATTAATAATTATACTGGCATATGGTTGGGGGGCGGTGGTTTTTATGGGAGCAGCATTGTTAGTAGTGCTTGCGGTTGGTTCACTTGCTGTCGCTATTGCACCGAAGCGTTTCGGCTTTCCCGACGACAATAGTGCTACTCTGATTCCTCATCCGTAGAGGGGAGCGTAGATATTTTGGTTGACGCTTCCGGGGGACGATACATATCGTCCTCTTTTTTATTTCAAGCTGAAATTACCAAAATTATCAGTATGGTAAAAATCGTCCGATCGGACGATTTTTGCAACGAGACCAAAAACAGATCTCTCTGTTACCATCTTGAACACGCCCTCGCAGTCACCAAAACTGGTTGCCAAATTTTAACCAGCGGGGTAAAATAAAGTAATGGTTATAAAAAAATATAAAAAATTGAAGTTTCCGTCAGAATTAAGAATGGATTTGGTTGGTCAGGATTGGGTTGTTATTGCTACAGGCAGGGCAAGGAGGCCGGAAACCTTTAGAAAAAAGAAAAAAGTTGCCGAAACGGTTTCTAAAAAAAACTGTCCTTTTTGTAAGATTAACACTCAGGGAACGCCAACTCTTATTTTTTCTCAGGGTAGAAAAATTCCTTTTAAGATAGGAAAAATCCCTAAAGATTGGACAACCATTGTTATTCCTAATAAATTCCCGGCTTTTCTTCCTCATCCTAAACTAGATGAGCAAACCGAGGGGAAATTATACAAAAAAATGAATGCAGTAGGATTTCATGAAGTAGTGGTTACTCGTGACCACAAAAAACAAATGGCTCAATTTTCAGTAAAAAAGATTAAAGAAGTATTTGATGTTTATCAGGAAAGGTATTTAGATTTAATGCCAAAAAAATTTGTTAATCACGTATCTATTTTTCATAATCACGGTCAGGAGGCCGGAGCCTCAATTGCTCATCCTCACTCTCAAATTATTACTACTCCTCTTATTGATGTTGATCTTCAAAAAGCTCTTCTGCGTTCCCGAAGTTATTACAAAAAGAGAAAAGGATGTATTTACTGCCAGATGAACAAATGGGAGGAAAGAGTCAAAAAAAGAATTGTTTTTGAGAATAAAGATTTTTTAGTAATTTGTCCTTTTGCTTCAAAAACCGCCTTCCAAGTCATTGTCTCACCAAAAAAACATCTTGCTTATTTTGAGCGGATAAAAGAGGAAGAAAAATGGGGATTAGCTGAGGCATTTCAGGCAGCTTTAAATAAACTTTACAAAGCCCTCAACGACCCTGCTTATAATTTTTATTTACATACTGCTTCCTCTGATGGGCAAAATCACGATTATTATCACTGGCATTGGACAATTCTGCCGAAAACATCAACCTGGGCTGGATTTGAAATCGGGACAAGGATGGAGATATCAACAATTGAGCCGGAAATGGCGGCAAAATATCTCAGAAAACAATGAACAGTGAACAATATTTATGAAATCATTAATTGTAGCAAATTGGAAAATGAATCCCCAAACTTTAGGCGAGACCAAGCAGCTTTTTAATTTGGTAAAAAGGGGAGTAAGAAATATTAAAAAGGCGGAGATAGTAATCTGCCCGCCATTTGTTTTTTTATCCAATATCCAATATCCAATATCCAATATTAAATTAGGTGCCCAGAATGTATTTTGGGAGAAAAAGGGTGCTTATACGGGTGAGGTTTCTCCAATAATGCTTAAAGGTTTAGGCTGTCAGTATGTAATTGTTGGTCATTCGGAGAGACGAAGATATTTCGAAGAAACCGATGAAATAATAAATAAAAAATTGAAAGTAATAATTGAAACTAAAATGAGTCCTATTTTGTGCATAGGAGAAACCCAGAAACAGCGAGATAGGGGAGAGACTGACAAGATTTTAAAAAGGCAAATAGAGAAAGCCCTAGAAGATATTTCAAAACTCAAAACTCAAAACTCAAAACTCTCTATTGCCTATGAGCCAATCTGGGCTATTGGAACCGGTAACCCTTGCGATGTTGAAGAAGCCCAAAAAATTGGTTTGCTTATTAGAAAAATTGTTTCTAAAATTTATAATCAAACTATTTCTAAAAATATCCGGCTTCTTTATGGCGGCAGCGTCAATAGCAAAAATGCCGCGGGTTATATAAAAGAAGCTGGTCTTCAAGGACTTCTTGTCGGAGGAGCCTCTTTAAAGGCAAAAGGATTTATTGAAATAGTAAAAAAAGTAATATAGTCCGTTTCTCTCCAAAAAATAAGGGACTTGATTTTTGGAGAGAATTTTGTTAAAATTTTTCATTATGAATAAGATAGATTTAAAAGGATATTTTTATAATCCAACTAAAGGAAATTTATTAGTCAAACAAGTAATTGAAGAAATAATAGGATATATTGAAGAAAAACCAGAAAAGTTTTATGACATTATTGTTGGCTGTGATTCTTCCTCGGGCGAAGACCCGAATTTTCCAGTCGTTGTGGCTATTTTGAGGGTTGGCGAAGGAGGAAGGTTTTTCCTTAAGAAAATAAAATATCCCCCCTCTGTAAATAAAAAATTTGTTAACTGGAGAGTCCGAATCTTAGAAGAGGTTTTGTTATCCTGCGATTTGGCTTTATTTTTAAGGGAGGATTTTAAGAAGAAAATCCAAAAAATAAATAACGAGAATCTCCATTATCAATTTCGTTATATTCATGCTGACATTGGCGAGAACGGAGCAACTAAAGATATGGTTAAAGAATTAACCGGTCTTATTCGAGGAAGTGGGTTTGAGCCAAAAATAAAACCAGAAGCATATATAGCTTCGATAGTGGCGGATAGATATAGCTAAAATGATGAACTCCCTTGAATTAAGAAAAAAATATCTTTCTTTTTTTAAAGAAAGAAAACACGCAATTATTCCTGGTTCTTCTTTAATTCCAGAGCACGATCCAACTGTACTTTTCACTACGGCTGGCATGCATCCTTTGGTGCCTTTTTTGTTAGGGGAGAAACATGCTCAGGGCAAAAGATTGGCTAACGTTCAAAAATGTATTAGGACTGATGATATTGAAGAAGTAGGAGATAGTTGGCATTTAACTTTTTTTGAAATGCTAGGAAATTGGTCTTTAGATGATTATTGGAAAAAAGAGGCGATTGAATGGAGCTTTGAGTTTTTAACTAGCAAGGAATGGTTGGCAATTCCCTTAGAAAAACTATCAGTTACAATTTTTGCTGGCGATAATAATGTGCCTCGCGATAAAGAATCAGCTAAGATTTGGCAAGAATTAGGAGTTTCTAAAGAAAGAATTTATTATTTGCCTAAAAAAGATAATTGGTGGGGCCCAGCTAGTCAAATTGGTCCTTGTGGTCCTTGTACAGAAATGTTTTATGATACTGGCAAAAAAGAATGTAGTTCTAATTGCAAACCAGGTTGTGGTTGTGGAAAGTATTCTGAGATTTGGAATGATGTTTTTATGGAATATAACAAGACAGAAGAGGGGAAGTATCTTCCCTTAGAACAGAAAAACGTTGATACGGGCATGGGGGTAGAAAGAACAATCGCAGTCTTAAATGGTTTTGATAATGTTTTTGAAACAGAATTATTTGAGCCAATTATTAAAGAAATTAAAGCTTTATCTCAGAGAGAAGATCAAAAAGCCCTAAGAGTTATTGCTGATCATATTAAAGCTGCTTGTTTCATTTTGTCAGAGAACATTGAACCCTCTAATGTTGAAAAAGGTTATATTCTAAGACGTTTGATTAGAAGAAGCGTAAGATATGCTAAGCAAATAGGCATAGAGGATATTTTTTGTCATAAAATTGCTAAAGCTGTTATTGAAATTTATAAAGATGTTTATCCTGAGCTTAAGAAAAACCAGGATTTTATTTTTGAGCAATTTATTAGAGAAGAAGAAAAATTCAAAAAAACATTAGAAAAAGGATTAGAAGAATTAGAAAGAATCGTTGACTGGAATGACGAGATTCTTAAAGCAAAAGATTTAATTAAATCAAAAGGAAAAATTGAAGCGGTTGATATAGAAAAACATTTAAGCAATTTAGCGAAAAAGCTTTTTTTTGCATATCAAAGTTATGGTTTTCCATTAGAACTATCTTTCGAAGAGATAGAGAGGCGTTTGATGAGAGAATTATTTTTCAAAGAAAAAATTAGAAAATATTTCAATGAAGAAACTAAAAAACATCAAGAGCTTTCTAGAAAAGGAGGAGAGCAGAAATTTAAAGGGGGATTGGCTGATCATTCAGAACAGACAACAAGATATCATACCGCCACTCATTTGCTTTTAGCTGCTCTAAGAGAGGTTTTAGGCGACCATGTTTATCAGAAGGGAAGTAATATTACAGCGGAAAGATTAAGATTTGATTTTTCTCATATCGCTAAATTAACAGAGGAAGAACTTAAGCGAGTAGAAAATTTAGTTAATCAGAAAATAAAGCAGGACTTAGAAGTAAATTGTGAAGAAATGCCTTTAGATCAGGCAAAGAAACAAAGGGCAATGGGTGTTTTCGGAGAAAAATATGGAGATAGAGTTAAAGTTTATTCTATTGGAGACTCTTCGGATTCCTTAGGGCAAGTTTTTTCTAAAGAAATTTGTGCCGGTCCTCATGTCAAGCGCACTCTTGAACTCGGCAAATTTAAGATTACAAAAGAAGAATCCTCTGGTGCCGGCATCCGCCGCATTAGAGCCATTTTAGAATAAAAAATAATTTTGTGGCAAACCCAGCTAGAGGTTTGCTTTTTTGTACTTTTACCTTGCCCTATAATCTCTAACAGGGTAAAATTAACTAATGAGATTTGAGTTTTTTGGGACAAAAAGAAAAAAAGAAAAACTCTTTCTGGTTTTGGATGTTGGGACTGAGGCGGTTAAAAGTTTGATTTGCAAGAAAGAGAATAGCAAAGTCATTGTTTTAGGCGCTTCTACTCAATATTTTGAAAAATATGGGGTATTTGATAGTAGGGATTTTGAGGTGGACGTGATGAAAAGGGCTATTTCGAAAACAATTAAGGAAGCTTGCCAAAATTTAGGGGCACAGAGGCAAGACTGTAAAAAATGGCCGGTTTTAGTTAATTTGCCTCCTAATATTCTAAAAGGAAGAATTGTTTGGAAATCTTTTAAGCGAGATAATTCAAAAAAGAAGATTTCTAAAGGTGAGCAAGAGCTTATTTATCAGCAAGTTTTTAAAGAAGCTCAGAAAGAAGTTTCTCAAAGATTTACCAAAAAGTTTGGTATTTTAGCAAGCGATATTCAGTGGATTAACCAAAAAATTCTTGAAATAAAAATTGATGGATATCCGGTATCAGAGCTTCAAAAGTATGACGGGAAAGATTTAGACCTTAAGATATTAGTAAGCTTTTTACCGAAATATTACTTTGAAAGTATAAAAAAAATTTTTGAAGGTTTACAGTTAAAATTTTTTAAAATAATTCATTTAGCTGAAAATTTACCCATTGTATTAGAAGATAAAATAGGGGATGGCATTTTCCTTGATGTTGGAGGACAAACCACTCAAGTTTTTTTAATAAAAGGAGGTAATTTAAAGCAAGTTAACGAATTTGAAACCGGAGGGGAGATATTTTCCCAGGAGTTGTCTGAAATTTTAGGAATTGATGAGGAGTTAGCTAGAACTTTAAAAGAAAGATATGCAAATAAATTTTTAAGCCCTGAATCTGAAAAGAGAATCAAAGAAATGTTTTTAGAGAGAAAAAGAATCTGGTATGAAGATTTAAAGCAATCTTTACCATTCACCTTTTTTCCCGAAAAGGCGAAGGGTTTACCAAAAGAGTTTTTTTCCTCAACTATTTTTCTTTTTGGGGGAGGAAGTTTACTTCCAGAAATTAAAGAGTTTTTGCCCGGAGCCAAGATTATTTATCCTCAAGATTTAAAAAACATTAAAGATGAAACAAAAGGTTTAAAAAATCCTCAATATATTCCATCTTTACTTACTTGTTATTATGGCTAAGAAATTTTATGACATTATTCCTCCTAAGGAAATTAGTTTTTTAAGGAGTGAAAAGCAGGAGGAAAAAATAAGGCCTGTTCGGAAAAAGAAAAGGTTTTTTCTGAAGAGTTTTGTTTTTTGTTTTGTTTTTTTAATTTTAGTAATAATTTCAAGTTTTTTCTTTTTTTCTAAAGTAGAAATTGAAATTTGGCCAGAAACAGAAATTTTAAATTTCAAAGAAACGGCCACTATTAATTTAAATGCGGAACATCTTGATTTTGAAGCAAAAATTATCCCGGGGAAAGTTTTTAGCGATCAAAAATTTATTTCTCAAGAATTTTCTGCTTCAGGTAAAATACTGAAGGAAGAAAGAGCGAAAGGTATAATTAGGGTTTTTAATGAATATTCTACCTCTCCTCAGAGCCTGCTTCTTAATACTCGTTTTGTTTCTGCTAACGGAAAGTTATTCCGTTCGGTAAAAAGAGAAGTTATCGCTGGAGGATATTACGAGAAAGGAAAGTTTGTTTCTGGTTATACTGATATTGAAGTTATGGCGGCTGAACCTGGCGAGAGTTATAATATTGATCCCTCTACTTTTTCAATTCCAGGGTTTAAAGGAACTTCAAAATATACTTCTTTCTATGGAAAATCTTTTTCTTCTATGACAGGCGGTTTTGAGAGTGAAGTTTCTCAGGTTACTCAAGAGGACTTAGAGAAAGCTGAAAATGTTTTAGCAGAGGGATTAAGAAAAGAAAGTAGAGAATTTTTAAAATCAACTCTTCCCGCAGATTTTGTTCTATTAGATGAAGCAATATCTCAAGAGATTGTAGAGATTGATAGTTCAGTAAAAGCTGGGACCGAAGTTGAATCATTTAATCTCCAAATTAAAGTTAAATCAGAGGGGTTGGGATTTAAGAAATCAGACATAGAAGATTTTGCTAAAAATTGTATTAGTTTAGATATTGCTGATGGTAAAAAAATTCAAGAGGAGAGTTTAGAAATCAATTATTCTTCTGAATCAATAGATTTAGAATCAGGCGAAATTGTTTTAAGTTTAGAGATTAAAGCTAAAATTTATTCGGACATTAGTTTAGCCAAGCTTAAAGAAGCTCTTTTAGAAAAGTCCTTTAAAGAGGCAGAAGTATTTTTAGAAGATATGCCTCAAGTAACTAAAGTTGAGATAAAATCTTGGCCGTTTTTAAAGAAAAAAATCCCAGGAGATATTAATAAAATTAAGGTAAGGTTAAATTTTAACTCCTCATATTAATCTTAAGGTAAAGGGTTGACTAACAAAAGGAATTTTGTTACACTAATTAATTATCTAAAATGGTGAAGAATAATAAAAAGATTTACCACAAACCTTTTAAAGAACCGAAAAAGCGCGAGGTTTATCGGAAAACTGGTGTTGTCTTAGAGGCATTACCTAGTCTTAATTTTCGAGTAAGGATAGATGGTGGAGAAGAAATAATTGCCCACCTTGCTGGTAAGCTGAGAATTCATCGGATTAAGGTTTTACCGGGGGACCAAGTGACCTTAGAGATGACTCCTTATGATGAAAAACGGGGAAGGATAGTGTACCGCGGCAGGTAGATATTAGATGATAGATGACAAATACAAAAAACTAATATCCAATATCTAAAATCCAATTATGAAAGTGAGATCCTCAGTAAAAAAAATCTGCAGACATTGCAAAATCGTCCGAAGAAAAGGACGAGTTTATGTTATTTGTAAAAAGAACCCAAAACATAAGCAACGTCAAGGATAGATGAGTTATTAAGTTCTTAATTACTTAATCGTTAAACTATTTAAATATGCCACGTATCGCCGGGGTTAATATCCCGGAAGAAAAACAAATAGAGATAGCTTTAACTTATATATATGGTATAGGCCGGTCTTTGAGTAAAAGAATTTTATTCGAAGCAGATATTGATTCTCATTGCCGGGCTTCTAAATTAAAAACTGAAGAAATCAATAAACTTAAAGACATAATTGAAAGCAAATATAAAATTGAAGGAAGGCTCAGAAGAAAAATAATGATAGATATTAAAAGATTGCGGGATATTGGCTGTTGGCGGGGCATTCGTCACATTAAAGGACTGCCAATTAGAGGTCAAAGAACTCGAACTAATACCAGGACTGTTCGGGGAAATGTCAGAAAGACAGTTGGATCTGGAAAAAGATCAGCCCCAGGGGCAAAGTAGAGATTAAATTAAGAATTAAGAATTAAGAATGAGATGACGACATAATTCATAATTCCTAATTCTATTAAAATGGGTAAAAAACGTATCGTAAAAAAAACTGAAGAGGAACTTCTTAAAGAAAGAGAAAAAATAGAGACAGGGATGAGAAAAGAGATTAATATTAAAAGTTCCCTCAAGACAAAAGATGGAAGAATTTATATTTCTTCTTCTTACAATAATACCTTAATTACCTTGACTGATCTTCACGGTAATGTTTTAACTTGGACCAGCGCAGGGGCGATTGGCTTTAAGGGAACAAAAAAAGCTACTCCTTTTGCCGCTTCAAAAGTAGCAGAAGGGATATGTTTAACAGCTAAAAAATTAGGAATTCAAAGAATATCAGTTTTGGTAAAGGGAGTTGGTTCTGGTCGAGAATCAGCTATTAGGTCGTTAGCTACTCATGGTTTAGACATTATTTCTATTACAGATGTTACTCCAATACCTCACAATGGTTGCAGGCCGCCCAAGGTTAGAAGAGTTTAAAATGAAGAATAATAAATGTAAAATTTGTCGACGGCTTGGGGTGAAACTTTTTCTTAAAGGCGATAGATGTTTATCGACAAAATGTTCAATGGTAAGAAGACCTTATCCTCCAGGAGAGAAGGGCAAGAGGAGAACTAGGGCTTCTTCTGAATATGGAAAAGAATTAAGAGAAAAGCAAAAACTAAGACGTTGGTATAATTTAGACGAGAGGCAATTTAGAAAATACGTAAAAGAAGTTCTCGAAAAACGGGGAAAAGTAAAAGATGCCGGGGCTTTATTGATAAAAAAATTAGAGAGTCGTTTAGATAATGTGATTTTTCGAATGGGGTTTGTTTCTTCACGCGTTCAGGCTCGGCAAGTTGTAAGTCACGGCCATTTTTTGGTTAATGGGAAAAAGGTTAATATCCCGTCTTATCAGGTAAAAATGGGAGATAAGATTACTTTACATCCTAGGTCTCCTAAAAAAACTATTTTTCAGAATCTTCCCTCGGCCCTTAAAAAATATAAATCTCCTTCTTGGATTAAACTTAATATTGAAAAATTAGAAGGAAAGATTATTAACCAACCTAATTTAGAAGAAGCGATTCCACCATCTGAAATTTCCATAATTTTTGAATTTTATTCACGATAACAATCATTTTAATATTTAAACATTTCAGCATTTAAACATTGATTTGTTTAGATGTCAATATGTTTAAATGTTTATATGTTTATATGATTTTATTGCCAAAACAACCTAAAATTATTAACAAAAAAGAGGACTGGGCTCGTTTTGAAATTGAAGCTCTGTATCCTGGATATGGAGTAACCATTGGCAATTCCTTGAGAAGAGTTTTACTTTCTTCTTTGCCGGGGGCAGCTGTTACTCAGGCGAAAATTAAGGGAGTTCAACACGAATTTTCAGTAATACCGGGCGTCTTGGAAGACGTGATTACTATTGTAATGAACTTAAAACAATTGAGATTTAAGATGTATAACGATGAGTCTCAGAAAGTAACCTTAAAAATTAAAGGTGAAAAAGAAGTAAAGGGTTCTGATTTTAAATTTCCTAGTCAGATTGAATTAGTAAACAAATCCTGCCATCTTGCTACTTTAACTAATAAAAAAGCAGAATTGGGGATGGAGATTCAAGTTGAAAAAGGTGTTGGATATGAACCAATTGAACGAAGAAAAAAACAAGGGAAATTAGAAGTCGGAGCAATTTCTATTGATGCCATTTTTACTCCCGTTAAAAAAGTAAATTATAAGGTGGAAAATATGCGAGTTGGGGAAAGGACCGATTTTGACAGATTGTATTTAGATATTGAAACCGATGGAACAATTACTCCGGAAGAGGCATTTTTTCAGGCCTCAGAAATTTTAGTAAAACACTTTTCTTTACTTACAGAAACTCTTAATACCTCAATAGAAAAGAAAGTTTCCAAAGAAAAGGCTCCTAAAAAGAAACTCGTTCCTGTTAAAGCGGTGAAGAAGGAACAGAAAAAGAAAAAGAAGAAATCAAAGAATTAATATGCGCAAGCTTAAAAAAGGCAGAAAACTTTCAAGAAAAAGAAATCAGCGAAAAGCTCTATTAAAATCCTTGGCAGGCGCGCTTTTTTTAAATGAGAAAATAAAAACTACTGAAGTTAAGGCCAAGGAGATTTCTAGGTTTGCTGAAAAATGTATAACCAGAGCAAAAAAAGGAGATTTAGCTTCCAGAAGAATTTTAGCAAAATATTTCACAAAATCATTAGTTAAAAAATTAGTTGACAAAATTGGACTAAGATATAAGAAGAGAAAAGGAGGGTATACGAGGATAATTAAATTAGGACCGAGGAAATCAGATGGAGCCAAAATGGCAATAGTTGAACTTGTTAAATAATTTCTATGCAACGTAATACTCACACAATTGATGCTACAAACAAAATATTGGGACGCTTAGCTACGCAAATTGCAATTTTATTGCGTGGCAAGGATAAACCCGACTTTGTTCCTAACAAAGATATGGGGGGTTTTGTTACGGTTAAAAATTTTAGTAAAATCAAGATAACTGGCAAGAAGTTTGAGCAGAAAATTTATTACCATCACACAGGGTATTTAGGAGGATTGAAAAAAGTTTCATTAAAAAAACTTTTTGAAAAAAATCCTGACGAAGTTTTGAAAAAAGCAGTTTTCGGAATGCTGCCAAAAAACAAATTGAGAGCTAAACAAATAAAGCGACTAAAAATAGAATAATGCCAAAAACTAAAAAAACAACAATTAAAAAAGTTAAGAAAACAAAAAAAGTAGAGAAGAAAATAACTACTAAGAAAAAGGTTGCAAAAAAGGAAATTAAAAAACCGACTCCTAATCTTGCTCGGTATTTTGAGACGATTGGTCGGCGAAAAACAGCAGTAGCTCGGGTGCGGCTTTTTACTCAAGGAGAAAAAACAATTTTAGTTAACGGGAAACCATATCAAGATTTTTTTCCTACTTTAGAACTTCAGCAAATTGCTAATGCTTCACTTGAGAGAATGAAATCCTTTGATAAGTTTAGAGTTTCGGCTAAAGTAAAAGGGGGAGGGTTTCATGCCCAAGCTGAAGCTGTCAGGCATGGAATAGCTAGGGCTTTGGTGGAATTTAATCCTGATTTCCGGAAACGGCTCAGAAAAGCAGGTTATTTGACAAGAGATTCCAGAATGAGAGAAAGAAAGAAGTTTGGTTTAAAACGCGCTCGCAGAGGCCCGCAATGGTCTAAGAGATAATATGTTAAAAGAGATTATTGATAAATTTTATTTGGATAATCAGAAAAGTAGATCTAAAAATAAAGCCCAAACCCATTTCTATATCAGTCAAGCTGGAAAGTGTTCTCGCCAGCTTTTCTTCAAATTTAAAAATGTTCCGGAAAAAGAAATGAAGGCCAATATTTTACGGTTGTTTGATCACGGAGATCATATGCATCAGCTTATTATGAGTTCACTGATCAGTACTAGAGAAATTCATATTGTAGCTTCTGAAGTTAAGATTGATTCTCAAGAACTGATTTCGGGAAGAGCTGATGCAATAATTAGCGATGGGAAAGATCTTTATGTGCTTGATATCAAAAGCATGAATAGTATGATTTTCAGGACTTTAACTAAACCGAAAGAAGAAAATATTAAACAAATCCAACTTTATTTATATTACTTTAAGATTTCTAAAGGGATATTGCTTTATGTGAATAAAGATAATTTAGAATTAAAAGAATTTATGGTTGATTATAGTCAAACCCAAGCTCAGTTTCTCTTAAATGCTTTGACTAATCTTAAAAAACAAATTGATTCCAATATTATCCCTTCGCGTCTCCCTGATTATCCAGAAAATTGGCAATGCAAATACTGTCAATTCAGAGAAATTTGTAATATGGGTGAAGCAGGCGAAATGAAATGGGAAGATTTTAAGAAGAAAATTCAAGGAGTTAATTCTTCCGAAACGTAGAGATTTTCTTCGGAGAGGACATATAATTTTTTGTTAGCCCAGAATATCTCTGGGTTTTTAAATTCTGCCAGGTCAACAATATTTATTTTATCTCTATCGTCGATTTCGGCGATTTTTAGTTTATTCCCAGCATTAAAAATTAAGTAATGATCCGTATACCAGAAAACATCATCAATTTTTTCTGAGAAACGTGTTATAAATAACTGTTCTCCTGCTTCCTTTTGAGGCTGGCCGTATTTTTTTTCAAGAAATAAAACCCAGATTTCATAATCATTAAAATAGACCAGTTTTTTGGAATCTGAAGAGAATTTAAAATTTTTAACTGATTCAAAAAATTTCTGGAATGATTTTTTATCTCTGTTAAAAATATATAGAGTATCATCTTCCTCTAAAAGAATTTTAGAGTTAGAAGCGGTGATTTTATACTTTGCTTCTTTTTTCAAAGGAAAAGCGATTATATTTAATCTTTCTTCTTGATTAAAAGAAAGGTCGGTCTTAAAAAGAAATCCTGAGGAGTTAAGATAATAAATACTCTCATTAAAAATTGAACAGCTAATAATATTTTTTAAGGGAGTTAGAGAAATTTTTTGGTCAACCAAATCTACTTCATTTAATTCTCCTCCGCCTTCACCGGTTTCAGCTGTCGGGGGTAGTAAAATAAATAATTTTCGGGGGTTTTCAGGATTGAAATAAACCTCTTCTGCGGACGAATTTAAGAAATCAAGAGAAGTCAAAACTGCCGGAGTTTTATCTATTTCCAAAAGATAATAGATTAAGTTTTCTTTAGTTTGAACTTTTAACAGAACTGTTTTTGAATTAGGAGAAAATTTTAAGTTAAATAACTGAACTTCTCCTTTGGAAATATCTCTTTCATCAATTAGATGGCTTTTGACGTTTTTATCTAATTCAAAGAGCTTTAAAGCCCAACTTTGATTCTTATCGTCTTCTTCTCTTAGAATTATTTTTTTTCCATCCGGCGAGAAAAAGAAATCCTTTGTTTTTTTTATCATCACTGTAAAGCTTGGGTTTTCTGGAATTAAAACAATATTTTTTGCTTCAGTAACTTCTCCTTTTTTTATTTCCAATGTTTTTTCCCATATGTGAAATTCTTCTTTTTTAATTTCTACATCATATTTTTTAGACAGGAGATTTTCAATAAGTACTGAGCCGAAGAAAAAATCAGTTTTCTCTTTAAGTTCACCGTCAAGGTAAATTTGGACATTTTTAGGCCAGACCTTAAAATAAAAAACTCCCGGCTGGATGGCTCTCTTCGTTTTCCAATCAAACCTCCAACCTAAAGAATAAAAAACAGTTAAGGGAGCTGCTGTTAGAAATAAGATTAATAGGATTAAAAATAAAATATTCTTAGTTTTCCGCGTCATATATACTATTTTACTCAAATTTATCCCTCTTGTCCACGCACCATAACGAGGACTGACTTCGTCAGTTTGCCCCGCCAAAGGCGGGGCTTGTCCTCGTTTGGTGTGCGGGCTTGCCAACTTTTGGGTTTTGCTTTAAGATATAAGTACCCGCTCTTACAATACAGTATTGTATTTGAAGAGAGGGTACCCAATATGGAGGAGAAGTTTGTTATTCAAGGAGGAAATTCTTTAAAGGGAGAAGTTGAAATAAGGGGAGCAAAGAATGCTGCCTTCCCTATATTAGCAGCATCTCTTTTAACCAAAGAAACTTGTGTTATTGATAATATTCCTTTAATTGAGGATGTTTTTAAAATGATAAAAATTCTTGAAAAGACAGGAGCTGAAATTTCTTGGACGGGAAAGAGAAAAATTGAAATAAATTCTTCAAAAATTAGCCCCTCTAAAGTTCCTTTTAATCTTGTAGGATGCTTTAGGGGGTCTATTTTGCTTTTAGGAGGATTATTAGCTCGTTTTAATAGAGTAAAAATTCCTTCTCCCGGCGGATGCATTATTGGAGTAAGGTCTATTGATACTCATTTAGACGCTTTTAAACAAGCAGGGGTTAAAATTTCTTCAGAGAGCGAATTTTATCGTTTTGAAAAAATAAAACAAGATAAATCTTTAGAAATTATTCTTAAAGAAATTAGCGTTACAGCAACAGAAAATATGCTTTTGTTTGCTGCTGCTAATCCTAAAAAAACTGTTATTAAAATAGCTGATCAGGATTATCAAGTCCAGGAATTGATTAAAGTTCTTGAGAAAATGGGTGTTGAGATTAAATGCTCGGGAATTAGAAAATTAGAAGTCATTGGGAAGAAAAAATTAAAAGGATTTAAGCATACTATAATGTATGATCCTATTGAAACAGGCACTTTTATTATTGCAACCCTGGCAACGAAAGGACAAGTAATAATTAAAAACGCTGAATTGTCATTTCTTAGTTTATTTTTAAAAAGATTAAAGGATTTTGGAGCTAATTTTAAAATTATAGATTCAAAAACAATAAAAGTTTTGCCTTCTAAAAAAATTAGGATTGATAAAATTCAGAGCTTGCCTTATCCTGGAATTCATTCTGATTTGCAGCCAGAATTAGGCGTATTGGCAACTCAGACAAAAGGTCCTACAATGATACACGATCCTTTATTTGATGGTAGATTAAGATATCTTAACGAATTAAATAGAATGGGAGCTAACATTATATTCTGTGATCCTCATAGAGCTATTGTTTATGGTCCAAACCAGCTTCAGGGAATTGAGATGCCTAGTTCAGACATTAGAGCTGGAGCAGCAATGATTATTGCCGGACTTATTGCAAAGGGAACAACTGTTATTCATAATATTTATCAGATTGATAGGGGATATGAGAAGATAGAAGAACGACTTCAAAAATTGGGAGCAGAAATCAAAAGAGTTAAAGCATAAAATTTATGTTTACAAAGAAAATTGGTATTGATTTAGGAACTTGTAATTCAGTGGTTTTTACTTCCCAAAAAGGAGTGGTTTTGAGTGAGCCGTCAGTGGTAGCAGTTGCTCTTACTGAAAATAAAATTTTGGCTGTGGGACAGGAAGCAAAAGAGATGACAGGTCGGACGCCCGATACTATCAGGATTTATCGACCCTTAAGGGATGGAGTGATTGCTGATTATCGAGTTACCGAAGCAATGCTGAGATATTTTATTAAAAAAACAGCCACAGTTTTTAGGTTTTTAAAACCGGAATTATTAATTGGAGTGCCGGCCGGTATTACTTCCACCGAAAAGAGGGCAGTGATTGAGGCTGGGATAGCGGTTGGAGCGAGGGCAGTTTATGTGGCAAAGGAACCGATTTTAGCTGCGATTGGCGCTGGTATCCCCATCAATTCTTGTTCAGGGCATATGATTGTTGATATCGGCGGAGGAACCACAGAGGTAGCTGTAATTTCTCTCGGTGGGATAGTAACTTGCCATTCTCTCAGGGTAGCTGGGGACAAAATGGATTGGGCAATTTCAGATTATATCAAGAAAAAATATAATTTAGCCATTGGTGAGCAGACCGCTGAAGAAATAAAAATAAAAATCGGGACAGCTTTGCCAGAAAAGGAAGAGAAAAAAATAGAAATTCGGGGTCGGGATTTAATCTCTGGATTACCCCAGAACATTAAGATTGCTTCTAATGAAGTTTGCGAGGCAATTTCCGATCAACTTGGTGAAATTGTTCAGGTAGTTAAGATAGTTTTAAGAGATACTCCTCCCGAACTTTCAGCTGATATTATGGATAAAGGAATGATTCTTTCAGGAGGAGGAGCGTTGCTTAGAAATATTGATGAACTTATTGCTCAGGTTACCGGCGTGCCCTGTTTCTTATCTGAAAACCCATTGCTTTGTGTGGCAAAAGGAACAGGCGTGGTCCTGGAAAATCTTGAGGCCTACAAAAAGAGTATAATGGCAAAAAAGTAGTATGAATGATTATCAAAAACAGTGGGAGTTCTTAAAGAAATCAGCAGAGTTAAATAGATTACCTCACGCTCTTTTGTTCTATGGTCAAGAAGGATTAGGGAAAAAGGCATTAGCAATTGAGTTTTCTAAGTTTCTTATCGGGAAAATAAGCCCCCCCGATTTTATTTTGATTGAACCAGAGGCAGAAACTGCCTTCGCTAAAGCTTCGGCGAGCCAAGGAATCCAGATTGCTCAAATAAGAAAGCTTATAAGAAAACTTTCTTTTAAACCCTATTTAGCTGATTTTAAAATTGCAGTTTTAAATAATGCTCACTTAATGACTCAGGAAGCTCAAAACTGTTTTTTAAAATTTCTTGAGGAACCGAAAGGAGAAACCATTTTAATTTTGGTGACAGCTTATCCTTCGTTGTTGCTTCCAACTATTATTTCTCGGGTACAGAAAGTCAGGTTTTTCCCAACTAAAAGTTTTGAAGTTAAAAACAAGGAAGAACTTATTTCGGACTTAATTAAAATAAGCGGGTCTGATTTAGTTTCTCGTTTTCAGTACGCTAAAAATATTTCAATAGAAAATTTAAAAGAGATTTTAGATACTTGGCTGAGATATTTTAGAAAAATATTTCTTGAGCGTGTAGTAAACCAACAAAAAAACAAGGATTTTAATCGATATTCTTTATCCAAAATAAAAAACATCATTAGGCAAATTCAAACTACAAAACACTTAATTTTTACCACCAACACTAACTCACGTCTCGCCTTGGAAATTCTACTAATGGAAATGTGATTACAGTTATGATTCTTAAAATAGCTCCATGCTTTTAAGAGTACGGGATTCGAACCAGAATCAATTTAGAAGAGAAAGAATAGGCTAAGTTCGAGGCGTGACGACGAAGGTGTGTCCCTTGTGACACATCGAGGAGGAAGAACGAAGAAATTGGCCTATTCTTTCCTTCCCTTCGGGCGGGCGTATTTTATCCATCTTCTGCGTTGTTCGTCGCTTATGTATCGCAGAGGATACACTTCACTCCTCACGCCTTGAATCTGAATAAAATACGCTCCGCTAAATTAATTTTGGTTCGAATCCCGCACTCTTATTGCTGAGGTTTTTTCTCGACAATGGATAGATTTTTTGTTATGATTAAAATATAAGAACCTTGATTCGTTAAGGTATTATTATATATTCTTGAATTAAACATGGATTATAAAGAGATTATTGATAAAATCAAGCCGGAGATGGAAAAGGTTGTTAGTTTTT